>DATGCF010000109.1:0-27070 GCA_035312245.1 Desulfosalsimonadaceae bacterium
CCAGGCCATTAATGCCCGCATCAAACTCGGGGTGACCGGCACCCCGATTGAAAACCGTCTGTCCGAACTAAAAGCCCTGATGGACCTTTGTCTACCCGGTTATCTGGGCGCTGATGAGGCCTTTGAATCACGCTACGGAAATCTTGACAGCCGGGGGCATGGAAAGCGTCGAAAAATCGAATTAAACCGGATGATCGCGCCGTTTACCCTCAGGCGGCTCAAGTCCTCGGTGTTAACCGAACTGCCGGAAAAAATCGAAGATATCCGCTACTGCCGGCTCACCGGCACCCCGGTCCGGCTGTACCGGGAGGCGGTCAATGATCGGGGCGGAGGCCTGCTCAGCAGCCTTGAAAAAGCGGATGCGGATATCCCTTACATCCACATTTTTGCTTTATTAACCCTTCTTAAACAGATTTGCGATCACCCGGCAATCATCGATTCGGATCGCTTTGAGACCGGTAATCTACCGCTGGACTCCGGCAAATGGGAGCTTTTTACGGAGCTGTTGGCAAATTGCCTGGATACCGGTCAAAAGGTGGTGGTGTACAGCCAGTTTGTGGCCATGATCCGGATGATTGAATTCTATTTAAAAGACAGCGGCATTGATGCGGTCAGTCTGACCGGTGCCACGCGGAACCGGAAACAGGTGATTGACCGGTTCAACGAGGATCCGGCCTGCCGCGTATTTGTCGGCAGCTTAAAAGCGGGCGGCACAGGCATTGATTTAACCGCCGGCTCGGTTGTGATCCATTATGACCGCTGGTGGAATGCCGCCAAGGAGGACCAGGCAACGGACCGGGTCCACCGTATCGCCCAGAAACGCGGGGTCCAGGTTTTCAAGCTGGTCACCGAAGGCACGCTTGAGGAAAAAATATCGGCCATTATTGCCCGCAAAAAGCATTTAATGGCGGATATTGTAAAAGAAGACGATCCCGGGGTGCTTAAAACCTTTTCGCGCAATGAACTGATGGATCTGCTGACCGTGCCGGATTCGAATATTTAGAGCGATAGGCTCCGCTTGCCCGTCAGTTTTTCAATCCACCGGTGGCAGACTCTTTTTTATCTGGCAAATTTAATTAAAAATGCGGCCGCCCAGCCCCAGATCAGGTTAAACACGATCACAAACAAAGGGGTCAGCAGACCAAGCTCCAGACCGAGATAACCCTTGTGGGCCTGTATCGGAAATACCACCAAAAGCTGGGCGATGGTGGGAAATATGCTTAAAAATGCGCCTTTTACCAATGGCCGGGCATTCCAGATGGGCAGCAGAAACAAAAAGCCCCAGATCCCGCCCCAGACAATCCGCGGATAGACCCATGCCGGGGTCAATGCGGGCGCCATGGCCACGCCGAAAACATCCGTGATACCGTATTTACCGGAAAGCCAGACGGCCAGGCTGTTAACCAGCGCCCCCGCGCAGCCGGCAGCAAAGCAGATCATAAGTTTTCGCATTTTTACCCCCTTCAAGCAGTTTCGCGGGAGTTGAAGTTCAGGCGGCTGTATTTGAGACCGTCAAAACAATTTTTCCCTGGACCCGGCTGTTTTCAATCAGCTCGTGGGCGCGCCTGACGTCTGCCAATGGCATGCGTTCGGCAATGATGGGCTTTATCTTTCCCTTTTCAAGCAAGTCGAACAGTTGGTCCAGATCCTCTGAAAACCATTCCGGATGTTTTTGGCGAAGCGCGCCAATGGAGTAAAACATGGCGGATCGCCCGTTCGGCAGCATATTCCAAATTTTCAGCCGGAAAAAATCAAGCGGAATGGAGCCGCCCCTGCCTGTGACCGCGTTATAGAAGCCATACGCCACTAGGGTGCCGCCTTTGCGGAGCAGGCTGAAGGATTTTTTGAAATTCTTGCCGCCGATGGGGTCAAAGGCCGCATCAATGCCTTCCCCTGCGGTTTGGGGGACGCGGGCGGCAAAGTCCTCTGATTGATAGTCGATCGGCGTGGCACCGAGAGCCGCTACCAGGTCCTGCTTGGCCGCGGAGGCCGTGCCGTACATTTCCAGATCCATCAGCCGGCCCAGCTGTAGCAGGGCGGTGCCAACGGCCCCGCCGGCGCCATGCACCACAATGCGCCCGCCATCCTTGACGTTGGCTGCCCGGTTAAGCAGTTGGTAGGCGGTCACATAGGTTAAAATCATGCTGACCGCTTCCGCCGGATCAAGGTCATCCGGCACAGGCGTCAGGCGCTTTTCCGGCAGACAGATGTATTCGGCATACGCGCCGATCACCGTCATATCGGCCACCCGCTGGCCTATTTTGAAACGGATAGCGCCGTCTCCCAGCTTATCCACCACGCCCACCAGATCATAGCCCAGGGCAAAGGGCGGGTTTTCCTTTACTTCGGGATACATGCCCTTTCGTATCATCACGTCCGTAAATGCCGCGCTGGTGACCAGGACTTTGACGCGCACTTCGCCGGGGCCGGGTTCCGGAAGTTTTTCCTCCTCAACCATTTCGAGCACATCCCGGCCGCCGAACTGATTGATGATAATGCGTTTATAACCCATTGATTATTCAGTCCTTAGTAAGGGATCAGGTGCCGGTCCTGTTTGATTGAATCGTATAAGCAGTATATTACGCAACGCGTAATAGGTCAACTGTCCGTGGCCCGAATAGGTAGGGCGAGCTTACCAGGTGGGCAAAAAGGTATGGTTTGCTTTTAAATGCCAGTGTTTTACTGTCTAAAACTCGATCACTTTACCGGCCCCGCCCGGCGTGGCGATCTGCGGAAAACGGGATTGGATTTCCTGTTTGTGCTGGGTGCAGTGGGTGGCGCAGACCATGTCCAGTGAATCAAGGGCCTCGAAATTGCTGAATCCGTGAAGGCCGCCGATTAAGGCGGAGACCTCGCCGATTTCGGATGCTGACTTGAGGATGGTATCCACACCCGGGTGGGAGCAGCCGACAATGACCACGACCCTGCCGTCCTGCTGGAGGCACATGGCCTGTTCGATGTTTTTGAGCGTGCCGGTGGAATAGATGTGTTTGTGAATTTTGGTTGACAGGCTGATCGGAATGGTCTCCCTGGCTGGCAGTGCTGCCGAGATGGTGTCCGGTACGTAGACGCGGACCGGCTTTTTATCCAGCATGGAGAGCAAACCGCCGGTATGGTCCCAGTGATCGTGGGAGATAAATATCTCTTCGATGGATTCCGGCGAAATGTTGAGTTTTTTCATGTTGTCTAGGAGGAGTTGCCCCTTGGCGCCGGTATCAAATAAGATGGTATGGCCAAAAGCCTCAATCAAAGCGGCAAACCCCCAGTCCGGTTCCAGGCGGGTATCCCAGGCGTCATTGTCGTATAAGATGGTGATTTTCATAGGGCGTGGCTCCTTTTTTGATTTTTAAATCAAGCCGCCGGCCGAGTGCCGGCAGCTTGAATTTTCTGGCCGTTCCTACTCGGATGCGGGGTCGAGTTCCGCAATCCGCTGGTTGATGTTATCGAGTTCCGCTTTCAGGTTTTCGGATTCCTGGCGCAGAGCCGTGAGTTCATCCTGCGTCGCCGGGGCAGCAGGGGCCGGATAGTAGCCGTATCCGGAGTAGGCCGCCCCCCATCTCGGGCCGAATCCGAAACCACGGCCAAAGCCGGGGCCCCGGCCGCCCCTGAATCCGAGTCCGCGACCGCGTCCGAAACCTCTGCCCCGGGCAAATCCCGGATTGGCATATCCCGGAGCGTCGTACCCGGCGCAGAATCCGGCTGCGCGGCCAGTCATCGGGCCGTAGCCCATTGGACCTGTTCTGTTTCCTGCTGGCATAGTGCTCACCTCCATTTGTTTTAATTCTATTTATTAATGCGCTGTTTAGTTATCGTTATGCGCTGTTTCTCCCGCGCCCGACGCTGGGTCGGCCGTTGCCGCCCCGGGCGCGCTGCCTGAGATTGTTGAATCCGGTGGCAATCCGTTGACCCAGGCTGCGGCCCTGACCGCCGCTCTGTCCGCGTCCGGCTCGCCGGCCGGGACGCCGGGAATTCGGCCGGCGGTCGGTGTTTCCGCCGCATCGGCCCATACCTCTGCCGGTCATCGGGCCTTGCCCTTCCGGTCCTGTTCCGTCGCCTTGTGGCATAGTGTTCACCTCCTTAAAGATGGCTTCATAAAGCGTCCAATTTCTGCGTTGCGCTGCATCCCTCGTCATTCAACGCCCTAAGTGTGCGCCTCATTCCTCGGGATTTGCGGCGTCTTGAACTTGAACGTTTTTTTTGCCATCATGATTTAAAATAGTTTTATAATTATTTTTAATGGGTTCGTCTTCTGCGGCGTCTGCGGCGCCGGCTGCCGCAGCCAGGCATCAAAAAGCCCGGCGCCGGCAGCTCTCGACTTAAATAAGCCTGAAGCACCTCGTCCACCTGGCCGGTAATAAATGGAATCAAGCGGATGCCTGCCCCCTCAATCATGTTCGCCGGGACTTCGGAAACCGCTCCGCAGATTAAAACTTGAACGCCGGCCTGTTTGAGCGTTTCCACCTGATGCACCGGGGATCCGGGGTATAGCCGCATTCGCTCCTGATGAGCCATGCGCCCGGCGTTGACGTCTGTCACAAGCAGTGTGGTTGCAGCATCAAATACCGGTGATATAATATTTCCCCAGACAGTTACCCCGATTCTCATGTGTTTCTCCTTTGTATAAGTGGATTTGCATTTAATATGCCAAACCCGTAAATATGACTGGTTAAATATTCAAATATAATTATATCAATAATTTGTTTTATATCCAGGTAAGCTGGCGTGGCGGGAATGGGTGTGTTTTGGTTGCAATTATGCAATGGTGTTGCCCGAACCAATGCCATTCTGCGACTTTTTAAGTTGCATTTGAAAATGTGATTGAAAAATCGGTCCGCCCCGTTTAAGTACGGAACTTCATGTTTTTTTAAAGATAATAAGGAACAATTTTCATGCACCATCATACCGACATGCACCCGGGCGAACTTGATCTGCCACAAGATCCCTGCGATCCGCCGGAAGTAAGGGAGCTCAAGCGCCGCTGGCCCATTGCGCGAAGCGAACTTTCAGCGCTTTTGCAGCGGTTGCGGGATATCCGGCGGGCTAACCCGGCATCTTTGCATACCGAGATCTCAGCCGTTGAGAAAAGACAGCTGCGAAAAATGATTATGCAGGCGCTGATAAAGGATGAGTCCAAAGGGTTGAAACGCTCCGTGGCCCGGCGCATGGCGGATAAAATCGGAGACTACCTGTTGTGGCGGCGGGAGACCACCGTGCCGGTGATCCATGAACTGATCGTGCTTCTGCCCTGGTGGCTCAGCCAGTTGCCCGGAGAGACGATTACCAAACTCCGGGATATCGGTTTAAACTATATACTAAACGGCCGGGTCTTGTCGATCCAGGAGGTGTGGCAGGACATTTTAACGGCCAACCCGGTATACATTGGGCATTGCGCCTGCCGGAGCGCTGGCATTGTGGACGACCTGAAAAAGGACGGTCAGGTTTTTAACCGGCTTTCAGAAAAAGAGAGTCGCCGGCTGCTGGACCGGCTCATGGCCCGGTATGAGTCGCTCAGGCGCCGGTATGGAAACCTGCCGGATACGGATGCCAAATATGAGGTGCTCTTTGAGCGGCTCCTTTCCCTTCGCAAAAACGGTTCCGCGCAATATTGTCTGGAGACGCTTTTTGAGGCGACCTATCCGGATTGGGAGATACTGCCGGTGACCGGCAAGTATACCCCGACCTGGATTCGGTCCATGCATAAAAACAACAAAGCCCATCTGTTAAATAAAGAGCTCGCTTTTGAATTCGCCAACATTCAGTATCTGGCCCGGGGCACCATTTTTTCCTCCATGAAATTTTTTGACACGCCCTATACCATCTGCTCCTGTCCGACCCCGGAACTCGGCGGCGGCTGCACGCTCACCAATTGGTATTATTACGGAAGGTCCAATGCCTCGCTTTTGCCTAATGAAGATTTACGCGGCCGGCGCCGGGATGAAACCGGGAAGGTGCTGCCCTGCCGGTTTTTTCCGGTCCGGTCCCATAGGGAGTGCCTGGGCTGCGGCTGCGACCATGACCTGGAGAATCCGCGGGAGCTTGATCATGTGCTTGCAAAGGCGGATGCGGCTTATCGTAAGTATATTGAGGAGTAGGTGGATTCCCTGTCTTAATCGTGCCCTTACTCTTAATCTTGCTCTTAATCTTACTCTTACTCTGCTAAAATGGTCCCAATTTCCTTGAATTTTTGTTTATTCTCTCCGACTGGACCGGCCGTCCGTCTCGGGCAGGTCGATATCCAAGGCCTTGATTTTGCGGAACAGGGTGCTTTTGTGGATACCCAGATCCCGGGCGGCGGCCTGGCGGTTGTAATTATTGCGCGCCATGGCATCGAGAATGGTCTGGGCTTCCACGGAGCGTTTGGCCGCCTGCATGGTGCCGGCGTCCACCGCGCAGACTTCCGGCCGGCTGGGCCGCAAGTGCTCGGGCAGATGGGCAGGCATGATCATTTCATCCGGGCACAGGATAAAGGCATGCTCGATGATGTTTTCAAGCTCACGGATGTTACCGGGATAATCATGGGACATGAGTACAGCCAGGGCTTCCTGGGAGATACCGGCAACCGCGCGCCCCCGCATTCTGTTCATCCGGGCGATGATCCGTTCACAAAGCATCGGAATGTCCTCTTTTCGCTCTCTTAGCGGCGGCAGGGCCAGGGTGACCACGTTGATCCGATAGTACAGATCCTGCCGGAACCTCCCCTCTGCCACCATTTGGGAAAGGTCCTGGTGGGTGGCGGCAAGCACCCGGACATCGGTTGTATGGGTCTCTGTGGAGCCTAAGGGCTGGTAGGTTTTATCCTGGAGCACGCGCAGCAGCTTCACCTGGAAGGCTGGGCTGATATCGCCGATTTCATCCAAGAGAAGGGTGCCGCCATTAGCAGCGGAGAAATGGCCGGGCTTGTCTTTGACCGCGTTGGTAAACGCGCCCGCCTTATACCCGAAGAGTTCGGATTCCAGCAGGGTGTCTGGCAGGGCCCCGCAGTTGATGGCCACAAAGGGTTTGCCCCTGCGGAGGCTTTGCTCGTGGATGGCGCGCGCCAGAAGCTCCTTGCCGGTGCCGGTCTCACCCCGGATCAGCACCGTGCTGTCACTGGCGGCGACTTGGGGAATCAGCGCGAAAATTTTCTGCATGCCCGGGCTTCGGCTCACCATGTCGCCCATCTGGTAGCGGCCGTCTAACTCTTTCCTGAGCTCCTCCACCTGGCTTACATCCCGGAAGGTCTCCACCCCGCCGATCACATTGCCTTTTTCATCCCGCATGACGGCCGTGGACACGGTCACCGGGATCCGGCGGCGCTCGTTGTTGATAAAATAGGTGGAAGAATTGACAATCGGGGTCTCCTCGGCCATGGTCCGCCGCAGCGCGCAGGCGGATTCACACATGTTGGATCGGAAAACCTCCCAGCAGTGTTTGCCGATAGCCTCCTCCCGGGGAACGCCGGTGATTTCCTCCGCCGCCCGGTTAAACGAGGTGATCCGCCAGTCCTTATCCACGGTGAACACCCCTTCGGAGATGCTCTCCAGGATGATCTCCGTGACATTTGCGGGAAGATCGGTTTGAGTGCTATTTTTGAAATCAGCCATTATGCTGCGGCCTTTAATCAGAAATCCGGAACCAAGTCACGGGCTGTGTTGTCGCCAGCCAGCTCAATTGTTTTCATGCGGCTTTTATAGCATTTTCGGCACATGGCCGGCAAGTCCGGGGTTGCAAATGCGCGACGGAAATGCTTGTAGTCCGGCTGGCGCCAGATTTCATTGATGGGTTGATCCATGATATTGCCGAAACTCATGTGCGGCAGGGGATACGGCATTTGGTCAAAATAATAGGTGGTTTCACCGGTTACCGGTACATTGGTCATCACGCACGGCGAGACATTGCCGCCGGCCCCGACCACCAGGGCATGGCAGACATTTTCATCGCAGGGCCCGGCCTCGGCAAAGGGGGATACCAGCTGAAAGTGCATGTCGACGCCTTTTTGGGCGGCCGCTGCCCGGGTTTTTTGAATTTTTCGGGTAAGGGCGGCCCACTGCTCCGGGGTGTCAGCCAATATGGCCTCTTTGCCAAATTCCGGATTCGTGACCAGGGAGAGGGAGCTGACCACCACCTGGTCCACCCCGAGATCAGCGAAAAAATTCGGCAAGTTTTCGATTTCACTAAGGTTGGAACGGAGCAGCATATGGGCGATATGTATGGCCGGCGCCCGGCTTCCGTGCTTTTTCTTCGCCTCCTGGAGATCGTAGATGGCCCGTTTGACTGTGCTTATACGGGTGCCTTTACGGATCTGATCATTTGCCTCGGTGATGCCCGCCAGCGAAAACCCGATGATATCCACCCCTTCGGCCGCCATCTGGTTGGCCACGGGCCGGCTCAGCAGGGTGCCGTTGGTAGTGGTGCCGACTTTGGCACCCGCTGATTTGGCCATGTTGACCATATCGAAAAATCCGGGGTGCAAAAGCGGCTCGCCCCAGCCCTGAAGATAGACCAGCCGGGTTTTTTTAAAGGCTGGTGTCATGGATTCAAAGGCTTTGCGGGAAAGTCTATTTGCCTGCCACTGGTCGCGGTAGGCATGCTGGGGACAGTACAGGCAGCTGCTGTTGCACTGGGAGGTGATTTCCACCTGAATCCAGGCCAGATAGGGGTAGCGGGGTTTAAATAGTTTGGATATCATTTCTGGTATATAAATTGCATAAATTATAAACGGGTTTGGCATTACCTCCTAACTTGTCACCCTCCCGGATCAGGAAGTGAGCGGGCTTTGGCAGCCTGCTCACTTCCTGACTCCACTATGCCGAATGATTGGGGCCTTCCAAGGGAATATCATATTTTTTCATATACTTCCATATCGAGGTCCGGCTTCGCCCCAGCTGCCGGGCGACTTCCGCCTTGTTCCAGTCGCATTCATGCAGCAGCTCAAGCAGGAGCGTTTTAGTGACTTTCTGGTGCGTCTTTGGCTGGTGACTGCGGGTTTCCGGCGGACGGGCCGAATAGTATTCCATCTGCCGGATTTCCACAGGCAGGTCAAAAATACCGATCTGGTCGCCGGTGGACAAAACAAAAGCGTGCTCCATGGCGTTTTCAAGCTCGCGGACATTGCCCGGCCAGTTGTAATCCATGAGAATTCGCATGGCATCCGGCGACAGATCCTGGATCTGCTTGCCGGTTTTTTTATTGAACTTTTGGATGAAATGCCGGGTCAGAAGCGGTATATCCTCCCGGCGGTTTCGAAGCGGCGGCAGATATATGGGAAACACCTTCAGCCGGTAATACAGGTCTTCGCGGAAATTCCCGGTCTGCACAAGGCCGTAGAAGTCTTTGTGGGTGGCGGTAATAATCCGAATGTCCACATTTCGCTTCCGGGATTCGCCCACGCGTTCGATCTGCTTTTCCTGGATGGCCCGCAAGAGTTTTAACTGGATAAATGGGCTGACATCGCCGATTTCATCAAGAAAAATGGTGCCGGTGTCCGCCTCCTCAAAGCGCCCGGTTCGGTCCCTATGGGCGCCGGTGAAGGCGCCCCTGACATGGCCGAAGATCTCGCTTTCCAGCAGGGATTCCGTGAGCGCACTGCAATTGACCGTTACCATGGGACACGCCCCCCGTTCACTGTTGTAGTGGATGGCGCTGGCCACAAGCTCTTTGCCGGTGCCGGATTCGCCCTGGATCAAGACGGTGGCGTCGCTTTTTGCCGCCACCCGGATGGCGTTAAAGATTTCCTGCATGGCGTGGCTTTTGCCGATGATATTGCCGAACTGATAGACCTCCACCAATTTGCGCTGGGCCTCTTCAACCTTCTGCCGCGCCTGGGTGAGTTCGGTGAGGTCGGTAACGGTCTCCACTACGCCGATGGGCGCATCCTTTTGGTTTTTTACCACCCGGGCATTTTTGATAATCGATATATACCGGCCGTTTTTATGCTGAAGCTGGCATTCTGTGGGATCTACTATCCCTTTTTTGAAAATGCCGCATTCCGAGATGGCGGACGGGCAGGTCTGGTCAAAGCATTTTGAGAATTTAAGCAGCTGGCAGGACTGGCCGACGGCTTCCTCCGAGGTGTAGCCGGTGATCCGCTCCATGGCCGGATTCCATGAGGTGATCCGGCCTTCGGTGTCTAAAGTGAATACGCCTTCCGCCATGGAATCTAGCAGGCGCTCGGCAAATTGATCGCTCCAAACGCTTTTTTTCTGCATGCTTATTTCCTTTACAGGATGAGTCGTTACAGTTTGTTACCTAACGTTACGAATCGTTACCTATGTTGTCAAGCGAACATTCCATTTTTTATTTGTTCGCCGGTGCTGTCCAGTCTGTGAACTTTCTGCGGAATCTGGCATAAATATTGAATATAGTTAACCTTTAATTTAGGTTCCATTTTCAGCAGAATTTATGCGGGAATATCGAGTTTCGGTGGATCATGACAACTGAAACCCTGAAAAATGAGAAAGGCTTTGATCCTTTAATCGCCGATGGCATCTGCCTGGCCTGTTTTGAAACCCCCTGGTCAGCGCCGTGCCGTGCCCAAGTGAGCATTCTGGATCGGCTGGACCGCCGCTACGGCAGTCGCATCAAGCTGGTGGAGGTAAATATTGATCAGCTTGAGCGGTTAAGAAGCCGTTTTGCCGTGCATAATATCCCAACCATGATTTTATTTAATCACGGCACCGAATGTCAGCGGCTGGTCGGGGTACATCCGGAAGCCGAACTCTGCAAGGCCATTGACGAAGAGCTGAGTCGCGTTTGATTGCCGGCCGGACCGGGCAAAGAAACGGCTGTTTGGGATTCAAGGTTTTTTCGGCTGACCCTGACAAGGCTTTGCGGCCTTTGCGGCTTAGCGGGATACACTTTTTGAATCTGATGAAAACGCGAATTAAATGAATATCGGAGGTAAATTTATGGGTAAGTGCGTGAACCATCCTGAACGAGAAACCAGTTATAAGTGCATGAAGCACAATATCTATCTATGCGATGAATGTCTGGCGTGCCGGGACCCGGAGCTTTACTGCAAATACCGGAGCGCGTGCCCTATCTGGTTTATGAACAAGGGGTCGAAAAGACTGAGTGAATCCGATGAAGCGGCCGAGGCCGCCGGCGAATATACCGTGAAATTCCAGCCCGATGAAAAGTCGGTTGACGTCGAGGCGGGCGAAACCCTCCTGGATGCGGCCAGAAAAGCGGATGTCTACATCAATGCCTCTTGCAACGGCAAGGGGGCGTGCGGTAAATGCAAACTAATCATTGAGTCCGGGGAGATTGAAAAAACCGAAACGGCGCTGCTCTCAGACCGGGAAAAGCAGAAGGGGTATGTGCTGGCCTGCCAGACCCGGGTGAAAGGGCCGGTGTGGGTGCGCGTGCCGGAAGAGACCATTGAGCGAAAGCTCAAGGTGGCCGGCATGGGCGAGGAAGTGACCCGCAAACTCCAGGGCCTGGTTACCGATGTCCAGCCCATGCTGGAAAAGGTTCCCATGGAGCTGACCCCCCCAACCCTTGATGATTCTGTGAGTGATCTGGATCGCCTGCGGCGCGGGCTTGCGCAGAAAGGCGTGGATACCAGCCGCCTCAGCATTGGTCTTGAAGTGATGCAGGAACTGGCGGCCAGCATGCGGAATGAGAATTGGCGGGTAACCGCATTGCTCATGCATAAATCCTGTTCAAGCGAGGTGGTCGCGGTGGAGCCGGGTGATACCAGCCAATCCGACCTGGGTCTGGCCATTGATATCGGCACCACTACCATCGTCGTCTATCTGGTGGATATGATCGGCGGCCGGATTCTGGCAGCCACCTCCGGGCACAACCGACAGTCTTCCTGCGGCGATGATGTGATTAACCGGATCGTCTGCGCGGAGAAAAACGGCGTGAAAAAGCTGAGCACCCTGGCGCTCTCCACCATCAATACCCTGATTAAGGAGGCGGTTGACGGCGTGGGCGTTGATTTTAAGGAGATCCATAATGTCGTGGTCTCCGGAAACACTACTATGACGCACCTCCTGCTTAAAATCGAGCCGCGCTATATCCGGCGGGAACCCTATATCCCGTCGATTTCAGAATTTCCGGTGTTAAAGAGCGGCAATATCGGCTTAAAGGCCAATCCCAATGCCGCGGTATATGTGATGCCGGGTCCGGCCAGCTATGTGGGCGGGGATATCGTCTCCGGCGTTCTCTACTCCGGGCTGAACAGGGAATCGGAATTGACCCTGTTCATCGACGTGGGCACCAATGGCGAAATTGTGCTGGGCAATCAAGACTGGCTTATCTGCGCCTCCTGCTCGGCCGGTCCGGCATTTGAGGGCGGCGGCATCCGATGGGGGATGCGGGCCGAGGAAGGCGCCATTGAAGGTGTCACCATTGACCCCTATACATTTGATCCTACGCTCAAAACGATCGCCGATGATGCGCCCCGGGGGATTTGCGGCTCCGGCATGATCGAGCTTTTATCCGAGATGATGCTCGTCGGCATCATTGACCAGCGCGGCAAGTTTCAGTTGCCGGCGGACCACCCTCGGATGGGGGCGATCGGGGATGAACCGGCTTATATCCTGGCTTATGCCAATGAAACGCCCATGGAGGAGGATCTGGTTTATACGGAATCGGATATCGACAACCTCCTTCGTTCCAAAGGCGCGGTCTATGCCGGGTTTACCGTACTTCTAAATCAGGTCGGGGTAACTTTTGACATGATCGATCGGGTCATTATCACCGGCGGGTTCGGTCAGTTTCTGGATATTGAGAAATCGATCGCCATCGGTCTGCTGCCGGACATTGATCGGAATAAATTTCAATACGATGGCAACAGCAGCATCGGCGGTGCCTATATGGCGCTTTTGTCGGATGCGCATCGCAAAACCGCCAAAGAGGTCTGCAATGCCATGACGTATCTGGATTTTTCAACCAATACCAGTTTCATGGATGAGTTTACCTCAGCCCTGTTTCTGCCGCATACCAACATGGAACAGTTCCCAAGCATCATGAAGAGGCTTAAAGAAACCGCTAACTAAGGAGTTTGTTATGTCGGACGTATCATTTGAGGATATCGCCATTGTGTCCTGTGGCACATTGAGCCTGGAGTTAAACTATCTGCGTAGCCAGGGCTTTCTGGATGCCGATCATGTGTATTATACCACCCCTGGCCTGCATGAAAGCCCCCGCGAACTGGAAAATCAGCTGCCGGCCAAAATTGAGCGCGCCCGGCAGAAGACGGATAAAATCCTGGTGGTTTACGGCGGCAAGTTCTGCTACGTGAATGCCAACAATCCGACCCGGACCATTGATACGATCATCGCGGAGCAGGGCGGCAACATTGCCCGGATTAATGCCACGCACTGTATGGATATGCTGGCCAGTGAGTCCGAGCGCGATGCCTGGGCGGGCGGTGAAAAGGTGCTGTGGCTAACCCCCGGCTGGATCAAATTCCGCCATCAGGTGTATAAGGGCTGGGACAAGGGCCTGGCCAACGAGAATTTTCCCAAGCATACGGGCGGGGCCATGGTGCTCGACGGCATTGGGTTCATGGATGAATACATGGCCGAGCATGCCGAGGAACTCCTGGAATACTCGGACTGGATGGGAATTCCCATCCAGCCGTATCCCGTTACCCTGGACCGCTTAAAATCGCTTTTACTCGAGCAGGCGGAAAAACTTGCGGGATAAATTCGATTTAAAGATTTCTCGCTGCCGCTCGAAATGACAATTTTTTAAGCGAATGTTTTTCTTTGCCGCGCAATCGCCTCCGCCGCCTTGATCAGGGGATAGGCGGTGGGCGGGGCGGTTAAGAGCGGATGAGTTCCGATCTGGGCGGTTAACACCGCGTCGACACTCATACGGCTTTGAATGATGAAGCCGATCAGGTTGGTTAATTCTCCGGTGGATTTGCCGCCGATGACTTCCCCGCCTAAAACGATCCCGGAATCCCGGGCGGCAATCAGTTTCACCGCCTGGGGCTGGGTGTCCGGCAGGGTGCCGGGATGCCGGTCCACGCCCTCGAAGGTGCCGGTAATGATTTCAAACCCGCGCTCATTGGCCAGGTTTTCGGTTACCCCGGCCGCGCCAAAGGCCATATCTCCGATGGCCGTGCAGTAAATGGAAATGGTGCCGCCGAAGGAACGCACTGTGGAGAGTTTATAAAGGTTCATTCCCGAGATACGGGCTTCTGCGCAGGCGGTTGAGGCAAGCATGGTACCTTTAAGCGTGCGGGTGACAAAGCTGTACTTTTCCGCGCAGTCGCCGACCGCGAAGATATCCGGATTTTCGGTGCGCATGTATTCATTTACCTTGATAAACCCCATTTCATTGATGGAAAGCCCGGTTTTTTCAGCCAATGCAGTGTTGGGCTGATAGCCGACGGACAAAATCACCGCATCCGTATCCAGGATTTCACCATTGGTTAACGTTAATCCGGTTACTTTTTCCCGGCCGTTAATTTTTTTGATGCCCGAGCCGGCTTTAACCGGGATGCCCCGGTCTTCCAGCGTTTTTTGGGCCCTTACCGCGAATTCCTGGTCAAATGCCGCACTCAGAATATAGGGCATCATCTCAATCAGGGTAACGGTTTTACCGGTTTTGGCCAGTTCATCAGCCAGTTCCACACCGATAAATCCGCCACCGACCACGGCCACCTGCTGATGCCCGTTTAAGCCGGATTTCACGTCATCCAGATAGTCTTTGTTTTTGGGGATGGTAAATACATTTTCCAGGTCCGCGCCCGCCAGCCAGCCGGGCTTGATCGGCGTGGAACCGGTTGCCATAATGAGTTTGTCAAAGGCGATTTCCGTGTTGTCCGCGGTTCGGCAGGTTTTTAAGCTTTGATCAATAGCTAAAACCTCGTCAATTTTAAGTTCCACCCCGGCATTGGCCAATACCGCATCCGGCACCACGTTTTTCTCGCTGCTTTCCAGGGTCCCGAAGATATAGGGGATGCCGCAGGGTACCAGGACATCCCGGTCTTTTCGGATCAGCATCACCGATTTGTCCGGATGAAAGGATTTGGCTGTTGTGGCCGCCACAATTCCGGCCGCGCTCCCGCCGATTACCAGTACATCTGTTTGTTTCATTTTGGCTCCTATTTTTGGTTGGATAGAATGAATAATTTGGCAAAAGTTAAATCCATTTAATAATGCAAAATAAATACCAGAAGTGAATAGTACCGCTATATGGGCATTTTTTGCGCTTGCGGGCGGCAGGGAACGGGGATTGGCTGTTAAGGTAGCGTTACCTGCACGTTACGTTTTGTCGGAATGAAATACGGCTGATTAGAGAAGGACAGATTTTGAGCGTATTTTTACGTTACTTTCTGCAAAAATGCCTCTGTATCGGCATAACCCGGTTTTTGTACATGTATTAATTGACGGCTTCGCAAAAAGTCCAATATCTTTGTTGCGCTGCATTCCTCGGGGTTTGCGCGCCGCGGTCTTGAACTTTTTTCTTTTCCGTCCCGGAATCGACTTTTGATGAGCCTATAATTAATTCAAACTGGCAATTTGGTATGGGGCTTGCATTGTAAATAATCGGAGCATTTACAACCTCCTTCTCTCTCCTTGTCAGCAGGCAGTCGGATTTAAATCGTCCGGCTGCCTGCTGCTTTTTCAAACTTTAAGCAGCCCCCCGACACAGATAACCGGTATGTAATTTAAATTTATTATCCCGAGAGTTTCTCCTGCCCTGACCATAGCTTCACCGATTTGGCACAGATGATGCTATATAAAAGAATAAGGGTAAATGCCTAAAATCCGGATCGGCGTTTTGGAATGTCGGAATGGAGCGGCCATCCCGGTATTGTTTAAAAGCACAATCAATGAATAAGAGGAGGCTTATCATGGCAAAAAAACAAAAATTTATGGTGGTGCATCACGATCCCAACATAGACTGTAACGTAGTGCAGGACAATTGGCGAAAAATGGCGAATATTGAATCTGCCACCTGGGTTCGGACCTATATCAACGAGGCCGAGGGGTGGCGTTACTGCATATGGCTGGCGCCGGATGAAAATGAATTGAAACGCATTTTTCATGGAATGAATGTTTCCTTTGAATCCATTGTGCCGGTCGAAGAGACGGTTCCGGATTTGTGGGGTGAAAAGTGGGATGAGCATGTTCAAAAAGAGGCAGTCGCGGATACACTGGGCAATTGATGGGTCAAGCGTCCATTGCTCCGGGGTGTGTGCGGGTATAGGCCGTTGTTACCAATGGCGATTTTCTGCACATGCCCCGTTTAACGGTGACACAGATATTCTACTGCCGCCTCGACGGTGCCCGCGAACACCAGTATATATCCAATAAGTTCAAGGGTTTCTTCAATTACCCGCTTATAGTTGCGCTCATAATTGTCCCCCATTAACGCCTGAAGGAAATCCCCATGGCCAAGCAGCTGGCCGATAGGTACGGCAATAATAAATCCTGCCCAAAGGATGACCACGGAATGCGTTTTTAAGAAGATCCGTATTTGTCTTAAAAAGACTTTTCTATGGGCATATGCCGAGAACAGGGCATAAAGGATAACTAAAAACCCGATTTTCCAGCCCATTAAAGGGATTACGCGGTCGAGAAAGGCATCCATTTCCCGGATCGCTGCAAAGGCGGACAGGCAGCCCAGAAAGTGAAAGATTGTTTGATGGTGATGGCTGAAAAATGCTTCGTAAAAATATAGGCCGCTGGTTGCACCAAGAAGGATTAATTGACACCATTCGACCCAGCCGCCTTCTTTAAAAGCCGCGATGCTTCCATCCTGAAGAAATGCCGGAAGCGAGCTGGTCGCGGCAAATATTAAGATAGTGTATGCCGCATAGCGCAGTGCCATGGGCAAACATGAATCCGGAGAAATGTCCCTGTCTAGAGCTTTAAGATTCATGGCTATGTGAAAAACCTTTCATTGTAACAAATTCCGGCCCGCTTAAAGGCATAGTAGATGGCTTGCAGGCGTTTATTGGCGATGCGAATCATTTCAGACTCTTCAGAATCTTCGTTAGCGGCGGGATAGTTGGCCAGGCAACGCTGGCAGCGGCTGATTTTTCCTAGTGCAATGACTTTAAAATCCCCGACGAGGAAGATTTGATCAAGATCCGTCTCCGGATGATGCTCAAAAGCCATTATTTTATCCAGCATCACTTCCACGACTACTTGATTGCCTTCATCGGCAATGTAGATAAAATCATAGATGGTCATTGGCGGACAATCGGTGTCATCTTCCATGCATTTTCTTAGCGTGAAGTCCTGGAGCGTGAACAAGTTTTCCGGTATTTCAAACCCCGCTTTTTTAAACCGGCTGTAATCCTTTTTCAAATACCGGTTGGCCACCCAGGCCGCGTTCATGGCATTTTGGCAGAAATTTTGGTAGCGGCCCCTGGTGTAGCATTTTCTGAAGTTGAACAGGGCATTATCAATCGTCCCCGTGAATCGACATAAAAAGATGTAGCCCTTGGTCCACTCCCCCTGGTTAAAAAAATCGGCCGGCACGATCTCAAGTTCCGGTGTACAATCGATATGGTGCCCCTGGCTGTATGCCCAGAGCAAATCCCGGATCCGCTTCGGAGAATGGGCATTCATGATTTCAGGCGTAATATCTTGTGTTGATGTAGGCATAAACAATTTCCCTGATTTATATTTGTTTTATTTTCTCATACGGTGCTGCGGCCACCTGCCGAATAACTTATCAAAAAGCGTGCCACTATGTATTTACTGGACTTTAGGCCGTCATTATTTTTTACAGCACTGGTATTCCGGTAATAAATTGCTTTTTGTTGGTACAGGAGTTGCAATGATTTTCAATTAACTGTGATTGCGGCAAATTACAGGGCATGCCAAACGCTTCTCCCGCAACGTATGTTTTTTTAAAGGAGGTCACATGAAACAGCAGATTTCACCAGTGATCGTTTGTGCGGCTGCCATTTTTTTATTTATCTGTCTTGCGGGTGTTGTACTCACAGAGTTTTTGCCGTCCGTGTTCGCAAAGGAGAAAGATCCGTGCTGTCAATGCAGTTTTTACAATAATTCACTGCATGCAACGGGCCGGGGGATGAAGAATATGTATGAGGCGGAGGATGGATTCATGCAGATCACGAAAATGCCCTATGATGATCTCGGGTGCAAACAATGCCACGCTTCTTCCTGCGATCAATGCCATGCCAAAGAAGAGGGGAATGAAATGGGTTTTTCCGTTGCCAGGGCAAAACAAAAGGAATTGTGCCTTGGCTGCCACACCCGGGCGGGCAAGGCCATTGCCATGGATGAGGAAGCCGGGATTATCGATGTACATTTCTCCGCGGGGCTTGTTTGCACGGACTGTCATGATGGGAGGGATGTACACGGGGATGGCAGAATATACAATTCCCAGCGCGCCCCCAATGCCGTGAAAGCCGAATGTGAGAACTGTCATGCGGCGGGTGAGAGCGCCAACAGGGAGCACATTACCCATTATGAGAATATAGACTGCACAGCCTGCCACGTTACCAACACGATTGCCTGCTACAACTGCCATTTCGACAATTTTCTCAAAGAGAAAACCAGAAAGGGCAATTTTATTGCCGGCAAGGACTGGCTGCTTCTGGTTAATTACGAGGGCAAGGTAACGGCGGGAAACGCGCAAACATTCGTTTACAAGGGCAAGAAGTTTGTGGATTACGTGCCTTACTATACGCACTCGATCTCTCCGGCCAGCGAAGCCCGTAAATGCGCAGATTGTCATCATACCGAGGCAGCAGTAAAAATGGCAAGGGGCGAGAGTGTTCTGATGACCGAATTTATAAACGGTGAACTCACCAGCTTTAGAGGTGTGGTGCCCCTTGTGGACGGCCAGATCAAATGGACATACCTGGATAAGGAAGATGGCAAGTGGGTGGCAATGCCGGGAACCGATGAGGATTTGCACCAGTACGGACTGGGCGCCAAACCGCTTACAGAGGTGCAAGTCAAGAAGCTATCCATGCCATTTAGGTAATTGATAAATTCAGAACACTTTACCTCTGTGAAAATGCGGCGACACCAAAACGGCCTCAAATTTCACTTTTTACTAGCTCAACTTTCGGGATATTCTATCTCAGCTTTGTTGAGCTCGTCTAAAAAACCGACGATCAATCGATTATCCGCCGGTGTCGATGCATTGTGAGTCCGTGCGCGCAGGCGTTGGCCCTCGATGTCGGGTAAAATATCGGCGGCATTGACAAATAGACCTTGCAGCAATCGCCGGGCATCAAACATATTCACCTCGGTCCGAGCAACAAGCCAGCCATGGCTGTTTCCCCCCGATACGCGATCATGCGAACAGTGTCTATCAAACGTTTGCGTCCCGGAAGCAGACGATGAAACTTGGGCGTTATAAATTTCAACTCGGTGTTTGGCATGTGGTTTGCATTTTTGAGAAGCGGAGCATTTACAACCTCCTGCTCTCTCCATGTCAGCAGGCAGTCGGATTTAAACAGTCCGGCTGCCTGCTGTTTTTTGGGCTAAACGCGAAAAGGAATCCTTCATTGTTTCACAGGCTGCCGCAGTAAGTGCAGGAAGTGCGGCAGCGGTCGGGGCGCGAAATTGTTTTTCCCTTGCTCAGCCGGTATCCGGCCTTATTCAGGCGTTTCTGGCAGCTGACTGGTCTGCTTGTGATAGACCGCCGCCGCGGTTTGAATCATGGCAATGCATCGGTTTTTCAATTTCGACCGGATTTTGGCGGTTTCCGGCGTGATTTTCAGTGGATTTAGATGGTCCGGCGGCTGAAATCGATACAAATCCGCTTTTTCCCGGTGGGGCACCACTCTGACCATATACTGCCGGTGATCAATATAGGATAGGATGCCGTGGCCATCCTGGAGGAGCGCCCCGGCTTTGTTCGGAATTTTTGAGAGTACGCTGGATCCGAAAAATTGGTGCCTGTAGGTGCCGCCTAAAAGATCCATAATTGTGGGGGCAATATCGGTCTGGCTGCATACCTGGCTGATGACCCGGCCGTCTGAGCCCAAAATCTCCGGGGCGTATATCAAAAATGGGATGCGCTGGGCCGTGGGCTCCGGCTCTTTGCTTAAAAACCCGCCGCAGTGGTCCGCGGTAAATACGAACAGGGTGTTTTCAAAATAATCGGCCTGCCGGGCCTTCTCCATAAATTGGCCGATGGCCCAGTCCATATATTGGATGCATTTGATTTGCTTGACATGGCGATGATTTGGATATGCGGCCGTGATTTTACCTTTGGGGATGCTGAAATCCCGGTGAAATGAAAGGGTTAACAGCACGCTGAAAAAGGGCTTATTCTGTTTTGCAAATGTCTGATGGGCGGCATTGAATAAATCCTCGTCGCACCAGCCCAGGTGTTTGCGAAAGGTTTTTTGCGGAAATTCATCGTCAAAAACAAGATCATTGAAGCCGTTGCTGCCCAGAAACGACTGCCGGTGATCATAATAGGGCTGCCCGCCGTAAATAAACATCGTCCGGTAGCCTCTTTCTGACAGGATGCTGCCGATGGTCCGGATCTTTCCCACGCTGCCCTCCCGGGTGGTGATGCTTTCTCCCGGCAGATCGGGGAATCCGGCGATCAGGCCGCTGAAGGCGCGGGTTGTGCGGGTGCCGACGGAAAAGCAGTTTTTCATTAAAATGCCGTTTTCAGCCAGCCGGTTCAGGTTCGGCGTTAATTCGGCCATTCCGCCCATAGGCTCGATGTAGGGCCAGGAGGTGCTTTCCATTACCACCAGCACCACGTTATAGTCCTTTTGCGTTTTTCCGGGGTCTGTTTTTCGGTCAAGCGAATGTCTGTCCGTGAATATCCATTGATCCTGATCGGTTTTTAAATGGTCCCGGGTGATTCGGAATGCCTTATTTTTCGGTAAAAGATCGTATAATTTGTCCACATCCCGCCCCCTGGCCATGCGGCTGTAGGTGGCCTCCCGAAGGGTAAACAGGCCGTTCAGGGTCAGCTGCGCCACTCTATTGGACGGACTGAAATACGCCGGGCCGGTATTAAGGGGTTTGGGCCCAATGGAGCCGCGAATGCTTACCGCAAGGAGGGCGGTGATCAAAAGAAAGCATGCAAAGTTGGCAATGCCTGACGCGGGCCTTTCAAGGCAGGGGAAGAGTTTTTTATAAAATACCAGCCCCAGTCCGATCAGAGCCATCAGGCCCCCTATGAGTATGGGAATAATGTGGAATTTTTGGATGAGTATTTTATGGATATAGTCATATTGCCAGTATTCAATCACCTTTTCATCCAGTCTTGTGCCGAATTCAAGGAAGAACAGGAAATCCGCCAGGCAGATGATCAGTATGGCTGTGGCTGCCATAGCCGTGAGCAGGGAGATCGCCATACGGAAGGCAGGGTTTTTATCAAAAACTGGGGGGAAAATCAGAAGCAGCAGGACAATGGGAGCGGCCAGCATGCCCGTGGCCACTAGATCAAACTGCAGGCCCCGGACAAATGCGGTTAAAATATGCATCCGGTTGAGTTCGGCAGCGCTGTCATGAACGGCGGCCACGTATATGATCAGGCGCTGTAGCGTAAATGCCCCGAGTCCGGCGGCAAGAATCAATAAGATCAGTTTGTAGCGGCTGTATCGCAGGTGGTGAAAGATTTGGTTGATTGCTGTTTTCATATTGCCTGTTTCTTCCGTACTCCTTTTATAATGCATTGGAGGTGTTAAAGAAAATTGGATAAACCCGGGTTGTGCCCTTTAGCCGGGTGCATTGTGCGGTTTGTCAGATTTTGTCTACAAGAAATGTGCCATGTTTCTGGGCCAAGCCTTAAGATTGCGCGGTTCGGATAAAATTGATTCAGTCGGGCGTTCCGGCGTTATCGTAACGTTATATAACGTTACCATTAAAATCAGTTTGTTTGTAACGTTACACTCCTGTTTATTTTTAACAGCTTGACAATATTATAAAAAATTAAAAGCCATTCCTTTTTCTTTCTCCTTCTGTTTTTAATTATCAAATTTTATAACTCTTTTTTAAGAATTAAGAAAGGCGGTCGAGTATGAGAAAAATGAAAAAAATGATTCAAGCCTTATGATGACCCGAATGAAACCGACATTATTGAATTCTATCTGGAAGCGGAAAATGTCGGCGTGCCGGGAGTCGGTTTTCGCGTGGGCCGTCAGGGCATAAAATACGGTGCTGAGGTGCAATAAAATGACTATGCCTGGAACCGGCTCAAAGAAAACCGGCTGTCTGAGCGGCTGATCGGCAACTGGGACTGGTCCAACATGGGGCGGCGCTATGATGCGGCAACAGTTTTTTCTGACACTCCGGGCTACCACCTGAATCTTTTCGGCGCAAAAGCGCTTTCCGGTTTTTTTGGGCGTCGGTGCCCAAGGTGCGGTTGTTTTCCGTTTGGCAGAATTTTTAATATCTAAATGCGAAGGTAAGTGAGCCGAATATTTGCTCGTCGTTTTGCATGTCGAATTCTTTGGTCTGGTAGACACAGGCGAGCACTGTTTTGATCCGGCCGGAATTAAGTCCTATCCCGCTCATGAAGGTCCCGACAAATGGCTTTTTATCCACGCTGTGGCTATCCCGAAACGTGTTGCCATCCAGGAAAATATTATGCAGCACCGCCCGGCCGTTGGCTGATAAGAAAAGATGCGCGCCAAATCGGGTTTTCGGCTTTAGGCAGAGTTCTTTTTCCATTTCCGCATTAAAGCAGGCGGCGGGCTGGATGGGAAAGTTGCCGCAGTCCACCGGAATATTCCAGCCCCATCGATATAAAAGGCCTAAGTTATAGGCGGTCAGGGCATTGCTCAGGGTGCCGCCGGTGTTAAAGATCAGATCGCTGCCGAATCGGCCGCGCAATCCAGTGGCCAGGAGCCTTTTTTTATAGTCGTAGAAAATGCCTATCACCGGTTCGTTTTTCAGCTGATTGTCCCACCCCTTTACCCCATTGCTGTCTATGATGTCATGTAAGGCAGACTGCAAATTTTCGGCATAGGAAGCCGGGCCGACAATGCCGACGCAGAGCCCCAGGGTGTGCATGTGATGGAGCCGTCTCTTATGAAATCCAAGTTCAATGTAGGTGAACCCGGCATAGGGCCGATCACCCTTGATCAACTGCTCCTCTTTAATATCATCGGGGGTGAAAATATTCTGGCCGATGGAGAAGGTAATGGCTTTTTCCGATCCATCTGCGGCATCAAAGCCGAAGGACCGAACCGCCGGATATAGCCATTTGTGAAGCCATGCATCGTCGGGGAGTCCGGGTAATCCGAACCGGCTCCAGGTGAGTTTGATTCCGTTGGTATACTGGTCATCCTCGCCAATAAAGGCATCGTTTTCCAAGTATAGGCTGAATGTATGGTGCGGCTTTTTCAAACAGGCGGCGGGCCTTGATGCCCCGGGCAAGGGCGCGGAAATGCTTAGAATGGCAATAATGAGGACCCAGCTTGATAGTTTGGGTATATACCGGTGTTTAAAAAATCGGCGGCAATTCAGTAAACCGGTTTTCAATTCAGTCGTATGGAGCGAATGTTTCAATTTTGCTGCTCGATCCTCAGTTCAATGGCAGCCTCAACGCTGTCTGCCAGCACCCGTTTGAACGCGTAAAAGATGGACTGTAAACGTTTGTTGGCCACCCGGTTTATCGACGTTTTGTCGGATTCTTCATTTTTAGTGGGGCAACTGGCCATACAGCGCTGACACTGACTGATTTTAGCTAATGCAATCAAGGGTTTGATACGGGCCCCGGATATAGCATTTTCGGAATACAAACGGCCGCTCGTTTATGTTTGCCCGGCATAAGTCCGTATATGAAGATTAATCAAAAAACGTGCCATTATTTTCGGTTGGCATTGCCTATATGGCATCCCAACGATTCTAAAAATCAAACAGGTTTTGGTCCAAGGAAATGCAAATGCCTGGCATTTACTGGTCAGGCGTTTTTTGCGGCTTAAGCACAATGCAGGTGACGGTTGACATCATATGGCGTTTTCAGGCGGAATGCGTTATATATGCATCTGTCAGTATGAACGAGAATTGAATCGGGGATCGGACTTAGGCAGGCTGTTATGGAAATTCATCTGTTAAAAGAGATTGTCATCATTTTTGCCCTCTCCACCGCGGTAAACTTTGTTTTTCAGAAAATCAATATCCCGGCGATTGTCGGGTTTCTCATCACCGGCGTGATGGCCGGCCCCCACGGATTCGGGCTGATCGGCGCCGAATACGTCCATGACATCGAAACCCTGGCGGAAATCGGGGTGATTCTGCTGCTTTTTACCATCGGCATTGAATTTTCCATTAAAAATCTGATGAAAATCAAGCGGGCGGTGCTGATCGGCGGAACGCTGCAGGTGGGTTTGACCATCGGATGCGTATTTATGATCGCCATTCTGTCCGGCTACGGGGCGTCCCGGGCGATTTTTTTCGGCTTTCTGGTGGCATTGAGCAGTACGGCCATTGTCATGAAAATCATGCAGCAGCGGGCCGAGACCACCACCCACCACGGCCGGACCGCCCTCGGCGTCCTCATCTATCAGGACATTGTGATTGTCCCCATGATGCTCCTCACTCCGATCCTGGCCGGGGAATCTGCGGCCATCGGAAGCGCCCTATTGATGCTTCTGTTAAAAACCATCGGGATGATCGCTTTTCTTTATGTGGCCTCCAGGTGGGTGGTGCCCCGGTTTCTGCATGAAATCGCGCGGACCCGGAGCCAGGAACTCTTTCTTTTGACCATTCTTTTACTGGGACTGGCGGTTGCCTGGCTGACATCAAGCCTCGGCCTCTCATTGGCCCTGGGCGCTTTTCTGGCCGGGCTCACCATTTCGGAATCCGAGTACAGCCATCAGGCGTTTGGCAATATTATGCCGGTACGCGATATTTTTACCAGCTTCTTTTTTGTCTCCATCGGCATGCTGCTGGACCTCCAGTTTTTGATCGCCAA
Source organism: Desulfosalsimonadaceae bacterium (assembly GCA_035312245.1). Lineage (GTDB taxonomy): Bacteria > Desulfobacterota > Desulfobacteria > Desulfobacterales > Desulfosalsimonadaceae > M55B175. Next base: position 24,829 of record DATGCF010000109.1, read on the forward strand.
TCCGCTGCTGATTGGGGCAATCGTTTTGGCGGTAATCCTGATAAAGTTTCTGGTCTGTGGGGCATCCGCCGTGTTTCTGGGCCTCCCGTTTGAAACCGCCGTCCTGATCGGCCTGGCATTAGCCCAGGTGGGCGAGTTCTCGTTTGTGCTGGCGAGGTTGGGGATCGACCAAGGGCTGCTGCAGGGCCGGTATTATCAGCTTTTTTTATCGGTTTCCGTGGTGACCATGGCGCTGGCGCCATTGATAATGATGGCGGCGCCGGCTTTTGCCCGGATGCTGGTAAGGTCTCTGCCGATTCCCTCCTGGCTGATCCGGGGACTGCGGGCCTTGCCGGACCCGGTGTTTGATGATTTAAGCGGTCATTTGATTATCGTGGGCATGGGGATAAACGGCCGGAATCTGGCCCGGGCAGCCAAATTTGCGGGCATCGACTATGTGATTATTGAATTAAATGCCGATACCGTGCGCGAAGAACAGGAAAAGGGGGAGCCCATCTCCTTTGGGGATGCGGCCCATGAACCGGTGCTGCAGCACGCCCGGGTGGAGACAGCCAAGGCCTTGGTGGTGACCGTCGGTGACCCGGCGTCCCTCTATGGGATTATTGAGAACGTCAAGGGGCTGAATCCGCAGATTTATCTGGTGGTGCGTACCCGGTTCGTGGATAATGTGGAAGAGCTTTATGCCGCAGGCGCGGATGACGTAATCCCCGAGGAATTCGAGACCTCCATTGAGATCTTCAACCGGGTGCTCATGAAATATCTGGTCCCTAGAGATGATATTGAACGCTTGACCGCTGAAGTCCGCTCCGCCGGATATGACATGTTCCGGAGTCAGGCGGTGCCGTCGCCCGCATCGGTCGGGGATTTAAAACACCATATTCCGGACATTGAGATCAGCGTGGTAAGAGTTCATGAGGATTCGGCGGTGGCGGGCAAAACTATCCAGGACATCCAGCTTCGCAAGGCATACGGGATTAATCTCCTGGCCATCAAGCGCGGGGATGAAACCATCTACAATCTGGACCCGAACACCCCAATCCGCAGCCATGATACGGTTTTTTTAATGGGCGACGGCCAGAAGATGTCCTGTGCCCGCGGGCTTTTCCGCGGCAGTGATGCGCCGGTTTGTGAGAATCCGGTGGAGCGGTTTTCCGGGTGATGCCCCCCACCCACCCCACCCAACCCCTCCCCACTGCGGGGGGAGGGGTGAAACAGGTCATTTATCCCCATCTATTACTTCCCTAACCTTCTTCGAGAGTTGGATAAGGTTAAAGGGCTTTTGGATAAAGCCGCTGCAGCCCTGTCGAAGCAACTCGGTGGCCGTTCCGTTGACGCTGTAGCCGCTGGCGAGCAGGACATGGATATCCGGGTTGGCCCTTTTTAAGGCCTCAAACGTCTCCCGGCCGCTCATGTTGGGCATGATCATATCCAGTATCACGAGGGCGATCCGGTCTTTATTTTGGGAGTAGGTCTCCATAGCAGCCTGGCCGCTATTTGCGGTTAAAACCGTGTAGCCCAGTTCTTCGAGCATGATCTGTCCGGTTTCTGCGATAATTTTCTCATCATCGACCACCAGGATGGTTTCAGACCCTTTGAGCAGGGTATCGGTGAGCTCTTTTTCCTCAGCCGGCGCTTTTTGCGTGGCCGGCAGGTAAATGTTAAACGTGGTGCCTTTGCCAATTTCGCTGTATACGGTGATGTAGCCTCCATGGTGCTTGACAATGCCGTAGACCGAGGAAAGGCCGAGGCCGGTGCCCTCGCCCTGCTGTTTGGTGGTAAAGAAGGGTTCAAATATTTTCTGCTGGGTTTGATCATCCATGCCGATCCCCGTATCTGTTACGGAAATCTTGACATAGCTGCCGGGGGTGGCCTGAAAGGTGGCCAGTTGGAACTCGCTAAGGGTGATGTTTTCGGTCTGAATATGGATTTCGCCCCTATCGGACATGGCCTGGCAGGCATTAACAAAAAGGTTCATCAACACCTGCTCGATCTGTCCGGGGTCCGCCGCCACCGACCAGATATCCGGATCCAGCCGGGTGTGGCAGATGATCTCTTTCCGGGTGCTGGAAAACATTTTGGCGCTCATTCGGATGAGCGGGTTTAAGTTCATCGTTTTGACCTGGTACTGCCCGCCCCGGGCAAAGCCCAGCAGTTGATTGCTTAGCTCAGAGCCGTATTGGATATGGCGTTCAATGGTTTTCAGCTTTTTGTAATTCGGGTCCGCGGGCGGGGTTTTCATTAA
>DATGCF010000110.1:0-2074 GCA_035312245.1 Desulfosalsimonadaceae bacterium
AGCGCCCATGCGGACTACGAATTCGCCGGTATCATGGGTCGGGTGAAGGGTATTATTCAAAAAATAGAACCGCACGATTCCGTGGAGCGCTATACCGGGCTAGGCGTTGACTGCTATACGGGGGAAGCCAGAATTGAAACCCCCTATCGCGTCTCTGTTAACGGAAAAACCCTCACCACAAGAAACATCGTGGTAGCCACCGGCGCCCGGCCGTTTGTTCCGCCGATTCCGGGTCTTGACCAGGTCGAGTACCTGACCTCGGATACGGTATGGCAGCTGACAGAGCTGCCGCCGCGTTTGGTGGTGCTGGGCGGCGGGCCCATCGGATGCGAAATGGCGCAGACGTTTGCCCGCCTTGGTTCCCAAGTCACCCAGGTGGAGATGGCCGCCCAGATCATGGGCCGGGAGGATCCGGATGTGGCCGAATTCATGCGGCGGCAGTTTGAATCCGAAGGCATTGCCGTCCTGACCGATCACCAGGCAAAGGCGGTTGAGGTGCAAAACGGGGAAAAAACGCTTTTATGTGAACACGCCGGACAGACGGTCCGCGTGGGATTCGACGCGATCCTGGTGGCCGTCGGCCGGAAAGCCAATGCCGAGGGGCTCGGCCTTGAAGATTTGGGCGTCACGCGCAATCCGGACGGAACCATTGCCGTGGATGAGTACCTCCGAACCCGGATCCCCAACATATTCTGTGCCGGGGATGTGGCCGGGCCCTATCAGTTTACGCATACAGCGGCCCACCAGGCCTGGTTCGCCGCCGTGAACGCCTTATTCGGCAGATTCAAAAAATTCAAGGTCGATTACCGGGTCATTCCGTGGACCACCTTTACCGACCCGGAAGTGGCCCGGGTGGGATTAAACGAGGTCCAGGCCATGGAAAAGGGGATTGAATATAAAATGACCCGATATGATTTAAAGGAACTGGACCGGGCCATCGCGGAATCCGAGGAAAGCGGCTTCTTAAAGGTATTAACCCGGGGCAAGACCGATAAAATTCTGGGTGTCACCATTGTCGGCGCCCATGCAGGCGATGTGATCGCCGAATATGTGCTGGCCATGAAACACGGACTGGGCTTAAACAAAATACTGGGTACCATCCACGTCTATCCGACACTTGCCGAGGCGAACAAATTCGCCGCCGGTGAATGGAAAAAGGCCAATGCCCCGGAAAAGCTGCTCGGCTGGATGGGGAAATTTTTTAAATGGGCGCGCATTTGAGAAAAAAATAGCGCATTCATCATTTTCATTAAATAAGTAAAATTTTTTGCGCTTTCTCATTTAAACTTTATAATATAAACATACACTTACGTTACGGCCAAAATTTTGCCCGGCTTCATGGCATTAATTTTATCGATTTCGCCGCAAATCAAATTATTGGGGCAATACCCGGTTTAACAGATAATCCGAAGGATAAAGGGGGATTCAATCCATGCGCCTAACTTCACTATTATTCATAATGATTTGTTTTATCGCATGTGCCCCCTTGTTTTTTGTCCCTATTACCCTTTCGACATATCAGGCCGGGAAAGCCATCAATGAAGGGGCCGCAGCGCTGCCTTATCTGGCACGGTCTACCGTGGGTTTAGAAGAAATTACTTCCAAGCAGGTTAATGAAGGGCTTGAGATAAAGGTTGCGGACACCTATCGGTGGGCCTATGGGAAAAATCTCAATGAGGTGCCGGAAGACGGCGATACGGGGCAGAAATTTGAAAGCATGCGGCAGGCAACAGATTTGCTGCGCAACGTACTTGCCGGCTATGGGTTTGAGAATACTAATAATTATGTTTTAACCAGTATTGAATCGGCAAAATCCGAAGGTTTGATCCTCTTTGCCGTTGTGAATCGGGAAAGAGAGAAATTCCCTGTGGAAAGCAGGGAAAATGTGGGCCAAATAGTAACTATTTCTGAAAATGATCCAGACTACTTTTATCCGTATCAAAAAGATGCCATCGGCCGGTCTTTGGATCAAGTTGTCGATTGGGCCGCCCTGACCACGGATTGCTATCAGCAGCAAATCCACCAGGCGATGCTGCTGACAATGGAGGCCAATAAAATCATCCAAAATCAGGCA
>DATGCF010000111.1:0-4067 GCA_035312245.1 Desulfosalsimonadaceae bacterium
CGCCAGCATTCATCCAGCCGCCGCATGGCGTCACAGCCCGGGGTGATCACGAGGCCGTCAATAAATTTGAATGCGCCCTTGCCCGCGAGCTGGAGCAGGCATTTGGGAAAACTGCAGATAAACGGGCCGTAATAGGCGTCCCCGATATCCATGCCGTCTGTTTCAATGCCGCGCATTCGCATGGGCAGAATGCCGGCGGCATAAAAGATTTCAGCCGGCACCTGGGAACAGGTATAGCCAACCACCGGCCGCTCCAAGGCCTTCCAGTCAATCAGCGGCTGGCATTCAAGCTGGTTGGCCACGTCATGGAAGAGCTGCATGGCTTACGCCTCCATCAGGGTAAAGAGGTTTGCCAGGGCCTCGCGCGCCTGGGCGGCCTCGGATTCAAATTCATCATCTTCCGGTGTAAGGATTTCACATACCCAGCAGACCAGCCCCGGCACAACCGCCCGGGCAGCCGGTTTTAATTCCGCCTGGCTGTCTTCCAGCAGGTTGCGAGCCGCATCCGAGAGTTCATCCAGATCAATGGCGTCCGTAAACTGGCGGATAAACCCGGCGGCCGCCTCAGGCCGGGTGTCATAGAGGCGGTTTAAAAGCCGCAAGGTATTGTTTATCAATTCGGCGGTTTCCTGGATATCATATGCGTCAACCGCCCGGGCCAATGATCCGGTGACGGTTTCATCATCCAGGGTGTCCAGAAAGGCAAGCCGCCGGTTGACCGCCCGCCTGCGGATATTGGCAAGCACCGGTTTTTTTTCCATTTCCGCTTGAATGAATTCGTCTTTTCGGGCGGCGGCATCAAAAAAAGCCTGATTGACCTGATCTTTTAATTCACTCAGCATGATCCGGGACTTCCAAAGCGCAGCCGGATCGGTTCGGTCCATGATTTCATCCAGTTTTCCGGAAAGGGTCTTATAGATTTGGGGATTTCCCGCATCCCCCAAAAGGGCGCTTCCGGTATGGATTTTTCTGGCCATCTCTGCCAGTTCATTGGCCAGCCCGGCAATGGCCGGACCTTCCAGATCCCGAATAAATCCGCAGATGACATCGGTTAGAAGGTCCGGGGGAAGGTCATTTAATTTTTCAAGCGATATATCAAGCGCTTCCAGAATGCGGTTTAGCAGCAGGGGCAGCACGGACAGGCCGACCACCACTTTGGCGGGGTATTGCCAGACAATATGGTTAGCCATTTGGACAATGGCCCGAATATCTGTACCGGAATTTTCCATCGCCTCCCGGATTTCCCCGAAATCGACGGATTCCACCCACTTGGCAAATCCGGGTTCAAGCATCCGGGCGAAGAATTCAGGGTCGGAATGGTGGATATCATTTAAAATGCGGGCCGCCCGGGTAATCATGTCTCCCGAGCCGCCGCCGGCGATCCCGGACACCATATCTTTTAAGATGGCTTGTTTCTCTTCGGCAGGGAGAGATTCAATGGTTTTAAGCGCGTTCGCCGCCGCTTCAGTCAATCCGTGGAATACTTCCGGCAGGCGGGCGGCCAGGCTTTCAATCATTGCCGGGTCTTGAAAAAGCTGCTGAAGGTCTTTGGCATTGCCCAAAATATCAGGTCCGGCAAAGCTTTGCTGCAGGCTTTTGCCCATCATGCGGGAGATGACGTTTTTGAAAAGGCTGCGATCCGCCCAAACAGTTAAAACTTCCGGGATCAATGCAGCGATTAGTTCGCGGACCTCCCGGGTCATCAAAAACTGCCGGACAACGCCGGCCCGAAATGAGGGTTCGCTTCGATCAAGGTCGGATTTTTTATATATTCCGACCGGGGGCGGTGACGGCGCATTGCCTGGGCTCATCAACAATATCCTCCGAAAGCAGCTTCCTTGATTGATTATTTATTATTTGATCTCGCTTTATCTCCCAGAGATCGCTAAAGACGCAGAGAATTTTTTTCTAAGAGGCGATTTATGCCGCAGCCTCGGTATTTTAGCAGAAAGTAACTCAAAAAGGCCCTGAAAATCCGTCCATACTGTCATTTCGAGCGACAGCGAGAAATCTTTACAATAAGATTCCTCGTCACTGGCGTTCCTCGGAATAACAGTAGCGGAACAATTTGGAATAACGATATATAGTATTTAGTAGATCAGAAGGCATTTACGTCCCTGGCGGCTTTGCGAGAGATTTATTGTCCCCAGCTATGCGCTTACGGCCTTTTGGGGTTCAGCTTCATCATCGAATGACACTGAAGGCTTTGCGTCTTCCTTCTGTATACCGGCGTCTGCGGTCGTCAGATGCTTCGCCAGGCGTTTACCCAGGGAAAGTAGCGTCCATGTCGGTGGCAGGCCCATTTCCTGGGGGATAACGGAGCAGTCGCAGACGTAAAGGTTGTCAAACGGTGTTTTAAGGTTTGCATCAATATTTTTACCGATTCTAACTGTGCCGCCCGGGTGGGCAGCCACCACCCAGCTTTGATAAATGTCTGATGCACCAGCATTCTGAAGAATGCGCTTGGCATGCACGGCCCCTTTGTGCAGTTTGAGCTTATCGCTTTTGGTCAGGGTCTTTTTAACCCATCCGGTTTTGGAAAGCTCACCACCGAGATTGTCGCGGCTTTTGATCATAATCGGCAGGGTATTGGCGAATGAGAATGCCTGCTTGAATTGCATAATTTCTACATCAAGTATGATTTTCAGCAGCTGCGGTAAGTTAAAATCAGTCATCACAATCCCGTCATCCGCAAAATGCACGCCCGTACTCATGGGCACGGATTTGCCGCTGCCCAGACCCTTGATTTTTCCGTACACATAGACCAGGGGGTCAAAGAAGAAATCATAACCGGTGGCTTCCATGCCGCTTTTGCGAAGAATCATGGGCGAGCCCAGGCCGCCGGCGGCAATAATAGTGACCGGGGCAAATGCCTGAAACGTTTCCCGGTTGTGCCGGTATTCAACGCCCACGGCTTTGTTGTTTTCAACGAGTGCCTTGGAGACTTTGGCATGGTTAATAATGACGGCACCGTTTTCAACGGCTTCATCCACAAAATGCCGGGCGTTCCATTTGGCCCCGTAAGGGCAGCCGTAAGTGCATAGCTGGCAATTCAGCCGGCACTTTTCCTGGTAGATAAATTTATTTAATTTGTGGACATTATACCCCATGTTTCCGGCGCTATCGAGAAATCGCTGCGGGCCTGGCCCCATGAGATCGTCGGATAATGGAGCGATTGGAACATCTTCTTTAATTTCTGAAGCTTCTTCTGAAATGTCGACGCCGTAGGATTTCAGCATATCAACCGGGGGATCAAAGGCGGAGGCGCAGTAAAACATGGAGCTGCCGCCGGTGGTAATGCCGCGAATCGTGGCCAGCATCTGATTGGTCAGAAACAGGCTTTTCCCCGGGATGGATGCCTGTGGAATCACCTGGGCAGCCGATCCGCGGGTTGGTTCATAATCCCCCCATTCAAGGATCAGCACTTTTTTCCCGGCCTTGGAAAGCTCCCTTGAAACGGTGGCACCTCCGGGTCCTGTGCCCACCTCAATGGCATCGAATTCGGTTTTTGGCAGCGGCATGATGCGTTTCCCCCCTAAGCTTTTGATTTTTTTATCTAATACCTAATCCCCAAAGTTATTTAGAAGTATTCCCCCCCGGGCCGTGCGCCCGGGACCGAGCTAAAAATAACTTAATGATATAAATTTGTTAAAAATTCTATCTCTGCTGATTCGCACTCGTACTCGTAATCGGCTTTTGATTTTTTCGAGTACGATTACGAGTACGAGAACCGTCCCGCTCGCGCGGGACTGAGTACGATTGAAGTTACTCAGAAGGAAAATGAAACACCCGCCTCCACAATATGCCGGTCATAATCGTAGATGCTGACATTCGAATTGGTATGAATGTAGCTGTAGGTGGAATAAAGATCCATGTGGGAGCGGAGCTGATAGTTTAACTCCAGATTGCCGGACAAAATATTGTCGCTTCGGTCCTCCGTATTTGTCGAGGTTCCGTAATCGACTACCGCCGCATCATAATTTGTATTCTGATATTCAGCAGACAGCCGGATATAGCTGCGGTTTTGAGAGAAAATAATATAGCCAAGACCGGCTCCGCCGGCGAGG
>DATGCF010000112.1:0-6006 GCA_035312245.1 Desulfosalsimonadaceae bacterium
GGCCTGCCGGCAAAAGCGTTGCCTGACGCCCGAGCCCTGTAAGCACATGCCCGTCAATCACGCCCGCCAGGTGCGCCTCCTTGAGAAAATCCGTAAAATTCCGGGCATCAAAAAGGTTTTTGTGGGCTCCGGCATCCGCCATGACCTGATCCTGGCCGATCGCAATCAGGGGAATAGATATCTTGAAACCCTGATCAAGCATCACATCTCCGGCCAGTTAAAGATCGCCCCGGAGCATTCAGAGGATCATATCCTGTCGCTTATGGGAAAGCCGGACATTGAAAAGACCCGGCAATTTATCCAATGGTTTCATGAAAAGAACCGGCAAATAGGGAAAGAGCAGTTTCTGACCTGTTATTTCATCGCCGCCTACCCGGGCTGCACCCTGAAAGACATGCAGCACTTGAAAGAATTCGCTCGCAAAGAACTCAAATTCGCGCCCGAACAGATCCAGATTTTTACCCCGTCGCCGTCAACCATCGCCACATTGATGTATCATACCGAGGCCGATTGGCCGTCCGGCCGTCCCATTTTCGTTGAGAAGACAGCCGCCGGCAAGGAGAAGCAGAAGCAGGCGGTGGTGCCCGGGAAACGGTCGAGAGGCCGGGCCGATAACTAACGCCTGCGGCTCTTGTCATTTCGAAGCGCGCCAGCGACGAGGAATCTTGCATGAAAGATTTCCCGCTGCCGCTCGAAATGACAGCAGCCGAAGTGCCTGACACCTGATTCTGAAATAAAGGATATTGTTCCTATACCCTATACCCTATGCACCCTAAGCCTTTTTAATTATATATGCTTGTGGGGCACCTCGCCCGCGGCATGGGCGTGATAATGCGTGTGTAGTTTGGTGGAGTCGCCGGCGTAAGAAACCTTTCCATCGCGCATGCCGTAAAACTCCTTTGTTGTGCGGGCAAGAAAGTTGTATTCGTGGGAGACAATGAGCAGGGTTTTATCAAGTGCATTTAAAATATTGACAATCCGATCATTGGTTTCTTCATCCAGGCCCGTGGTCGGCTCATCCATGACAAGTACGGCCGGGTCCATGGCCAGCACGGTGGCCATGGCCACCAGTTTTTTCTCTCCGCCGGAGAGCCGATAGGAGATCCGGTCCTCAAAACCGGTGAGGCTTAGGTCTTCCAATGTTTTTGCGGCGATCTCTTTGGCTTCTGAAGGGCCGGCCCCCAGGTTCAAAGGACCGAACGCCACGTCTTCCAAAACCGTGGGGGAAAAGAGTTGGTCATCCGCGTTCTGAAAGACCAGCCCGATCTTTTTGCGGGATTCCCGGAAATCCGTTTCAGCGTGCATTTCCCGGCCGAAAAGGCGGATTGTGCCGTCAGTTGGCGGAATAAGCCCCATCAGCATATGCAGAAGAGTGGTTTTGCCGCTGCCGTTGGGGCCGATAAGGCCGGCCCGGGCGCCTTCGGCCAATTTAAAGGATAATCCTGAAAGTACGGATCGGCCGTCCGGATAGGTAAAGCGGATATTTTCCAAATCGATGACTAAATGATCAGCGCCCATTCGAGTCCTCCCAGTGCGATTAAGCCGACCGCCATGCCAAAGCCCCACGCCCAGTCGGATTTTTTAAAGGCGAATTCATGCAGACAATAGAATCTGCCGGCAAACCCCCGGCAGACCATGGCCTGATGCACCCGCTGGGCGCGCGCTGAAGCGCGGACAAACAGCATTCCTATCAGATAGGCATAGGTTTTGTAGGTGTGCAGGTTGGTGCCGGGCGTAAAGCAGCGAACGCGGGCGGCTCGGGCCAGCTGCTGGTATTCGGTTTCAATGACAAAAATATAGCGGTATGTCATCAAAAGGAGATACACGAGCTTGTCCGGCAGGCGCAGATGATGCAGCGCATATCCCAGCGTGGCAACGGGCATAGTGGATATGAGCGCAATTAACGCTAAAATGATGGCATTGGATTTTATGGTGATCAGCGCACACAGGCGCAATCCTTCCGAAGAGACCACCAGGGGCCCGATTTCCAGTACCGGGGTCCCTTCATACGTCCACGGCAGAACCAGCCATATAAACAGTACCAGGCCGTTGACCAGGGCCAGCCGGAGCAGAACCTTTTTTACCGGAATCCGGGATAAGCCCACCAGGCAGACCGCCAGAAACAGCGCAAAGAAAACCGCCGGGAAACGGTTCGATATTGCTGTCAATATGCTGAACAGCACGGCGAAAACAACCCGCAGCCGGGGATCCAGCCGGTGGATGACACTGTCGCCGAATGCAAAGGTCTCGCTGATCATGGGCTCAAGGTTTTTCTTGCGGGATTTTTCCCCGGGTTTGCTTTATTGGCAGCATCTCCGGCTGCACCTTTTTTAAAAACGCCACGCAGAACATGGTGACAATGCCTTCAATCATCATGACAACAATATGGGCGCCCACCAGCGCCACTGAGATTTCAAGGAAAGCTTCGCCCGTCAGCACCAGGGCGCCGGCCACACACAGCGCTGATAAGAGGATGGCCAGGGCGCCGCAGGCAAACGCCCCGGCCAAAGCGATGGTATTTCCCTTTTTGACAAAGGGGCCGCAGAGATAGTAGCAGCCCACTGCCGGACCGGCCATAATCAGGGTATTGACCCCCAGGGTCGTAATGCCGCCGAATTGGAATAATACGGCTTGCAGCAACAGGGCCACGGCAATGACCGGAAAGGCGGCCCATCCCAGCAGCAGCCCCACGATGCCGTTTAATACCAGGTGCACACTGGATGGGCCGATGGGCACATGCACCAGCGAGGCCACGAAAAATGCCGCCGCCAGGATACCGGCCTGCGGGATGCGCTCATTATCGAGTTTTTTTAGTCCCACCGCAATGCCGGCAACAGCAAAGGCCGCGCCTGAGGCCAGCACCGGGGCGGATAACACACCTTCAGATATATGCATCGGGTTTATCCTTTAAGCCAAGCTTTTTTACTTGGCGCATTCGCCGGCGATAAAAAGTCCCAGCCATTTTTCATCCATTTTCCGGACATCTTTTAAAATGGTTTCCAGGCGGCTTCTAAGCACCTTCTGTTTGTCCGGATATCCGGCATAATAGACAATGGCAATCGGTAGATCCGGCGGATAGTATTTGTTGAGTTTTTCAACTACCCTTTCCATGGAGCGGATCGACATGTACCAGACCAGGGTGGCGTCATACTTGGCCAGGTCCCTTAATATCTCGTCTTCTTTTTCCCAGTTTTCCCCGAACATGGACCGCGGCGAGGTCAAAAGAACGAATCGGGCGGAACCCGGCGTAAGCGATTTCTTGAGCGCCGCCCCGGCCGCATTTAAAGCGCTCATCCCGGGAATCACTTCGAAAAGCGCCGGATCAAAACCTTCCAGCAGATAATGAAGGGATGGCCCGTAGATGCAGGGGTCACCACCGTCCATCATGACAACGATCTTTTCGTCTTTTATTTGATCAAGGACAAAGTGCTGCACCTTCTCTCTTTGCTTTTCCGCCTTGGCCCGCCAGGTCTGCGGATCGGATTTTTTCAGCTGACCGGCTTTTTCCCCGATAATGTTTTCCCATGGATTAAACGCGACTTTCTCCGGATCGATATATTCCTCAAACATATGGAATTTATCGGGCATACCCGGTGAACAGAGAAATACATCGGCTTTTTGGATAATGTCAAGCGCCCGCGGGGCGGCCAGGTCTGCGCCCGCCGGTCCCATGCCGACCACGTAAAGCCGGCCCTTTTCAGCGGCCGGCGCACCGGCACTGAGCGCAAAAATCAAAACAAGCACCAATGCCGGCACGAAATATTTTTTTGTCCGCGATATCTTCATGTGCCTCCTTTGTTCATTCAAATCGCTTGCTGCTTAACTGCGAACCGGCCTGTTTTTCCATACATACAACCCCAGGAAAAGATTGAGCACAAAGCTCAGGCCAAGGATGATTTTTATCCATTTGGATGCTCCCCCGGCCGCGGAATGGTTTTTATCCGCCAATCCTTTGATCGCCCCGGTGCCGGTCTCCGGAAAATCGACCGGGACTTCGGCCCGGACCGCGTGACCCATGCCGTCGTTGACCTTAATCCGCCATTTCCCGGAGCTCTCCGGATAGAAGGCAAACCTTCCGTTTTGATCGGTTCGGCCGTTTTGATACTCAACCTCGTCGTTTTCCGGACTGAAGACCAGCACTTCAGCATAGCGCATGGGCTTTTTGTCCGAATAGAAGAATTCCGTGGCAATTACCGGCGCTTCCTCGATGACGCGGTAATCCGTGCCATGGGCGGCCGCGCCCTCAGGCAGGACGGTCATCCAAATCATGGCAAATGCCAATACAATCGATCGCCTCATTATTTTACCTCAAATGTTAAAAATGTCATAAATTTCAAATAATCCAGTCCGCTGTCATTTTTCGCAGGGCTCTGGTGACTGGCATAAAGGAGGTGGACGCCGTTTTTTTCAAAGGCAATGCGGACCATTCCATTTTTATCGGTTTGGAATTCCCGGTCATCCTGCGTAAAAACAGGGGCATTTTCAACCGGCCGGCCCTCAAATAAGACTTTAAAACCAACCGGCTCGCCGGGTTTTGCCGAAAGCGGGCATTGCTGGGGCACGATTTCGAACTTCAACCCCAGCGGCTTGGTGTTCTGATCGGCCGGCTTAAAGAGGGTTTTTGAAAATTGGGTTGAAAAAAACGCGCTGATCACGGTCAGACCCGCCTCTTCGGCTTCTGATCGGCTCATCAGTTTTTTGCCGCGGGTGGTGTTGACGCGGTCCCCCCATTTGCTGATCACACTGACCATTGCAGCCGGGGGCTCTGTTTGAAACCGCACCTGTTCGGCTTTATTGATGCGCTGCACCGTAAGCGGCGCGCCGTCTTGACCGTACGCATTGATCGCCTCAACACAGGCGGGATCATAGGCATCCGTGCGCTCCGAAATGATGCCGCGGTTGACCGTATAGCTTCCATCATCCACAGACATCCAGAGGTGATGGCCGAAAGCCGGTACGCTTAAAAGCAGCACCGGCAGCATAATTAGCAGTTTGCTTAGCAATCGCATTTGGAATGTTCCTTTGTTTTAGAAGTCAAACTGAACGGAGCCGTAATAAATCCTTCCGTCTTCAATATATTCCGTCTCATCCGTTGCGTTTTCAATGGTGAACCGCAGGGTCGCAAGGTCAAAAATCCGGCGCCATAATGAAATGTCCAATGTCGTGGAGTTGGGTGCTTTATCTGTGTTCAGGTCATTTGTGTATATGTGCCGGTCATGCCTTAACATAACGGAGGCATTAATGATAGCCGGGTTTTGATAGGTGATGCCGGAACGAAATTTATGCCGGGGGACGCCGGCCAGATAATTGCCCTCCCGGTCCGGGTTTTCATCATCATCTTCTATCTTGGAGAGGTTGTAGGTATAATTGAAAAAGGTGCTCAAGCCGTGGCCGATAAAATATTCCAGCTCGGTTTCAACCCCGTTGATTTCGACTTCGGACTTGTTCCGGTTCTCCGTATCCCTGGCACCGGTATCTTTATTAACAGCGATCGTTGTGCTTTCAATATAATCAGAAACTTGTGAGTGGTAATAGGTCGCCCGGAGCCAAAGACTGTCGAAAAAGATGCGCTCGGCACCGGCTTCCCAGGATTGGATTTCTTCAGGGTCCAGTTCCGGGTTGGCCCGCCGCAGAAAACGACCGCCGGCCCGCACATGCGGTTTGTAGAGCTCAAACAAAGTGGGCGTTCGGAACCCGCAGACAAAGGATGTCCTCAGGGTTGTCAGGTCGTCGGGGTGATAAACGAGGCCTATTTTCGGGGAGAAGTTGTCCCATGTCTCGGATTCATAGGTTTCATCATAGGGCTCTCTGTTCCTGAAGGGATCGGTATCCTTTGCCCTTCCGTCATAATTGCGCACATTGTCGTAGCGGACCCCGGCATTGACGACAAGCCGCTTGTCCATAAAACGGGCGGTCCCCTCAACAAAAGGCGATATGAATCGCTGCTCCCCCGACGCGTTGACATCCCGGTCAAAATTTCTCAACTGGATTTCGTTGTATTCCATA
>DATGCF010000113.1:0-4433 GCA_035312245.1 Desulfosalsimonadaceae bacterium
TAGAATCAATAACACAGCAAAAATATTGGCTGAACATGTATGGCTAAAAAAATACAACGAGCGTTGGAAGCCGAAGTCATTGGCTACAATAAGAAAAGAAAAGTTTCCTAAGAAGGTGAAGCTGGCAATTGAGCCAAAGGAGGATAATCATTTCATCCCCAAATCATTCATTAAGCGCTACTGGTCTGAAAACGGGATGTTGAATTCTTGTCGGACCAAACTAAGTCATTGAAAATTATTAAAATAGATGTCAAAAGTGGGGTTGTTTATGCTCTTAAAATCACCTTTTTGGCGGCAAAAAAGCGGTTTTAAGAAAGGTCGACAATTAAAACCAATATTCCACAATTCAAAGGGACCCTATAACTATCAATGGCTCGTGCGAATCGACATCATCTCCCAGGTTATGTTTGGCATATCACTCACCGATGCCATAAGAAAGAATTTCTCCTCAAGTTCGAAAAAGATAAAAAGCGATGGACGACCTGGTTATTTGAGGCCAAAAAGCGTTTTGGACTCTGCGTTTTAAATTATACTGTTACGTCAAACCACATCCACTTACTTGTGCATGACGGTAAAAAGGATGTAATTCCGAAATCAATGCAATTGATAGCCGGCAGGACAGGAAGAGACTATAATATCCGCAAAAACCGGAAGGAAGCATTCTGGGAAGACCGGTATCATGCAACAGCAGTCAAAACAGACGCCCATCTTATCAGATGCATGGCATATATTGATTTAAATATGGTCCGGGCCGGAGTGGTTCAACACCCTTCAGAATGGGAATTCGGAGGATACACTGAAATACAAAATTCAAAGCAACGATATACCGTTATTAATCGCCGTAAGTTGTCAAATTTGCTTGGGATCAAAAATGATGCGTATTTGTTGGAATCGCACCGGCAATGGGTTGAAGAGGTTTTAAAAAACGGATCAAACAAACGGGATGCGAAATGGACGGAAAGCGTTGCGGTGGGAGATAAGAAATTTGTGTCGGATACAAAAGCAAAGCTGGGAGCAAAGGCCGTCGGCCGGAAAGTATCAGGAGAAAACGGGAATTATGAGCTGAGAGAATCTCAAATTCCTTACAGCCCTCTTTTTGCCCCTGAAAAGTGTGCCCTAAGCTCAGAAAACAGCTATTTTTGGAATCAATCTCAATAAAAATCGATAAGATAATTTGGTCCGACAAGAATTCGCAAATTCGTAAATGATATCGTTATCAATGCAATCCAACCCGAGGGGCAATCCGGACCAAAATAAAACAAGAATAAAACTATGGATGATTTTAAACTCTTGATCGACCTGCACAAGGAAGGCCACCGGCAGGGCCCCGGCGGGGATGCCGAGACGGAACAGGCGCTTAATATGGCCATAGTCGATCGGAATGCGCCGCTGAAGATTGCGGATATAGGCTGCGGCACGGGGGCATCCACCCTCCTCCTTGCCCAGCTCTTGATGAATGCCCGGATCACGGCGGTCGATTTCCTTGAGGATTTTCTTGGCGTGCTGAAGGAAAGGGCTGAAGGCATTGGGGCTGCGGATAGGATCACGACGCTTGCATGTTCCATGGACAACCTGCCCTTCGCCGAGGATGAGCTGGACGTTATCTGGGCCGAGGGCGCAATCTATAACATCGGATTTGCAGAGGGCGTAAAAGACTGGCGACGTTACCTGAAGGCGGGTGGTCTCTTGGTTGCTTCCGAGATCACATGGATCACCGACTCCCGACCACAGGAACTCCAGAACTATTGGGATAGCGAATATCCCGAGATCGATGTGGCCTCTGCCAAGATCAGGGTTCTGGAAGAGAACGGCTATTCGCCGGTCGGGTACTTCGTGCTGCCGGAACATTGCTGGCTGAAACATTATTACCGGCCCATGCAGGCCAGGTTCGAGGACTTCCTGAACCGACACGGAAACAGCGAAGAGGCCCGCGCGATCGTGGCTGCGGAGCAACGGGAAATTGAGCTTTACGAGGCGCACAAGGCTCACTTCAGCTATGGGCTGTATATCGCGAAAAAACTGGAGTGGTGAAATGGCGTTAACTCAGATGCAAATCATCCAGTCTCTAAAAAGACTTAACCAAATATTAAACCGGACGCGGACACAGCATTTTTCTTTTAGATGGATTCGTTTATGCATCCATGGAGCTTGGCACCGGAGAATTTAATACATTCCGGACACATTGAGGCTAACCTCGCTGCTTCAGAGAAAAAGATCTCAAATCTCTAAATCTCGGGGCGGACCAAATTAACTTTTGAGGAAGCCTTGGCAAACCGTACGAACTGCCGGGATAAAAGATGGTCCAAAAATATTGCTGTTGGCACTGAGGCGTTTTTAGAAGAGAGTGAAAAATAGCGTGAGGCGATAGTTCATGAGATTGAATAATACCCCTTATACCACTCCACGAACCGGCGGATACCCTCTTCGATGCCGGTGACCGGCTTAAACCCCACCGCCTCGTAAAGATCGTCTATATCCGCGTAGGTAGCGGGGACATCGCCCGGCTGCAGCTCCCGGTAATCCTTTTCCGCTGTCATGCCGAGCTGATTCTCCAGTTCCTCGATAAACCGGGTCAACTCCACCGGCTGGTTGTTTCCGATATTATACAACCGGTACCGGGCATACGAGGAGCCCGGGTCCGGGGCATCATTCGACCACT
The DNA here is from genome assembly GCA_035312245.1 of Desulfosalsimonadaceae bacterium. Lineage (GTDB taxonomy): Bacteria > Desulfobacterota > Desulfobacteria > Desulfobacterales > Desulfosalsimonadaceae > M55B175. The sequence goes on from DATGCF010000113.1 coordinate 2,660, forward strand.
CCGGGTTGGGCGCGGGCAGCTTTTTCATCACCCGGAAAACCCCTTCGATGATATCATCGATATAGGTAAAATCCCGCCGCATGTTGCCGTAATTAAACACCTGGATGGGCTTTTTGGCCAGAATCGCCTCGGTAAACAGAAACAGCGCCATATCCGGCCGGCCCCAGGGCCCGTAGACCGTGAAAAACCGAAGCCCGGTGGCCGGGAGATCGTATAAATGGCTGTAGGTATGGGCCAGGAGTTCATTGGCCTTCTTGGTGGCCGCATACAAGGAGACCGGATGGTCCACATTGTCATGGACCGAAAACGGCATTTTGGTATTCGCCCCGTAAACCGAACTGGATGAGGCAAACACCAGGTGCTTTGTTTGATAATGGCGGCAGCATTCCAGAAGGTTCACAAATCCCACCAGGTTGGCATCCACATACGCATGCGGATTCTCCAAGGAGTAGCGGACGCCCGCCTGAGCGGCCAGATTGACCACCACGTCAAACCGCTTTTCTTTAAAAAGCGCGGTCAGGGCATCCAGATGACTTAAATCGATTTCGTGGAATTCAAAATCGTCAAACGGAGAAAGCTCCCTTAAACGCGCCTTCTTTAACTCAACATCATAGTAGGGGTTTAAGTTGTCGATGCCCACCACCGTATAGCCCTCGGTTAACAGCCGATGAGCCAGATGAAATCCGATAAACCCCGCCGCTCCAGTTACCAGCACATGCTTGAAATCCAGATCCATATTATAAGTTCCTAAATTGAGCGATTTTTAAGTTTGCCGCAGATACAAGGAAAATGGTGTCGAGCTATAGTGGTCTATGCGAGACATCATTTGACACAGTAGAAGCGGTGAAATTGGAAATCCCGGAGGGTTCCAAATTTTAAAAAAAAATGTTTCAACTCCTTAAAAGGTATATAAAAATTTACTTTTTTAAAATTTGGAACGCTCAATTTAGGAAGTTCTCCATTGCCTCGATCAGCAGCCTCACCCCGAAGCCGGTGCCGCCGGCCCCGCAGTACTCCGTCCCCTTCTTGACATAGGCCGGCCCGGCAATATCAATATGCGCCCACCGGGTTTTTTCCACAAAGTCGGACAAGAACAGGGCCGCGGCAATGGCCCCGCCCCAGCGGGAGCTGCCGATATTGCGGATATCCGCGAAATCGCTTTTCAAAAGCTCTTTGTAATCATCCGGCATGGGCATGGCCCAGCACCGCTCATAGACCGTTTCGCCGGCTGATACAATGGCGTCAGAAAGTGCCCTGTCCGTGGAGAACACACCGGCGATCTTTTCGCCCAGCGCCATGATGCAAGCGCCGGTAAGTGTCGCCATATCGATCATCACATCCGGCTTGAACAGCTTTTCCGCATACGCCAACGCATCGATTAAAATCATCCGGCCTTCGGCATCGGTATTGCCGATTTCAACCGTCTTGCCGGCATAAGTCCGGACGATATCACCGGGCCGCAGGGCATCACCGGACGGCATGTTTTCAACCACCGGAACGATTCCGATCACGCGATAATCCGGTTTCAAACGAGCGGCGGCAATCAGGGCGGCGGCCACAGACGCGCCGCCGGCCATATCCATCTTCATATCCTCCAGCGTGCCGCCGGATTTAAGGTTGATGCCGCCGGAGTCAAAGGTGACCCCCTTGCCGACCAGGGCATAGGTTTTTTTGGGTTTTTTGGGCTTGTAGTCCAGAATCACCATGCGCGCGCGGCTCTTGCTGCCCATGCCAACGGCCAGGATACCGCCCATCTTGTTTTTCTTCAGCTCCT
>DATGCF010000114.1:0-7415 GCA_035312245.1 Desulfosalsimonadaceae bacterium
GCGGGCGTTCGGGCATCAGCCCACGGCTCCGGATCAGGTGTTGCACATAATCAACCTCGATATTTTCTTCGAGCGCTTTCAAACAAAGCCTCGTCATGGCATCCGGCCGCCAGAGCCAAGTCGTCACATACTGGTGAGCTCTTCCGATAGCCATGGCTTTTTGAAGGGATTCTCCGGCAGCGGTTTCGTCCTCGGCATCCAGAGCAAATTCTGCCCGGGCCAGATGGCATCCAAATTCCATTTGCGGGCTTCCCACGCGATGGCAGATGGCCAAGGCCTTATCCAAAGAATTTTTCGCTTCTTTGAATCTGCCGGCTGCCTGTTTGGCATACGCTTGGCCTAAATAGCTGGCCGGTGAACTCAACGGTGTGCCTGTATATTCTACATATTCTGCAAGGAATTCGGCGTTTAATGATGCTTTTCGCAAATCCTTGACCTGCAGCGCATACCAAATATTTAATAGATGAAAGAGTTCGCGCGTCCATAAACTGGTATGTTCAATATAATCTTTCAGCCGTCCAAGTAAAATTTCCGCTTCTCTTGTATCTGCCATATTTAGCGCAGCAGCAATATCATGACCAATTAAAAGGGGGTTTAATACATAAACTCCTATCTCATTGGCCATTTTAAGTGCTTCTGCAACCATTTCACGCGATTTTTCAAAATCACCGCATAGCCAGTAATAGTAGGCTTCCATATCCTTCAATGTAATTTGCATCAGGGAGGTCACCCCAAGGGATTGCGCCAGCTCGCGATAAAAAAAAATGAAATGCTCGGCTTCTGCAAGCTTCCCGGTGAACAACCGGTGAACCAGAAAAGCCGTGATTATGCGGCTCTTAATATCCTCTGATGTGCTTTTTTGTAAAATCTTCATGCCCCGACCTTCCCAGGTTGAGAAATCCGGGTGATCAGGCTGTCTGAGAGATAAGGCAAGAAGTGTACTTGCCGTCATCAGGCCCTTGAGCTTTTCAGAAGGTAAGTCTGCAAATTCAAGCGAATAAAGTTCAATATAAGGAATCCATTTATCAATATCCCTAAAGGAATCGAAGCCATAGCTAATCGAGTCAAGTATTCCGCAGAGGGAAAGGCATTTCTTTTCCGTATTGCGCTGATTTTGAAAAGCCGATAAAGCCTTTTCGAAAAAAGGTCTTCCCTGCTTCGGATCGGTTGAGAGTCGGCAGACACCCATCCAATAATGTATTTGCGGATGGCTGTAGACAAAATCATCAGGAAAGCGCTCCAGCCATTCCAGCAACGTTTGAAACCGACCCTGCAAAGTCAATAATTCGGCTTCGGAGTTGATCAATCGAAAGGCTTCTGACAGATGTCCTGATTTAAAATATAGCTCTATTGCCGCTTCCAATCGCCCGTCTTTTTCGAGCAAGCCGGCGGCCTGCTTTTTTAGTTGCCGAAATTCGTTATCAGAGTATGTCTTTTCTGCCAGATTCAGCAAAAACTCTCGAAACATCGGGTGATATTGGTACTCGGCCTGCCTACTGGAATACTGTTCAATAAACCAATGGTTTCGCTGAATTCGGTTTAAAATCTCCGATGTTTTAGCCGAGCCGCTCAATTCCTTGGCCATGTCCACGCTCATCCGGGGAAAAATCGACGTGATGAGCAGGAACTCCCGGGTTTCCGGATCTGCTTTATTAAATATTTCATTCTTAAAATATTCAAATATTTCCCGTGCACTGAATTCAGTAAATGGCTGGAGGTTGATATCCCGGCTTTCTGCTTTTTTCAAAAGCAGGATAATGCCGGCAATCCAGCCATCTGTTTTCTTTTGCAAATTCTCAGCAAATGCTTCAGAAGGCGGCTTTTCATTAAAGAAATCAAAGAGAGCTTTTGTCTCATCATTGTTAAGGCGGAGCGTCGGCCAGTCGATTTCCTGAAGAATATTGTTTGCCCTGGCTCTTGCCAAAACAGATGGCGGCGAAGTGCGGCTTAGAATAAATACGTGTATATTGTCAGGAATGACCCTTAACGCATCGCTTATCACTTCATGCAGCAAAGAGTCCGGGTGAACTTCCTGGTAATTATCCAATACCAATATGCCCGGTTTCTTTAACCGGCCCAATAATTCCTCAAAAAATCGTTTGGTGAATGTAGGAATGCCCAAAATATATTCCGGCGTCAGAAGGGGCAGGTCTTTTTTTCCGGGCGTGGTCCTTTTGCCCGCCAATCCCAGGTAATAAAAAAATGTCGAAATGTCAGAATCACCCGCATCTATTTGGTACCAAAGGCAGGGCAGCTTATACTCTTCAATATAATGAGCCACAAGGGTCGTCTTTCCGGACCCTCCCGGCCCGGAAATCCAGGAGGCCGGATGACTTAGACTCTTATCTAACAAGCGAAACAACCGAGGGCGAGGCAGAACTTTTTGCAGACGGGGTTTGTTGATTTTTGCCAAGGAAATTGCTTCCGTATCCATGGAGATTTCCTTTAAGAAAAAAGAAGTGCTAAAAGGAACTGGAAATAGTTTGGGTGATGGAAATTGGAGCGTTGTGTAAAACCTATGTTTTCATAGATTTTTTTGTGTGTCAATATACCCGCTTTACAAAATTATGAAAAGCTTATTGCTATTTTTGACTATTTTTAATTTTTTTGAATAGTGCTTCTATTTATTATGGATATGGATTTTATTGCATAAAAAAATACTCAAAGGACCACTTTGTGGATTTAGGCAAAATATCAATAAGGAAAAAATTGATCCTAATAAAAAAAGAAGGGCAGTAATTTGTTTCTTTTTTCTGTCAGGGATCTTTGGCTGTATTTCAAAAGCTTGAAATACAGCCAACATTAAAACCCCTGTGAGTCAACAGAATCCCAGGGCGCTCAGCACCCCACCGAAGATCAGAAGCAGAATCTCGAAGGCGAACTATAACAGTTATCGAATAAGGCAGCCTAAAGGCTTTCCCTTCTGCATTCGAGCTTGTCCGTTTGAAATGATAACTAAAACGATTAAGCTTAGTTTGTATGGTCGGAAATACCGTTATGATGAGTAGATAGTGGAGTAAGAAATGGTTTTTCATCTGGAAAAAAACCAGCGCAAGACTGCCGGTGCCGCCGGTGTTATCGGCAATATTATGGAATGGTATGATTTTGCCCTCTACGGTTACATGGCATCAATTCTTTCCGTGCTTTTCTTCCCCAGCGAAAATGAAATTGCCAGTCTGCTTGCGACATACGGCGTGTTTGCCGCGGGCTTTATCATGCGCCCGTTCGGATCTTTACTGTTTACGGGGCGTTGTTCTATATTTCCCTTGTATTTTTACCGAACTGGCTCTCGGATTTGCCATCCTGATTTCCGTGCTATGCGGAGTGGCACCAGCCATGCTTGTAGAGCTTTTCCCCACCAAGGATCGACTTTCCGGATATTCAGTTGCCTATGACCTGGGGCTTGGTGTTGTCGGGAGCTCTACTCCTATGATCTGCACCTGGCTGATTTCTTTTACCGGTACCCAAAATGCATTGGCCGGTTTTAGCCTCGGTATTGCGGTCAATGGGGCTGTTATCCACCGGGCTGTGGCCGAGGCGTTCGGTTTAGCATATAATAATACAACCACCTGATTTAAAACCGATGCTTACAAGAATGACGGCTGATTCAGCCGGCTTCCGCCTGAATTGATACGCAGAAAGAGGTTGACAGTAAGTGATGGATCTTGTACCAAATAATATTTTGCGAACGCTTTGCAATACAGCATTCTCTATTTGCAGACTGCGGAGAGATGACCGAGCGGCTGAAGGTGCACGCCTGGAAAGCGTGTGTACCCTAACGGGTACCGAGGGTTCGAATCCCTCTCTCTCCGCCATTTTTAATTTTTGTACCTCAATGCTGGTGGGCTCGTAAAAAGTCGATTCCGGGACGGCAAAGAAAAAAGTTCAAGATCGCGGCGCGCAAATCCCGAGGAATGCAGCGTACTTGTTCGTACGTGAAATTCCGAGGGATGCAGCGCAACAAAGATATTGGACTTTTTGCGACGCCGTCAATGCTATTAAGATTGAAAACATTCTCGGTTGTCATTTCGAGCGCCAGTGAGAAATCTTATGATTGAATGATTTTTTAAGATTTCTCGTCACTGTCGTTTCCCGAAATGACAGCGGCGGAAGGCTAAAATTAATGACATTGAGTTGCACCTTCCTTTTCATGCCGGCGCCCAACTCATTTTCTGCCCTAGCAACGTTTTAAAAGGAAGGAAGCCCGTGATCCTGCCCGGCAGGATCAGAAACCTATCAAGGATTGATGCATGGCATACCGGGTGCTGGCCCGAAAATACCGTCCACAGCGGTTTGACCAAGTGGTCCGGCAGGAGCATATCACCCGGACCCTAAGCAATGCCGTTTCTTCCGGAAGACTTGCGCACGCCATTCTGTTCGCCGGGCCGCGGGGCACCGGCAAAACCACGGTGGCCCGGATTCTGGCCAAATGCGTCAACTGCGCCGACGGCCCCACAGTCACCCCCTGCAATGAGTGCCGCTCCTGCACAGAGATCCGCGACAGCCATGCCACTGATGTGTTTGAAATTGACGGGGCGTCCAACAACAAGGTGGAGCATATCCGGGAGCTGCGGGAAAATGCCCGGTACATGCCGGCCCACAGTTCTTATAAAATCTATATTGTGGATGAAGTCCACATGCTAAGCGATGCGGCATTTAACGCACTGCTAAAGATTCTCGAGGAGCCCCCGGATCATGTAATGTTTTTCTTTGCCACCACCGAGCCCAACAAAATTCCCATCACCATCCTCTCCCGATGCCAGCGGCATGACTTCCGGCGGGTGGAGGTTGACGCCCTGATTGCGCATATGTCGAAACTCTGTGAGTCCGAGGGGATTGACATCAATGAAGAGGGGCTCTCCCTGGTAGCCCGGGAGGCTGACGGAAGCGTGCGCGATGCGCTGAGCCTCCTGGATCATATCATGGCCTGCGCCATTGAGGATATTGACACCCAGGCAATTCTGGATGTTTTGGGCGGGATTGACCGGCGGGATCTTTTTGCCATCTCCGAGGCGGTGCTTCAGGGAAATGCCGGCACCGTGCTGGAGCTCATTGACAGCTGCTACCGCCGCGGCCAGCATATGATGAAACTGTTTACCGAAATCATCGCCCATTTCCGGAACCTGCTGGTTGTCAAAATGGGCGGCGGCAAAGATACCCTGGCGGATATCCCGAAGCATGAGCGCGAGGCCATTGAGGCACAGGTGGGAGACATCCCTGCCACCTATCTCAACCAGATCCTGGATGTGCTGTTTAAAGAGGAAACCACCGTCAAGTATTCCACTCAGCCGAAACTGGCGCTTGAAATGGCGTTTCTCCGGATTCTGCAGATCAAGCCCGCGCTTTCCTTTGACACATTAATTGAAAAGCTCGATTTATTGAGGCAGGAGTTCCACCAAACCGCTGGTGCTGTTGAACCCGCCCCACCAGCCACCCCGGATCCTCTGCCCAGGGGGCAAGCGGCTGCACCAAATTCTGAAGACAAGATGCCGGGGGCTAAAAAAACTTTAAAACCCGGTGCGGATAAGCCTGAAAAATCAGAAAACAAGCCCTTGTCCCGCCAACCCCATGCGGAACCCGAGTCTACAGAGACCGAACCAGCGGCGAGCACCCCCCAGACATCGGAGGCGCCCGCACCCGAGCCAACCCCGGAAACCCCGGATGGGCATTGGCAGTGCATCCTTAAAACCCTTTCGGAAAATCAGCCGTCCCTTGCCGCCTGCCTGACGGAAAGCCGGTTGAAAACGATTGGCGAGGATCGGATAGAGATCGAAATGCCGCCGAACCAATTTCACATGAACTGGGTCACCCGGGACAAGAACAAGCAAATACTTGAAAAAATCTGCAGCCGCCATTTTACTAAGACCATTGAAGTCTGCATCGTTAGTCAACAGCCGGCGACGGAGAGTGAAACAAACAACAAAAAAGAAGCCCAGCAGTTAAAGCAGGAGGCCCTTAACCACCCGATGGTGGAAGCCGCCATGAAACTGTTTCAGGGTCAGATCATAGACGTAAAGATTCTATAGGAGGGATTTCAAGTCATGAAAAACATGGGAAAAATGATGAAGCAGGCCCAGCAGCTTCAGAATAAAATGGAAAAACTCCAGGAGGAGATGGCGGACAAGACCATCGAGGCCTCGGCCGGCGGCGGCATGGTCAAAGCCGTGGCCAACGGCCGGCAGCAGATCGTCTCCATCTCCATTGAAAAAGAGGTGGTTGATCCGGAGGATGTGGAAATGCTGCAGGATCTGATCGTGGCCGCGGTAAACGACGCCCTCACCCAATCCCAGCAGATGGTTTCCGAGGAGATGAACAAGCTCACCGGGGGAATGAATATTCCGGGCCTGATGTAATTCATGATCCAGTATCCAGCATCCATTACCCGGCTGATTCGCAACCTGTCCAAGCTCCCCGGCATCGGCGAAAAATCGGCTGAACGCCTGGCCATGTATCTGCTTCAGGCGCCCAAGAACCAAGTGGTTGACCTGGCGGAAAGTCTCACCGAATTAAAGGAAAAGGTCCGGCTCTGCCGCCAGTGCTTTGCCTTAAGCGACGAAGCGCTTTGCCGCATTTGCAGCGATCCGGCCCGTGACGGGCAGGTGCTCTGCGTGGTCGAGCATCCCGTGGATATGGTGGCAATTGAAAAAACCGCCTCCTACAAAGGCCTTTACCACGTCCTACAGGGGCTTTTATCCCCTATGGACGGCATCGGCCCGGAAGATATACGAATCCGGGAGCTAATCAAACGGGTCTCCCAAGGATCGGTCAAAGAGGTGATTATCGCCACCGGCACCAATGTCGAAGGCGAGACCACGGCTGCCTATATCCACGAGCAGCTCTCCCGCTACCCCGTCAACGTCACCCGCATCGCCTCCGGCGTCCCCATGGGCGGGGAGCTTAAGTATGTGGACCAGGTCACGCTGAAAAAAGCGCTGGAGGGCCGCCGTGCCGTTTGATCCGAATCATCCGGAAGAATTTTTCCAATGCCGGCAGTGCGGGGACTGTTGTATCGGCTTTGGCGGCACCCGGCTTAATGAGCGGGATATCCAAAACATCGCCCAATACTTAGGAATTTCTCGCCACCGTCTGATTGCCGAATACTGCCAGCGCGTGGGAAAAGATCTTCATCTGGCCCAAAAGTCTGACGGTTACTGCATCTTCTGGGACCGGCTCTGCACCATCCATCCGGTTAAACCCCGTATGTGCAAGGCCTGGCCATTTATTGAAAGCGTGCTGGCGGAGCCTTACAACTGGCAGATCATGGCCGGCATGTGCCCGGGGATAAATCCGGATGTGCCCATCGAGCCATTAAAAGCCTGTGTGCGTAAACAGCTATATACTCTGGAGAGAACGGAGGATGTCGCCGGTGAGTCGGATAACCAGGAAACAGGTGCAGCCTAATGATCGGGATTTTT
>DATGCF010000115.1:0-16627 GCA_035312245.1 Desulfosalsimonadaceae bacterium
GCATGACAATCAGCGGGAGCACCATTTTCGGGAATAAGACAACATCATATAAAGGGAGTACGGGAATTATTTCGGGTATTTTTTCTGGCGAATAACCTTGTTGCTCAGCGTCTTGTGTCATTTGCTGCCTCCAGAAATCGCATATGTTGACAGTTATAGAAAAATGTTAGGCAATTGGATGCGTCTGAACGGATAAAGCGGGCGAATTCAGTTTAACCCCCCAAAGACGGATCGGTTCATTCATCACTGATCGGTACGTTATGCCGTGATTCCCGGATCAATTTGTTGACCCGAATATAGAGCAGGCCCTTTTTGTAAGTGGCATTGACCGAATCCGTATCAATGGCTGCCGGAAGATACAGCACGCGTTCAAAATTACCGTATTGGATCTCAGCCAGCCGGTATTTGCCGTTTTCCGCCGGCGGCACCCCAATTCTTTTTCCGGCCATGCGGATGGCCCGTGAGTTAATTTCAAGATCTAAATCTTCTTTATTAACCCCTGCCATTTCAGCAATCACAATGATTTCGGTTTTAGTTTCAAAAATATCCAGCGGCGGGTACCACGTATTTTTGGAAAACGAGTACATGGGGCTCATCGAGCTAAACATATCCGTAATAGTTTTCTGAAACTTCGCCCCCAGTTGATCAAAATCATCGGCCAGTCGGATTTTGATGTAATCCATGGATGACTCCTGTGTTCATTCGGGTTCAAATCGGAATACAATGCCCTACATAAAAAATAAAATTAACATTGAAACAGTAAGTTGTAAAGCTGGGTGGTGAAACTATTTTTATTGCCACAAAAAAGGGCTTATAGGTACGCATACCCATAAGCCCTTATATTTCCTGGTAGGCGGTACTGGATTTGAACCAGTGACTTCTACCGTGTGAAGGTAGCACTCTCCCACTGAGTTAACCGCCCTTATGTGCCAACAAAAATAATGGCTCCCCCCTTCTCAAGTCAAGGATTATTTTCCGCTCAATTTAGGTCTCCGTATTATTATCGCCTGCAGCCGAATCATTTGAATCGGATTTAAACGGCAGGGCCTGTTCATTGGGTTTGGCGGGGGCCTGAAGAGCGTCAATTTCCTTTGGGGTGGGAAGATCTTTTAAGTCCTTTAAATCAAAGGTTTCGAGAAATTTTTGCGTGGTGGCGTAAACCATGGGCCGCCCCGGTATTTCCCGTCTGCCTAAGATGCGGATAAGTTTGCGATCCAGCAGGAGGCGGATCGTGTTGCCCGAGTTAACACCGCGAATGTGCTCAATTTCGCTCCGCATGACCGGCTGCCGGTAGGCGATGATGGCAAGGGTCTCCAGGGCGGCCCGGCTTAATCGGGCCGGGCTCGGTTGCAGCAGCCGCTGGATATATTTTTTATATTCGGGCCGGGTTCTGAATTGGAAGCCGCCGGCCACCTCATGGAGCACAAGACCGCCGTTTCGGTTGTCAAATTCATTTTTTAAGGCGCTTAAAGCGGCTTTAATCGCCTCGGTGTCGGCTTCAGGCAGCGCCTTTTGAATTTGATCCACGCTCAGCGGATCTTCCGCGATAAACAGGAGGCTTTCAATAATCGATTTGATTGAAGCCGCATCCGGTTTCTCGGCGGGCATATTAGTTGCCGAGTGATTCATCAGCGGATTCCCGGTAAATAAGGCGTAAGCTGCTGTAAGGACCGCACTGCATCAGGCGGACCATGTTGAGCTTGACGATTTCAAGGATCGCAAGGAAGGTGACGATGATTTCCGTGCGATCCGTATTTTCCGATAATAGGGCGTCAAAGGCAATCGCCCCCTTTTCTTTGATTCGGTCAAAGATCTCCGTCATTTTTTCTTTAACCGAGATTTTTTCAAAAGTGATATGAAGTCCACTTTGATCCGCCATTTTATCCAAAAGGGAGCTATAGGCGTTGAAAAGGCTGATGATATCCGCCTGGATGGTTTCCTCTTCGGGGTGGGGCACAAGATTTGATTTGTCCACTTTTCGGGTGAAGACATCTTCATCCAGCATGGGCTGGGCGGCCAGTTTTTCCGCCACGGATTTCATCTGCATGTACTCAAGCAGCGGGCCGGCAAGCTCCTTTCGGGGGTCATCGCCTTCCTCCGTATCCGGGTCCCCATGGCGGGAGGGCAGGAGCATCCGGGATTTCAGGTGGGTCAAGGTGGCGGCCATAACCAGAAAATCCCCGGCAATATCCACATCCAGGGATTTCATCCATTCCAGGTAATCGAGAAACTGGTCGGTAATAAACGCAATCGGAATGTCATAGATGTCCACTTCATTTTTTTTAATCAGGTGGACCAGCAGGTCCATGGGACCCTCAAAAATGTCCTGGAGTTTTATTTTATAGGGTTCATTAGTCATCTATGGATTCTATATTTTTAAAGCCTCCCGCACGCTTTTCATGGTTCTCTCGGCTTCTGCCGCCGCTTTTTTATTGCCCTGGGTGATGATGTCTTCAACCAGATCCGGGCGCTCTTGATAGTATTCGGTTTTTTCCCGGATCGGCGAAAGGGCGGTGATCAGATGTTCCGCCATTTTCTGCTTGCACTCAACGCATCCAATCGCCGCCCGCCGGCAGTCTTGGTTGACCTCCGCAATCATATCCGCCGGTGAATACATCTGGTGGAAAGAAAACACGTTGCATACATCCGGGTCCCCCGGGTCGCTGCGTTTTTTGCGCTGGGGGTCGGTGATCATGGTTGCCACTTTTTTGCGGATCGCATCCGGCGAATCTGAAATAAAAATGGCGTTGTCATAGCTTTTGCTCATCTTCCGGCGGTCCGTGCCCAGTATTTTGGCGGATTCGGTGAGAATCGTCTCCGGTTCCGGAAAGACATTACCGTAAAAGTAATTAAACCGTCTGGCGATTTCCCGGGTAATCTCAATATGCGGGGCCTGATCGATGCCCACCGGTACGCCTTCGGCTTTATAGATAATAATATCCGCCGCCTGCAGAATCGGATAGCCCAGGAAGCCGAAGGTGGACAAATCCTTATTCTGGAGCTCCGCAATCTGTTCCTTGTATGTCGGGTTGCGCTCCAGCCAGGGCACCGGGGTGATCATGGAGAGCAGCAGAAACAGCTCCGCATGATATTTGATATGGGACTGGACAAACAGGGTGCTTTTTTCCGGGGAAAGCCCGGCGCCCAGCCAGTCAATCATCATTTTCCGGCTGAATTCCTTGATATGCGCAGGGTTTTCATAATCGCTGGTCAATGCATGCCAGTCAGCGATAAAAAAGAAGCAGTCAAATCGATCCTGCATGTCGATCCAATTTTTCAGCGCGCCATGCAGGTTGCCGAGATGAAGGGCCCCGGTTGGACGCATGCCGCTGACAATCCGTTTTTTTGATGTCATTATATGTCTCCTGTTGCCCGTTGAGGTTCAATGCGGACTCATAGATAGCCCTGGAGCATCCAATTCATCAACGGGGATATAAAAAAAGATATGAATAGATCAAGAGAATTCGTCATTAACAGCACAATCAGAATGAGGATGCCGAAAGGTTCAATGGTCTGGAACTGCCGGCTGTATTTCTGCGGCATCAGCATGCTCAGGATGCGCCCGCCGTCAAGCGGGGGCACTGGAATCAGGTTGAAGATGCCCAGGACGAGGTTGATCATCACGCTGTAGGCCAGAAGCTGGATCAGGATGGAACTGAGCGGTGCGAATGCGGAAGATGTCAAAAAGTTGGGAAACAGGCGGATGCCCTGAAGAATCCCCGCACAAATCAAGGCTGCAATAAAATTGGTGACCACGCCGGCAGCTGCGACGCACAGGGTGCCGATCCGGCGGTTTCGGAGGTTTCTAAAATCCACCGGCACCGGCTTGGCATAGCCGAAGATGACCGGGGAACCGGAAATTTTAAGCAAGAGCGGCAGCAGCACCGAGCCCAACGGATCCAGGTGCTTGATGGGATTTAAGGTCAGCCGGCCGGCAAATTTGGCTGTTAGGTCCCCGAATCGCAGGGCGACATAACCATGTGCCACCTCGTGGATCGTGACTGCGAACAGCAGCGGCAGGAAAACGATGATCAATTGAATCGGGTTAATATTTTGCAGCATATTTCCTCAACAGGGCAAGCTCTTCGTCCCTTGTTTGGACTTGGCCGTTTAACTTGGCTTCAAGCATGGCATTTAGGATTTTACTGTATACCGGGGAAGGCGGAACGCCCAGGGCTTTGAGGTCCTTTCCGCCCACGGACAGGCTCACCTCCCGGAGGTCGGTGACGTAATTGGAAATCATTTTTTTGATGGCTTCATGATCGGTAAGGGCCATCATATAAAGGATTAATTCAATGCGAAACTCTTGCAGCATCCGGTATAATTCGCTGTTGGCAGGCGCCGGCTCCCGGTGCAGGCGATGGATGCAGTCCTCAGCAGCAAGCCGCTCTTTGACAAAGATTTTTTCATACTTCGGTCCCAACTCAAACCGCTGGCAGATAAGAGATGCGGTGACCTCCTCCTGGTGCCTGAGCAGGATGAGGAAATAGACGGCCCATCGCATATAGTCCTCTTCGGTATACAGCAGCTCAAACCATGAAATGGCCTTTCGCGCGGCATTTAGCCGGGCGACCATGGACTGATTGTATTGAATCGAGGGATCTATGACGGTCAGGAGATGATAATCATTTAGCCGTGACAGGGCGGGCAGCGGGGCGTCTTCCTTTAGAATCTGGCAGAGTTCCGAGAACACGCGACGGCCGGACAGACGCCTGAAAAAGTCCATTCGAACCGCATTTTCGATGAGTCCTGAGGTCAGTTTGCCGATGGTAAAGCCGAATCGCTGTTCAAACTTAATAGCCCGAAAGACGCGGGTCGGATCTTCGACAAAGCTCAAATTATGCATAATCCGGATGGCTTTTTCCTTGATATCCCTCTGGCCGCCGAAGAAATCGATCAGCTTGCCGAATTTCGCGGGGTTTAAAAATACCGCCAGGGTGTTGATCGTAAAATCCCGCCGGAAAAGATCGAGTTTGATGGAACTCATTTCGACAGTGGGAAGCGCCGCCGGGAATTTATAATATTCCATCCGGGCAGAAGCCACGTCGATTTTGAACCCATCCGGAAATATGACGACCGCGGTGCCGAATTTGGCGTAAGCATTAATTCTCGCGCCCGATCGTTTGGCAAATTCCCTGGCGAATTCAATCCCGTTACCCTCAATGACGACATCCACATCCTCATTATGCCGGTACAAGAAGAGGTCTCGAACGAACCCGCCCACCACATAGGCATTGACTCCGATTTCTTCAGCCACCTGCCCGATGTTTACCAGCAGCTCATACAGCCGTTCGGGAAGCCGTTCCCTCATAAACCCGACAATTCGCTTGGTGCGGGGGTTAAGAGACTCTTTCAGGGGATCCTGGGGTTGAATCAGTTTCTCATGCGATTCCTGAAAAAGCGTATTCAGCAGATCGGTTCGGGTGATGACCCCAATCATCTGACTATCCTCCATAACCGGCAGCACCCGCTGGTTACTTTCGATAATTTTTTCCTGGATTTCGAAAATATCTGCATTAGGGGTGACAACGGCGAACTCGGTGGTCATATATTCGCTGATCGGAATGGCATCGAGTTTATGGTAAAGCGCCTTCTCAATCACCGGCCGGGTGATAAATCCCTGCAATTGCGGCGCCTCATCGGTTTCCCGCACCACCATAAGCGCATTGATATTATACCGGGATAACAGGTTTCTCGCCTGGGCGCAGGAGATATCCGGCGGGGCTTGGATGGGCGGGGTCGACATGATATCTATGGCCCGTTGCCTGGACTTGATCTTTTTTCTAAGGATTTCTAATAGCTTTTGTTCGGTCTGGACAAGGGTCTTGTCCTTTATGGTGGCCGCAGCGGCAAAACTGTGACCCCCGCCGCCCAATTCCATGACAATTGTCCCAACATCCACTTCCGGGGTGCGGCTCCTGGCAGCCAGGTAAATTTTGTTTTTCATCTGGGCAATGGCAAAGATGGCGTTTAAATTTTCGATTTTAAGAATCTTTTGTACCAGAAATGCCAGGTCATGGATATACTCTTCACAGGAAACCGTGCTGATGGCCACATCGACGCCATTGATATGGTGATTCACTTCGGCATGGATCAGGTCATTTAACAGGGCGATCTGATTGGGATCCATCTCCTTGGCGATCAGATTGGCAATGGTGGTCAGGTTGGCGCCTTTTGACACTAAGTAGCCGGCTGCCGCAAAATCCTCGGGGGTCGTTGACGGAAACGTGAAAGCGCCCGTATCCTCAAAGATGCCGAGGCACATGATGGTGGCTTCATCCGGGAGGATATCTAGGTTGCGTTCCTGGATCATTTCGGTCAGAATTGTTACGTTGGCACCAGTGAGGCGGGAGACTTCATAATCCGCCTTGATATCATTTTTCAACGCCGGATGGTGATCAAATACGTGGATTTCTATATCATTTCGATTGAGCAGATGCTTTAACCCCCCGATGCGGGAGGCCTGCTTGGTATCCACAACAACTAGCCGCTTGATTTGCGCATCCTCTATGGATTTGGCATCCGCCATATTAAACAGATAGGCCATGGCATCAACAAAGAAATGCCTGGATGATTTTTCATGAAACCCGGGAAACACGACCACCGCATTGGGGTAGAGTTTCTGGGCGGCCAGCATGGACCCTACCGCGTCAAAATCCGCATTCAGATGGGTGGTGATCAATGTTAAACCGTTTTCTGGCTGATTCATGTTCGGCCCACAGGGGGGCCTCCTTTCGATTTGAAACCTCAATTTAGGTGAAAACAAGTATTTGGATTCCTTCATTACCAGAAAAAATATGGGTTATGCAAACAGGTTCAAGCGGTTTGATCAAAATAATGGGATTTGAATTTATTTGTAATCGAAAAGTGTTTATGATAGACAACCTTAAAAGAGCATTGTATGATCAGGTCCCGTTGACGGGGCATAATACAAGGCAAAGGGAAGTAACCTTGCATCGAATCACATTCCGTATGGCCTTTTAGATGATGATTGTGTCATTCATTTTCTGCTATCCATTCTCATTAATCATAGATAGGGGGTAACACATGCCGGTTTATCAATGGCAGGGTCGCGGAAGGAATAATGCGTCCACAAAAGGGGAAATGGAGGCTGCCACTGAGCAGGAAGTACGCACTCGACTCCAGCGGCAGGGCATTACGCCGGAAAAAATCAAGAAAAAGCCAAAGGATCTGTTCGAAAATGTTTCTTTTCTCCAGCCCAAGGTAAAAGAGCAGGATATTATTGTATTCTGCCGGCAGTTTTCCACCATGATCGATGCGGGGCTTCCGATCATACAATGTCTGGACATTCTTCAATCTCAGCAGGAAAACCCCACATTCAAGAAGATGTTAAAAGATATCAAGGAGTCTGTGGAAAGCGGACAGACCCTGGCCGAGGCCCTGAAAAAATACCCGAACCAGTTTGACGCGTTGTTTGTGAATATGGTGGCGGCAGGCGAGGCCGGTGGTATTTTGGATGTCATCCTTCGGCGGTTGTCTGCTTACATGGAGAAAGCGGCCAAATTAAAGGCACAGATCAAAGGGGCGATGACATATCCGATTGTTACGATAATTATTGCCATTGTTGTGGTGGCGGTGATTCTGGTATTTGTTATCCCCGTGTTTCAGGAGATGTTTTCCACCATGGGAGGCGCCCTGCCGGTGCCAACACAGATCGTCGTTAATATGAGCGAATTTGTTAAAGGCAATATTTTGTATATTATCATAGGGATCGTGCTTTTTGCCTTCGCCTTCCGTAGGTTTTATAAGACGGAAAAGGGCAAAGCCATTGTTGATGATTTGATGTTAAAAATGCCGGTTATCGGTATTTTGATCAGAAAATCCGCAGTCGCCCGCTTTACCCGGACCATGGGCACCATGCTGGCCAGCGGGGTGGCGATTTTGGAGGCACTGGATATTGTTGCGAAAACAGCAGGTAATAAGAGTGTAGAAAAAGCGGTTTATCACGTTCGATCGGGTATTGCCGAAGGTCAGACCATCGCCGACCCCTTAGCGGAAACCGGGGTTTTCCCGCCCATGGTCTGTCAGATGATTGCGGTCGGTGAATCCACGGGCGCAATAGATGCGATGATGGAGAAAATCGCGGATTTTTATGAAGAAGAAGTCGACCAGGCGGTGGATAACATGACTGCTTTGATCGAACCGTTTATGCTTGTGTTTTTAGGTATCACCATTGGCGGTCTGGTTGTCGCCATGTATCTGCCAATCTTTAAAATGGCGGGGAATCTTTAAAACCGAATTCGCTATTTAATGGCTTTTAAAAAAAACACCCCTGAATTCGACCTGCACCGTAAACTGAAATGGTTGATTTTTTTCCGGGTGTTGTTTGCTCTTGTCATCCTCGCTTCGGCAACCTTTGTCGGGATCAGGGAGCAGCAAACTTTTTTTACCCCGCCCCTGGTTTTTTTAAATGCCATCGCCGGCCTTGCCATCCTGCTGTCTCTGATATATGCCGCGATTTTGCGGTGGACCCGCCGATTGATTTTACTGGGCTATGTCCAGATCATTATTGACACTTTTCTTATCACCGGAATTATTTTTCTTACCGGCAGCTTTTCCAGTATATTCTCCTTTCTTTATCTGCTGGTGATTATCTACGCCAGTATGGTGCTTTTCCGAAACGGCGGCATGGTGACGGCTGTTTTATGCAGTATCCAATACGGGGTGATGGTGGATCTCGAGTATTACGGTATCATTCACCCCTTTGATGTGGCCCCGGATGCCATGATGGCCAATTACGACTGGAATTACGTCATATTCAAGTTACTGATGACCATCATCGCCTGTTTTGCAGTGGCTTTTCTTGCGGGCTACCTGTCGGAACAGGAAAAGCGGGCAAAGCGGGATTTATGGGCTATGGAGGCTCAGGTCAAGCGGGTGGAGAAACTGGCCGCCATCGGAGAGATGGCCGCCGGACTGGCCCATGAAATCAAAAATCCTCTGGCATCCATGTCCGGCGCCATCCAGGTTTTAAGGGATGAGGTCTCCCATAAAGGGGATCAGGGTCGCTTGATGGGGATCGTATTAAGGGAATCTGATCGCATCAGTTCATTGGTCAATGAATTTTTGATGTTTGCCAGGCCGCAGCCGGGCAATAAAAAAGTTGTCGTTCTGGATCGCGAATTACGGGAGATTATCAAGCAGTTTGAAACCAGCAATCCGAATCAGAAACCGGAAATCAGAAAATCCTTAAATCCGGATATTCCGGTTGAGATCGATCCGGAGCATTTCCGGCAGGTGGTGTGGAATCTGCTGTTAAATGCCATGGAGGCTGCGGCCCGACCGGGACAGATCGACGTTGAATTGTACACCCAGGATCATCAATATGCGTGTATGGTTATTTCAGATAATGGATGCGGCATGTCTGAAGAAATTCAGCAGTCGATTTTTGATCCGTTTTTTACCAGAAAAGCCAAGGGGACCGGGCTGGGCCTCTCCATTGTCCAGCGGATTTTAACCTCATATGATGGGTTGATCGATGTGCAGAGTGTGCCGGATCAGGGAAGCACATTCACGGTCAAACTGCCGCTGGCCGGTGCATCTCCCCCGACAAACGAGCCTTCTAAGTAACTTAACGGTTTAAGGTGTGGGGTATAAGGTGTAAGATCAATGAAATCAAACCTTTATTCTTTAAGCAGTTCAAGGTTCGCAGTTCACGGTTCCCAGTTCAATGTTATACAAACTTAGTGCCTCAGTGCCTCAGTGCCTTCAAACCTGCAATAAAAGTTACTTTTAGACTTGGTCCCGGGCGCACTGCCCGGGGAGAATACCTCTAAAAAACAACCCGGAAATTAAGGATTAACTTTTTTTCCAATAAATTGAGCCCCAACCCCCCGCCCAACTAGTTCTTGACAGGCAATAGGAAATGGGATAGCAAGCCGGTTAACAAGAAACGGTGGATGAAAGCGGGCGGGCGCCTTTTAATTTCCATCAACTTAGATTCCGTTAAAACAAAGAACTTGCTAAAAAAGGGATCTGTCCGGCGCCGGTTCCTTTCTCCCGGCAAACAGCGCTCCAACCATCAATTACCGCATAACGGATAGGGTGTACGGCAGCAATGGAACAGGCCAAAGATATTATTGAAAAACGGTATGAAAAGGCCGGGTCGATAGAATCGGCCGGCATTGAATTATATCCGAACGATTTTCGGGTTTCCCATACAGTTCGGGATATTCTGGCAATGATCGATGCTGATCCCGAGCAGATGGGTAAAGAGGCGGCAAATTTTCATATGGCCGGCCGCATCATGGCGATTAACCGGTTCGGCAAATCCGCATTTATTCGCTTCAGGGACCGGACCGGGCAGCTGCAGGCCTACCTTCGGCAGGATAAAGTGGGCAGCGAGTCGTATGCCCTGTTTAAACAGTTTGATGTGGGCGACTTCGTTGGTCTTTCAGGCGGCATGTTTCAGACAAAGACCGGGGAATGGACCCTTTTGGCAGATGAGATCAGGCTGCTCTCCAAATCGTTGCGGCCTTTGCCGGAAAAGTTCCATGGCCTGAAGGACCCGGAGAAAAGATATCGGCAGCGCTATCTGGATCTTATCATGAATCCGGAGGTGCGCGAGGTTTTTGTCAAGCGCAGTTTGCTGATCAAAACCATCCGCCAGTTTTTAATTGAGCGTGATTACCTTGAGGCGGAAACCCCCATGATGCAGCCCATTCCGGGCGGGGCCGACGCAAGGCCCTTTAAGACCCATCATAATGCGCTGGGCATGGATCTGTATCTGCGTATCGCCCCGGAGCTGTATCTGAAACGTCTGGTTACCGGCGGATTTGAGCGGGTTTTTGAAATCAATCGCAATTTCCGGAATGAGGGCATCTCCACACAGCACAACCCCGAGTTCACCATGCTGGAATTTTACCAGGCGTATGCCACTTATGAAGATTTAATGGATTTGACGGAAGAAATGGTTAAAACCGCTGCCATGACGGTTTGCGGGGATTTGAAGGTGGTATGCCAGGAGGAAATACTCGATTTTAGCAGCCCCTGGCAGCGACTGACCCTTCAGGATGCGCTGTGCTCAATCGGCGGGATAGCGCCCGAAACCCTGCAGGCCCCCGATAAGCTAAAAAAATTTGCGCAAGATCAGGGAATTTCGATATCGTCCGATGAAGCCGGGCGATCCGTCGGGCCCGGCAAGCTGATGACCAAAGTGTTTGATGCGCTGGTGGAGCCGAAGCTTCAGCAGCCAACATTTATCACCGGGTATCCGGTAGAGGTCTCCCCCCTCTCCCGTCGAAACAGGGAGAACCCGGATATTACGGATCGCTTTGAATTGTTTATCGCGGGCCGGGAAATTGCCAATGGATTTTCTGAACTAAACGATCCGGTGGATCAGAAGGAGCGATTCCTGCAGCAGCTGACGAATAAATCCGAAGACGAAGAGGATCGGCCCATGATGGACGAAGATTATATTCAGGCCCTGGAATACGGCATGCCCCCGACAGCCGGCGAGGGGGTGGGCATTGACCGGCTGGCCATGCTGCTGACTGATTCGCCGTCCATCCGGGATGTTATTTTGTTCCCCCACATGCGGCCGTCGGACAAATCCTGATGCCGGTGACTCATCCATGTCTTTTGAATACTTCATAGGCGCCAGATATCTAAGATCCCGGCAAAAGCAGGCATTTATTTCTTTTATTACGTTTCTCTCGGTTGCCGGCGTCACTGTCGGGGTCATGGCGTTGATTATTGTCATCGCCGTTATGTCCGGGGCGGAATCGTATTTTAAAAATCAGATATTGGGCGTGGAATCGCATGTTATCGTCCGGCAGCACAATGGCCCGATCGATGATTATCAGAAAATTATCAAAACGCTTGAACAGATTCCGGAAGTGACCTCAGCGGCCCCGTTTGTTTATACGCAGGTGATGCTTCGAGCGCCGGGCGGGCTGTCCGGTGCCATATTACGGGGACTGGATCCCTCGGCAGCTGACAACCAAGTCAAGGGCTATGATCGAAAAGCCCTTGAGCAGAAGCTGACCCCGCAGCAGGACAAGGGGGATGGAGTCCATGTGCCGGGCATTATTTTAGGCCAGGAGCTGGCCGCAAAGCTCGGCGTCAGCAAGGGGGCGGTGGTATATTTGATATCGCCGCGGGGTATGATGTCGCCCATCGGACATATGCCGACAATGAAGCGGTTTGAAGTGACCGGGCTGTTTGAGTCCGGTTTTTATGAGTATGATGCCTCTCTTGCCTACATCCATATCCAGACCGCACAGGATTTGTTGAAAATCGGGGGTGCGGCCACCGGCATTGGGTTGCGGATCAAGGATATATACGCTGCGGATCAGACTTCCAGTCAAATTTCAGAAAAATTGGGATACCCCTTTTGGACGACCGATTGGATGCAGATGAACCGCAACTTTTTCTCCGCATTAAAGCTCGAGAAAAAGGCCATGTTCATCATTTTGACGCTTATTATACTAGTGGCAGCATTTAATATTGCCAGTACGCTGATCATGATGGTCATGGGAAAAACCCGGGATATCGCCATATTAAAGGCCATGGGGGCGACTCACCGCAGCATCCGTAAAATTTTTGTTTTCAAAGGCACCGTGATCGGCGCCATCGGAACGGCTTTGGGGTCTGTGCTCGGCATCGGCGGGTGTATTCTTTTAAAGCATTACAAGTTTATTGAATTGCCCGGCGATGTCTACTATTTTACCACCCTGCCGGTTGAGCTGG
The DNA here is from genome assembly GCA_035312245.1 of Desulfosalsimonadaceae bacterium. Lineage (GTDB taxonomy): Bacteria > Desulfobacterota > Desulfobacteria > Desulfobacterales > Desulfosalsimonadaceae > M55B175. Next base: position 12,712 of record DATGCF010000115.1, read on the forward strand.
AATTTCTCGATGTGCTGATCATTGTTGCGGCGGCGATGGCCATCTGTTTTCTGTCGACCATTTATCCGGCTTACAAAGCATCGCAATTAAATCCGGTTGAGGCCCTGCGATATGGCTAAAAACGGAAAAATGTCAAAGCCCCCCAAAAACGTATCGCCCGAAACCGGCGGGCCTCTCATTCGGCTGCAGGGGATATCCAAACAGTTTCAAAACAGCGGCACGGCTATCGAGATTTTAAATAACCTGTGCTTTGATATTTACGCGGGCGAAACCATTGCCATTTTAGGGGAATCCGGCATCGGGAAATCCACTTTTCTGCATGTGCTGGGCACCCTGGAGCCCCCTGATCAGGGAGAGATTATTTATAGCGGAACGGATATCAGCCGGTTTGACAGTGCTCGCCTGGCCGGGTTTCGAAACAGCATCATGGGGTTTGTCTTCCAGTTTCATTATCTGCTGGAAGAGTTTACCGCCCTTGAAAATGTCATGATGCCTGGATTGATCAAACGGCTGAAGCGTAATGACATCCGGGATGCTGCGGAATCCATTCTGACACGTGTGGGCCTGTCGCATCGGCTGCATCATCAGGTGTCCCAACTATCCGGCGGAGAGCAGCAGCGGGTGGCCCTGGCCCGGGCCCTGGTGTTGCAGCCGGATATTCTCTTGGCGGATGAGCCCACCGGCAATCTGGACAAAAAAAACAGCCGGCAGATCCATGACTTGCTGCTTGAATTGAATAAGGAGTTCGGTATGACGATTGTGGTGGTTACCCACAATCTTCATCTGGCGGATTACATGAACCGCCAGCTAACCCTGGCGGAGGGTAAACTGGTGGATTTAAAGTGAGGTTTAGTGAGGTTTGATGCAAAAACAGCTTGGTTTGATTCTGGCGATTTCTCTATGTTTAATTTTTATAACCAGCTTAGCGCCAGCATCGGTGACAGTAAAGGATGTTCAGATCAAAGGCAATCAGCGAATCGAGGATGACGCCATTTTGCGGGTGGTTGAGACCCGGCCCGGTGATGCCTATGATGAAAAGCAGTTATCCCGTGATATTGAATCCATATTTGCCATGGGATATTTTGATGACATCCGGGTGGAAACCGAAACCGAGCCGGACGGAAAAGTCGTCATTTTCCGGGTTGAGGAAAAGCCGACCATAAAGCTTATTGAAGTTTCCGGCAACCGCGTCTACGAGGATCAGGAAATCAAGGATAATATCGATATCACCTCCGGTTCCATCCTCAATATTTTTCGCATTAAAAGAAATATCAAGCAGATCGAGACCCTCTACCAGGAGAAGAACTATCATAACGTCAAGGTGACGTATAAGGTCGAGGAGCTTGACCACAACCAGGCCAACCTGGAGTTTCAGATTGATGAGGGCAAAAAGCTTCGCATCCGGGAAATCCGGTTTGAAGGAAACGAGGCTTTTGATGACAAAACCCTTAAAAAGAAAATGAAGACCTCGAAGAAGGGGTTTTTTTCCTGGCTCACCGGCTCGGGGGATCTGGATACCGAGACCCTGAACCAGGATATGATGAAGCTCTCTGATTTTTATCATAATAACGGTTATGCCGAAGCCCGTATCGGGGAGCCGGAAATCATTTATAAGGATAATTGGATTTATATTGAAATTAAAATCGATGAGGGCAAGCGGTTTAAGATGGGCGAGGTAAGGCTTGCCGGGGACTTGATCCAACCCGCGGAAAGCCTGCATGAAAAACTGGCAAGCCCTGAAGAGGAATATTTCAACCGGCAGGCGATCCGTCAGGATGTGATGACGCTCTCTGATGTGTATTCGGATGACGGCTATGCCCGGGCCGATATTGTCCCGGAAATACAAAAACAGGAAGAAGCCCAGGCGATCGATATTATCTTTCACATTCAGAAGAATGAACCGGTCTATTTTGAACGCATCGTCATTGAGGGCAATACCAAAACCCGGGATAAGGTTATCCGCCGGGAGCTTGAAGTCTATGAAGGCGAAAAATACGACGGTTCCGGGCTTAAGAAAAGTATTCGGGAATTATACCGGCTGGATTATTTTCAGGATGTCAAAGTTCGGCGGCAGCAGGGCAGTGCCGATGATCAGATGATTTTAAACATTCAGGTGGAGGAAAAACCCACGGGGACCTTCAGCTTTGGCGGCGGCTATAGCGGGGTGGACGGGATGTATGTCATGACCTCCATCTCAGAGCGCAATTTGTTCGGCCGGGGCCAGCATCTGGATTTTCGGATCCAGGCGGGCGGGTCTTCCCAGCAGTATGATATCAGTTTCACGGAGCCCTGGCTGTTTGATACCCAGCTTTCCATGACGGTTGAGGCCAACAAATGGGAGCGCGACTATGATGAGTATGACCGGGACAGCCGGGGTGGCGCCCTCAGATTCGGTTACCCGGTTTTTGACTATACTCGGGCCTATATTCAATACGCCTATGATGTGAGCACCATCGATAATGTCACTGAGGCGTTTAAGTCGGTCATCGCAGAGGGCGAGTTTGTCGAAAGCAGCGTCTCCACCAGTTTGGTCTATGATTCCAGAAACCGCCGCTTTAATCCCACCGAAGGATCAAAGCACCGGCTGACCCTCGAATATGCCGGCATCGGCGGCGATATCGGGTTTACCAAAGTGACGGCTGAAACCGGCTGGTACTTTCCGCTGTTTTGGAAGACCGTGGGATTCCTGCATGGCGAAACAGGGTATGTCACCCGGAATGCCGGAAAGATTCTGCCCGATTATGAGCGGTTCTATCTGGGCGGCATCAATTCCCTGCGCGGGTTTGACTGGCGGGATGTAAGTCCGCTCAATGATGAGGGCATCGCGATCGGCGGGGAAAAATATGTTCAGTTCAATGTGGAGTATCTGGTCCCGTTGCTGATGGAGCAGGGGCTTGTGGGGCTTGTCTTTTATGATACGGGCAATGCCTATGCAGAGGGGCCCATCAAGCTCGATGAAATGCGGGAGAGCTGGGGTTACGGCATCCGGTGGTACTCACCCATGGGACCGCTTCGCCTGGAACGGGGGCATATTCTGGATCGCAAGGAAGACGAGGACAGTAGCCGGTGGGAGTTTTCAATCGGCGGCAGTTTCTGATATAGAAAGGTGTTGGGCATTAGGTGTTAGGTGTTAGTGGAACATTTTGAAAGTAATCCCCCCGGGCTGCCGCCCGGGACCGAGCCTAAAAATAATTTTTTATTCGCGTTTAAGGGGGGGTATGAATATAAAGGTTTGGTTTCATTGACCTTACACCTTACACCCTATACCTTAAACCGTGAAGTTACTTAGAAGGGGGAAATATGAAGCGAGTGACTGTCTCCGTTTTTGCATGTATAGCAGTGGCGGCTGTGTGCGCAGTCCCGGCATGGGGAGCGGATGTGGCAAAGATCGGGATTGTTGATTTTCAACGGATTCTCACGGAATCCGAGGCGGGCAAAGACATCCAGGCGAAACTGCAGAAAAAGGGTCGGGAGATGGAAAGCGATATCCGGGGGCTCGGCACGGAAATCGAGAAGCTGCGGGAACAGCTGGACCGGGAGTCCATGGTGATGAGCCGGAAAAAACGCGAGGAAAAACAGCGGGAACTGGATATTAAAAAGTATGACTTTCAATCCAAGCAGAAAAAGTATCAATCCGAGCTGCGGGAACTTGAGACCAAACTGCTGGAAAAGCTGCAGACCGAGATTTTTTCGTTGGCCGAGGAAATTGGCAAGCAGGAAGGCTACCTGCTGATCATCGAAAAAAGCGCGGCCATCTATTATCCCAACTCCATTGACATCACCGATAAGCTGATTGAAAAATATAATGCCACCTATTCGGATTCGTAATAAATTCGAAAGCTTTCGAAAATCAGGGATTGCCGTTCGCTTGCTAAGCCGGCTGGGGGTTGTTTGACATGGGGATTGCACTAGCCGA
>DATGCF010000116.1:0-2438 GCA_035312245.1 Desulfosalsimonadaceae bacterium
ATATCCAAAAATTTAAAGCCGCCTGCCGTGAAACCGGCATTTATGAAATTGCCGCTCACACTTCATACCTGATTAATATGGCCGGCAGCGACCCGGTCACGACCGAAAAATCCAAAGCCGCGCTTGCGGCTGAACTGATCCGGTCCGATAAGTTACAAATCCCATATGTTGTGCTGCACCCCGGATCGCACAAGGGCGATGGGGGAGCGGCCGGGATCGAGCGGATCATCAGCCGATTAAATGCGGTTTTTTCGGAAACAAAAAATGCAGGCCCCCGGCTGCTTCTTGAAACCACGGCCGGCCAGGGCGCCTGCATCGGACACCGATTTGAACACCTGGCGGCGATTATGCGGGGCGTTGAGAATCCGGATCGGATCGGTATCTGCCTGGACACCTGCCACATTTTTGCCGCCGGATACGATATATCCACCCCTGCCGGTTACCGGGAAACCATGGCCGCATTTGACGCGGCCATAGGGATAGAACACCTGTATTTAATCCACTTAAATGACGCCAAGCGCGAGGCCGGCTCTTTGGTGGACCGGCATGCGCACATCGGGGAAGGGAAAATCGGATTGGCGGGGTTTGCCTTGATTCTAAACGACCAACGGCTCGCACAGGTCCCCAAAATCATCGAGACGCCGAAAGAAAAGCACGGTGCGGATGCGGATAAGATTAACCTGGCGTTGCTACGAAGGCTCCAAAATTAAAATCATAGGAAGGGCGATTTGTTTTTTGGAGTAAGATTAAGAGTAAGAGCAAGATTAAGACCGTGAAAGATCAGTTTCGCATGAGCTGATCATAGGCATCCTGGATTTCAACGAATTTCTGCTGGGCCATTTCCTGGAATTCCTCGCCCAGGTGAGAGACCTTGTCCGGGTGATACTTCTGCACCAATTCCCGGTAGGCGGCCTGGATTTCCTCCTGGCTCGCCCCGGGCTTTACCCCAAGCACGGCGTAGGGATTTTGGGGCCGGCCCTCCTGATTCTTTGTGCCGCCAGTTTGCCCCCGGCCTGATGTTTGATCGGAACGCCCGGGCGATTTTTTAAAAAGCAGCCGCTGCAGGAATGACATGAACCCTGGCAGCTTTCGGTAGCGCAGGTAATAGATCAAAAGCCCCACCAGAAACGTATCATCCAGCCAGCCGACAAGTGGAAAAACATCCGGCAGGAGATCAATGCGGCTGATCACATAAATGCATACCAGAAAAATGGCGATAATAATCCAGAACGTTTGCATGGATTATTCCCCTATGATCGCAGGGTGGCGGTCAGCCGCAGGGGGTTTAACAAGAGCCCAAGTGCGGATGCGATGGAAGGACACACCACGTCGGCGGATGTTATGGTTTCAACCGAAGCGCCCTCTTCCAGAATTACGGCAATGCCCAAGGCGGATTCTTTGAGCATCAACTGATCATTGCGGCCGTTGCCGATGGCCACCACATGACCCGCGCCCAGTTCCTGAACAAACCTTAGCTTGCCCCCCTGTTGATCATCCTTCGGCAGAATGGTCAGCTGACAAGGAATTCCTTCGAGGCCCGCCTTAGCAATGCCGAATGTATCCGCTGTCAGCACATGAAGGCTTAACCTTTTGGAAAGCTTGATCAATGCGTCTTTCACGCCGTCAATTAACTGGCCGTCAATGGCCAGGGTGCCGTTGTAGTCCATCACCATATGGGTCAATTCCAATTCGCCGTATCCGGGAATTTCAATCCGCATGCACTTTCTCCAATATTCGGTTTTGGTTTTAAAAATCCGCTATTATATTGATTTACACACATATCGGGCTATGGATCAATGTTAAAGTGCGGTTGATATCCGCGGCCATCCAGTGTTAATTCTAAAGAGACCAAGATGCTTGACAAAGGCTTTCGATAATGTTCTATTCAGAACCTTTGTGGGTATATACTCATAAGCGATTAAAATATAACTTAAGGAGAATAGACGAAAGGAGTAAAAAATGAAAAAAGTGGCAATTGTCGCATGCGGCTCATACATGGATCAGGGCTATGGCTGCCCCGGGGAATGGCGCTGTTTAAAGGCCGCAACCATGGGAGAAGGTTTTTTTGATGAAGAATCCCAGGTCGTGGCGTTTCTGCCATGTGAATGCCCCGGCCGGCCCATCATGTCAAACCTGGGCATGACCCTTAAAGCCCTGGAAATGAAGCCTGATGCCATCCATTTAAGTTCCTGCATGGTCAATGCAAAACCGGGTTGCCCCTATATGAATCCTGAGGAGTTGGCCAAAGATATTGAGAACAAATTCGGTATCCCGGTGGTCCTGGGCACGCATCAGTACGCGTAAAAAGTGATTTATTCCGCCGTAGCGGTATTTTTGCAGAAAGAAACTTTCGATTCGCACTCGTACGCGTACTCGTACTCGTAATCGGCCCTTAATATAACCCGAGTACGATTACGAGTACGAGTACCGTCCCGCTT
>DATGCF010000117.1:0-8641 GCA_035312245.1 Desulfosalsimonadaceae bacterium
TGATTATATTTTTAACCGTGCACCGTGCACCGTGCACCGTGAACTGTGAACTGTGAACCGTGAACTGTGAAACCCAAAACCTAATACCCAAAACCCAATACCTAAAACCTTAAAAAAAGGTTATTCATTGTGAATCATTTAAATCAAATGGTCGCCGAAGCCAAAGAAGGTAAACCCCGCGAAGCCTGCGGCGTTTTCGGCATTTTTAACCATAAAGAGTCGGCGAAACTTACCTATTTCGGCCTTTACGCCCTGCAGCACCGGGGGCAGGAAAGCGCCGGGATTGCCGTGGCCAGGGATAGAAAAATCGACTGCCACAAGGGAATGGGCCTCGTGCCGGAGGTCTTTGATACGACGAGTTTGGAATGGCTGGACGGTACGCACAGCGCCATCGGACATGTGCGCTACTCCACCACCGGGGATTCGACCCTGATCAATGCCCAGCCGTTTGTGGTGACCCATAGGGGCAAATCTTACGGGGTGGCGCATAACGGGAACCTCGTAAACGCGCATCTCTTGAAGCGGGATCTCGAGGAAGAAGGCTCCATCTTCCAGACTACCATGGACAGCGAAATATTTTTGCATTTGTTTGTCAAAAACCTCAGGCTCGGGTTTGAAGAGGCTTTAATAAATGCCGTGCGCCAGCTTAAGGGCGCTTACTCATTTGTGCTGCTGACGAGCCGCGGCGAAGTCGTGGGCATTAAGGATCCCAATGGATTTCGGCCGCTTTGCCTGGGCCGCCTGTCAGACGGTCATTATGTGCTTGCTTCAGAAACCTGCGCGCTGGACCTGATGCAGGCGGAATATATCCGGGAGCTTGACCCCGGCGAAATTGTCATCATTGATGAGACCGGTCTCCGGAGTATTTACCCGCATGATGCGGTGAAGCGTTCCTGCTGCATTTTTGAATTTATCTATTTTGCCCGGCCGGACAGCAACATTTTTGGCCAGAACGTATATCAGACCCGTAAGGCCCATGGCCGGCAGCTGGCCCGGGAGGCGCCGGTGGATGCGGATCTGGTGATGCCCTTTCCGGATTCCGGCAACTATGCGGCCTTGGGCTATGCCGAGGAATCCGGACTTCCCTTTGACCTGGCCATGATCCGGAATCACTATGTGGGGCGGACCTTTATTCAGCCCACGCAGAGCATGCGGGATTTCGGCGTGCGGATGAAGCTCAACCCGGTAAAGGATCTGTTGGTGGGAAAGGATATCATTATTATTGAGGATTCCATCATCCGGGGCACCACGGCCAAAACTCGTATAAAAACTTTGCGGGAGCTTGGCGTCAAGCGGATCCATATGCGGATCAGCTGTCCGCCGCATCGGTTTCCCTGTCATTACGGCATTGATTTCTCCACCAAGGGCGAGCTGATTGCCGCCCGCAAAAGCGTTGAAGAACTGCGCGACTATCTTGATCTTGACTCTCTTCACTATCTGAGTCTGGAGGGGCTTCTAAAGGCCACCGGGGTTTCGGATCCGGAAAATAATTTTTGTAAGGCTTGCTTTGATGGATGTTATCCGGTAGAATTCGATTCGAATGTGTCCAAGCTATGCTTGGCGCAGGCCGAGTAACCAAAATAGATTCGATGCCTGTCCCGCCTGAAGCGGCGTATCGCCCAAGGGGCAGCCTCCAATTGATTTTTGATCAGAGGTCAATCAATGATCGAGTCCAAGTATCTAAAGGATAATGTTCAGAACATTCAGAAGCTTCTGACGATTCCCGGCCTGAAGGATTTTGAAACCCGATCGCTGGCAAAGCTCTTGCGGCTCTCAAAAATCCGGGAGTATGAGGACGGGGAGTTGATTATCCAGGAAGGCGACAATGATCCGTGGCTCTACTTTTTGCTGTCCGGGCGACTTCGGATTAAGAAAAACAACGTAGAGATCGGCCGGATCCATCAGGTAGGCGAGATTTTCGGTGAGATGCGGATTATTGATAGTCTGACGCGCTCAGCCTCCGTATATGCGGATGGTCCCACCATCTGCCTGTGCGTGGATACCTCGGCCAAAGGGCGGCTCGCCACGGTCAAGGAGCGGGATGAAAAGCTTGATTTTCTGCTGATCTTGTACCGGATATTTGCCGAATATATCTCGATTCGTCTGCGCGCCACCAACGAGGAACTGATCAAAGCCAAAGAGACCATAAAGGAATTAAAAGACTGGAAAACCGAATAATTTTTAGGTTTTCAGATCCTCCCCGTCATGAATAAAACGGTCGCGTTTGCCAAAAATTCGGTCAATGTCTTCTTCCACATTTTAACGCAATGCAACCTGAACTGCCGGCATTGCTATATCAATCCCGCCCAGCACGGCAGTGAAATGCTTTCCCTGGAAATCATTACCCAGTGGCTCAAAATCTTTCTGGATGAAAAGCGCCAGGCCAACCTGATTCTTTTAGGCGGCGAACCCACGCTGCACCCCCAATTGGATCAGATCATATCTGCCGCCCGAGAGATAGGCTATGGGTCCATCACCATTGATACCAACGGCTATCTGTTCCATGATATTTTGAATAAAATTACACCCGCGGATGTCGATTTCATCAGTTTCAGCCTGGATGGCGCCACTGCTGAAACCAATGACGCGATCCGCGGCAACGGGTGTTACGAGACATGCCTTAACGGTATTCGGGAAGCGGTTGTCAAGGGATATAAGACCAGCCTGATCTATACGGTGAGCAATGAAAACATCGGGGAGCTTGAGATGATGCCCCCGCTTCTTAAAGAACTTGGAGTCAGCCGGTTTTTCATTCAGGTAATCGGCATTCGGGGAAAATCCGCCGAATCCGGCAATGATTCTTTGCAGGTTGACCGGGAAAGCTGGCTTGAGCTGATTCCGCGGGTGGCTGAAAAAGTGGCAGGCGCCGACATTACGGTAACCTATCCGAAAGTATTTCTAAAGCCGGAGGAGCCGTTTGAATGCGCCGGCCGGGTGGCGGACAACTATTTTATTTTCCCCAATGGCCGGGTTTACCGCTGCCCCCTGTGTGAGGACTATCCCCTGCACAGCCATCTATTAAAAGACGGGCACTTGGAAAAAACCGGGCCGATCAATGAGGCGGATTTGTTTACTCTATCCATTCCTGAGGGCTGCGTGATGAACAAGCTGGTGCAGCCGGGAAATTTAAGCTATCGGCCCGACGGGATTCCCGAATACCGCATTGCCTGCTGTCTCCTCAAGGAAGAAATTCCCGGTAAGTCCTAAAATTTGTGCTCTCTTTTTTAGATTGTTCAAACGCAAGTCAATTAAAGCACTCCTAAACGGCGCATTTCAGGTTTAGGATGCGGCCGGTTCAAACCTGTTTGAATCTCAATCAATTCAGATTTAAATTAATCAAAGATACTTTTTTAAACCGGGAGGTGGCCCTTGATATTAGTTACTGGCGAGCTGTTGGTAGATATTTTTCCGGATTATAAGCGCATCGGCGGCGCTCCGTTTAATTTTGCCTATCATCTGAAAAACTTTGGTATGCCGGTGCGATTTATCTCACGGATCGGTCGGGATGCCTATGGCGAGGAAATCCTTTCCATGTTATCACGCAATCAGTTTGATGCGGCGGATATCCAGATGGATGAGACCCATGCCACCGGCCAGGTGCGGGTCTCCTTTGACCGGGCGGAAAACCCGGAATTCGAGATTATGCCGGATGCGGCCTTTGATTATATTGATTTCGCGCCCTACAGGGAATTGCCGGTCCAGCCGGATTTGGTGTATTTCGGCACCCTGATTCAGCGCACCGAGGATGGATGTGCCCGCCTTCAGTCGTTTCTTGATAGCCTCGATCCCCAAATCCCCTGTTTTTATGATATCAACCTCAGACAGGGAACGCACCAGCCGAAGGTGATCAATCATTCTTTGCGAAAGGCAAACATCGTCAAGATGAACAAAGACGAACTGAATTATATCCATCGAGAGATCCTTCAGACCGAGGAGGAAACCGAGACCGGGGTATTTGCCCTGATGGATCAATACAATATCGAAGTCCTCTCCTTAACCCGCGGAAAAGAGGGTAGCGAGCTTTTCATGAGGAGCCACGGGCATTTTTCAGTTCATGCGGCGGATGTGGATCCGATTGTGGATACAGTGGGCGCCGGGGATGCCTATGCAGCGGTGCTCGCCTTGGGCTATCTCCGCGGGTGGCATCCGGAGCGGATTTTATCCCATGCTACCATGTTTTCCGCCAGCATCTGCCGTATCGAGGGGGCTGTGCCAGAAGATACCGCATTTTATCAGCATATGAGGAACATGATAGAGGGGAATGCCAATGGGTGATCAGGGGCTTTACATCCAGATGTTCAGTATTCACGGATTGGTGCGATCCGAAAACCTCGAACTCGGCCGGGATGCGGATACCGGGGGCCAGGTTAAATACGTGATTGAGCTGGCCAATCAGTTGAGCGAGCGGGAAGAGGTGCGGCAGGTAGACCTATTCACCCGGCAGATCAAGGACAAGAAGGTCTCGGAAGATTACGGCAAAGCCATTGAAAAGATCAATGACAAGTTCCGGATTGCGCGCATCCGATGCGGGGGCTTGAAGTATATCCGAAAGGAGCTTTTGTGGCCGCATATGGATGAGTACGTGGATAAGACCGTTAAATTCATCAAAAAAGAAAATCAGGTGCCGGACATCGTGCACGGCCATTATGCGGATGCGGGCTACGTGGCCATGGAGCTGGCCAAAATTTTCGGCCTGCCGCTGGTTTTTACCGGACACTCCATGGGCCGGTCAAAATTTCAGAAATTGTTGAATGACGGCATGACCGAAGATGATATCATAAAGAAGTATAAAATCGATCACCGGATTGCCGTGGAGGAAGAGGTGATCAAAAGTGCGGATCTCATTATCACCAGCACGAATCAGGAGATCGACGAGCAGTACAAGCAGTATGACAACTCGGAGATCCCTGAATACCGGGTGATTCCGCCGGGCATTGATATTCAACGCTTCTATCCCTATTACCACGACCGGCTGCCGGAATCTGAAAAAAGCGAGATCGAGCTCTATTCCCAGGCCTCGGTGCTGCGCGAGCTTGACCGGTTTCTCATGTATCCGGACAAACCGCTGGTCCTGGCGCTTTCCCGGCCGGACAAGCGCAAGAATATTTCCGGACTAGTTCAGGCTTACGGAGAGGACCAAGAGCTGCAGACCATGGCCAACCTGGCCATTTTTGCCGGGATCCGCAAGGATATTGATAAAATGGAGGAGAATGAGAGCGATGTGCTCACGCGGATGCTCCTTATGATGGATAAATATGATCTTTACGGCAAAATGGCGATTCCCAAAAAGCATGATATTGAATACGAGGTCCCGGAACTCTACCGGATTGCCGCGGAAAAGCGGGGCGTGTTTGTCAATCCCGCCCTGACCGAGCCGTTCGGCCTGACCCTGCTGGAGGCCTCGGCCACCGGCCTGCCGATTGTCGCCACCAAAGATGGCGGCCCCTATGATATTATCAGCAACTGCGAAAACGGCATACTGGTGGACCCCACCAATCCGAAGGATATTACTGAGGCCTTGAAAACCATTATAACGGACTATGAACGATGGACCCAGTATTCCAAAAACGGGATTATGAATGTCCGGAAATATTATACGTGGGAGAGCCATGCAGCGACTTACATGGAAGCGGTCAGTCACATAGAATCCAAGGCCGATTTTGCGGCGGAAAAGGAGCGGGCCGCCACGCCCATCGGCAAGCGGCTGGCCTGTCTGAACCGGTTTTTAATCACCGACATTGACAATACCCTGATCGGAGAGTCCAATGGGCACCTGCCGGAGCTCATCGATCTACTTGAAGAGAACAAGTCTAAAATGGGGTTTGCGGTGGCCACGGGCCGGACCGCATCATCGGCCAGGGATATTCTTGGGCGGCATAATGTGCCCATGCCGGATATTGTGATTTCCTCTGTGGGCACGGAGATTTATTACGGTTCGGATCTTCGCTATGACCGGGGCTGGGAAACCCATATTGCCAATCAATGGGACCGGGAAAAAATCGTCGAGCTGCTCTCAAAATTCGATTTTCTGGAATACCAGGCGGAGGATGCCCAGCGGCCGTTCAAGGTGAGCTACGACATGGACCCCGGCAAAGACCGGCTGGCAAAAGTTCATGATGTGCTGCTTAAAAACAAGTGCCGGTATACCCTTATATATTCGCATGAGAAGCATCTGGATATCATCCCCTATCGGGCATCCAAGGGCAAAGCCATCCGCTATCTGAGCTACAAATGGGAGATTCCGCTAAATAATCTGATAATCTGCGGCGATTCCGGAAATGATGAGGAAATGCTTCGGGGCGAGCCGCGCGGAGTGGTGGTCGGCAACTACAGCCCGGAGCTGGATACCCTGAAAGGGGCCAAAAACGTTTATTTTGCCAAGCAGCCCTGTGCCGGCGGCATCCTTGAGGCCATCAGGAAATATCAATTTATTGAGAAGGCCAAGAAACAGGAGTGCTGACCCGTTTCGGGATGGCCATCAGATATTAAACCGGAAATTGATGATATCCCCGTCCCGGACAACATAAGTCTTGCCCTCCAGGCGAAGCGTGCCCTTTTTTTTGGCCGCATTCATGGATCCGGCCTCTATCAGGTCCTCATAGGAGATGGTTTCCGCCCGGATAAACCCCTTTTTGATATCCGTATGAATGGCGCCGGCGGCTTCAACCGCGGGGGTGTCCGTGGGAATGGTCCAGGCCTTGACCTCGTCTTCGCCCACGGTGAAAAATGAGATCAGGCCGAGGACGGCATAGGATTTTTGAATCACCCGGTCCGTTGCGGAAGCGGCGATGTCAAATTCGGCCAGCAGGTCCACGGCTTCTTCCTCGCTCATCTGGGCCAGCTCATGTTCAAGCTTGCCCCGGATGACCAGGCATTCCTCCCGGACCAGCGTTTCGGTTCTTTCAGGCGGGGCCGTATCCTCATCTTCGTTGTTGAATAAAACCAGGACCGGTTTGGCGGATAAAAAGGCATAGCCTCTAAGCTGAGGGGCAGCGGCAATTTTGGGATCCCGGCGAAGGGGCGTTTCTGTCTCAAGCAGCGCATGCGCCTTTTCAAGCAGTTCGCGCTCTTCCGCATCCACCGGCTTTCCCTTTTTACTTTCCGCCGTCATCCGTTCGAGGCGTTTTTCCACCACCGCGAGGTCTGATAATATCAGCTCCTGATCAAGCTGTAAAAAATCCGCCTCCGGTGTCGGCGCATCCAGGCCGAACATGCGGAAATTTCGCACCACGTGGATCAAGGCGTCCATATCCCGAACCGCGGTCCAGGGGGTTTCGGTCTTGTCGCCCGCATTTTTCTGTCCGGTTTTACCGGGCAGAAAATATTCCACCTGGGCGTAGATGGTTTTTTGGGGCTGGTAAATCCGGCTTAAGGCATCGATGCGGTCATCCGGCACATGGATGGTGCCCAGCCGGTCCTCGCTTTTGTCGCCGGTGTGGGCGAATTCATGGGTTAATGCCTCGAAAACGGTCGTTTTTCCGGAAACCGGAAGACCGATGATGCCAAGTTTCATGAAACTAACTCCTCAGGTGAATCCGTGTTTACGGGCTCGGAAATCTGATATAGCTGGCAGGTATTCTCCCATAGGGTGTCTGCCAGGGCTTCGGGGTCCCGGTCAAGAACTTCGGCCAGCTTGTAAAGCACGGTCCGCACAAATGCGGGTTCATTCCGCCGGGTGTGATTTTTATCCGGCGCAGGCGTCAGAAACGGCGCATCGGTTTCAATCACCATCCGATCCAGCGGGATTTGCCCGATAAGGGAGCGAAGCGTCTCACCCCGGGTTTTCATAGTTAAAATACCGGTAATGCCGATGTAGAACCCCATCTTTAAATAGGCTGCCATTTCAGCGGCCGAGCCGCTGAAGCAGTGAACCACCCCAAGGCGCTGCTGGCTGCCGTAGTGGGCGGACAGGATTTCCAGGAACCGGCCTTCGGAATCCCGCTCATGAAAAATAAGCGGCAGCTCCAGTTCGTCCGCCGTTTCCAGCTGTCGGATGAACCATTTTTCCTGGACATCCCGGGGGGAATGCATCCGGTTAAAATCAAGGCCCGCCTCGCCCCATGCCTTCACCACCGGTGCTTGGGCGAGTTCCTTTAAAATTTGTAAGTCCTCTTCAGTGCACGCGCTGGCATCATGGGGATGCATCCCCACAGAGGCATAACAGCCGGGAAATTTTTCCGAGATTGCAATCGCCTGGCGGGACTCTTCAACTGTAATCCCGACAATCATCATCCCTGTCACATCGGCCGCATGAGCCCGATGGATGACCGCTCGGAGGTCCTTTTTATAGGTATTGAGATTTAAGTGGCAGTGGCTGTCAAATATTTTCATGAAGCAGCAGGTTTCCTCATTTATTGTATCTGTTTTGATTGTTAAATGAAAGATACTGCCTAACACCCCATCCGCCAAAAGGCAAGTTTCTGATTGGCAGTCCCACGGCTAATTTGTTCTGTATCCAAATCGCTATCGCTATCGGGATCGGGATCGAATAAATATGACTCTTGGACACGAAAAACTGGACGTCTATCGCCTTTCAATAGGCTACGTTGCATGGGTTTACGAGAAGGCCGACAGCCTGAACGGAGTCCATCGGCCCGCCCGGGATCAATGGCTTCGGGCCAGCCAGTCGATACCGCTCAAT
>DATGCF010000118.1:0-4459 GCA_035312245.1 Desulfosalsimonadaceae bacterium
AGTTGGTAAAGCTTAAACACTGCCGATAGGTTCTGGCCGTCTTCCATTCTGTCAAAGCGGTTTTTTTCCCATTGATTAAAACGGTGAAGTGCTTCGAGATGGTTAACAATTTTGGATTTGGTATTTTCGGAATGCATATAAATAAAATATGTGGGAGTGGATAGAAAGTCAATAGGGTTGGTTGCTTATCGGTTAAGCGGATAAGGTTGAAGGCAGAGCTTTGAAAGATATGCCTAAATTGAAAATCCCGCCCATGCCGGCCTACTAAAGGAAAAACAAGCGCTACCCAAGCCGCTTTTCAAGCACACCGTAGAAGTTTGTAATCTCTTGTCCGACAGGCATTTACAGTTATTATTTCTCTATAATCAACTCTTGACAAATCCTTTGATTCCAGACTATACATCGTAGCCTTGGAAATAATTCGTTGACCATTGTTCCTTATAAGGAATTTTTTAGCCAAGCATTGGTTACGGCATATTATTACGGATGGATACGTCAAACACATGTTAAGCAATTTTTATTTTTCAAATCAATGTAAGCTGTTTGTTATTAATTTGTCTTGCGGGGAATTCAAATTATTCGTTTAGCTGAAACCAAAATAATCTGTAGCGTAACAAAATGGAAACCGCATTTATTCAAAAATTTATCGAAAAATCGACTTTATTTTTATTCCTAACCGCGCACTCGATCTTAAGCCCGCCTTAGACACTTTATAAAAATTTTTTTTCGGTAAAATTCATTAAGCCCCGGATAAAAGGCCGATCATTGGTGCGCGGCAAATTGGCTCAGGGATAACTGTTAACTGCTTGAAAAAAATATAATAATATTAATATGACATTGGCAGATAACCAAAATCCGGATCCGATTTTTCCAGCGGACCTGCTGAGTCAGCCGGATAACACCAAGCCCTGGCGCGTGGCGCACACCAAAAGCCGCCGGGAAAAGGCCCTTGCCAATTACCTGGCGGACGCCGGCATCGGCTACTATCTGCCCATGTACAAGCGCCGCCAAACGAGCCAAAACCGCGTGCGCTACAGCCTCATGCCGCTTTTTAACGGGTATGTGTTTTTCAAGGGCGACGATTTTGAGCGCCAACATGCCCTGCGCTCGGATCAGATAGCCCGGATCATCGACGTTGAGGCACCGAAGCAGCTGGTCAGTGAATTGCGCCGCATCCAGCAGGTCATTTCCGCAGAAGCCCCCGTATATCCGTATGATTACGTGTCAGAGGGGCAGATGGTCCGGGTGAAAAAAGGGCCGTTAAAAGACGTAGAAGGAATTATTGAACGCAAGGACAGGCACTGTCGCCTGGTTTTGTCGGTATCCACCATCATGCAGGCCATGGCCGTTACCATAGACGCAGACATGGTGGAGCCCATCACCTGAACCTAAATCAGTGCCATTAACTTAAGATGCCGCACACCCCCTTCCCGCTCCGGGAGAAGGTCGGGATGAAGGTAAAAATTCCTTAATGGCCGCCTATCCGCAAGGCCGTTAAGGTTTCGTAATTTCAGTCAATCAAAATACCTTTTAAATGAAAACGGGATACTGTCCCTTGGATTACGTCCCTTGAATTATTGAAACTGGTAATCCGAAAAACTCCAGTTGGCCATTTCTATGCGGACGGGGTTTACCCCCATCTAAAAAGAACAATTACTGGAGTTTTCCAAATAACCATACATTAAATTTCCGGCCCGCTCCAGACAAGGAAAATACAGCCATGAAAAATTTCGCCCTGATCGGCGCCGCGGGCTACGTTGCTCCGCGCCACATGAAGGCCATAAAGGATACCGGAAACAACCTGATCGCCGCCCTGGCCCCCAGCGATTCAGTGGGCGTTATCGATTCCTACTTTCCGGATGCCCATTTCTTTACCGAATTTGAACGCTTCGACCGCCACATCGATAAGCTGCACCGGGGCAACTCCGGCAGCACCGTGGACTATGTCTCCATCTGCTCGCCCAATTACCTGCATGACTCCCACATGCGTTTTGCCTTACGCTCCGGAGCCGATGCCGTCTGCGAAAAACCCCTGGTGCTAAACCCCTGGAACATCGACGGCCTTGACGGGCGACTATCATCCTTTTTTAGGTACAGTTAATCGTTAATCGTTATTGGTTATGTGATACGACAAGCAATGGCATTTTTCCCGAATGATTCAAGTTTACACCGGATTTCCGGTGAACTTTACAAGAAGATGGGTATTACCTTATCGGGCGGAGGAAGAATTCCGGAAGGCTGAGATATTAAGGGCTAAATAGGGCTTTTCCGGCTGAATAGGCCGATATATAAAAAACTCGGGCTGCCATTTTTGGCCGCCCGAGTTTTTTATTCATGCGCTAAGGGGAAGGGGGACGCATGTTTTGTTATCTATGCCGGCGCTTAACCGGCTTGCTCAGCGTACTGGGTGATCTGATTGATATAGAGCGACAGCATGTTATCCTGGTCGGCGTCGGTAATTTCCTGGGGCAGCCGGTTTAAGGCCATGTCGCTGGCGGAATCCGCCAGCTCAGCCAGAAGCAGCTGTCTGGCCTGAACAATCTGGTTGGCTGCTTTTTTCTTTTCCATCTCAAGCATTTTGCGGCTCTGCTCATTGGCCTGATCGATGATCTGCTGGCGTTTCCTCTCGCCTTCCTCGGTAATCCGGGATTTAATTTTTTCAAACCGGGTGCTGCTGTCTGAAATCGCCTGCTGGGTTTCTTCAATCTGGCGCTCAAATGTCTGCTTCCGCTCTTCCAGTTCATCGATTTCGTCAGAGACCTCCTTCTGTCGCCCTTTCAGGAAATTCAGGAACGGGGTTTTGCCATAGCGGTAGATGACAAAGGCGAGGATGAAGAAGTTGACCCACAGCATGATGGTATCATAAACGGGCCGCCAGTCGGCCGCACCATCCCCCGCTGCCATTGCGTTTGCGCAAAACAGGTGCACAAACAGCAGGGCGCACGGCGCAAGCCGGAAGAATCGGTTAGCTGTATGTCTGATGGCGTTATTCACGAACCAGCCTCCGCTCAAGGATTTTCTCCATTATTTCCGTTGCCAATCGTTCAGCCTCGGTTTTCAATGTTTTGCGGGCCTCGGCAATCTGCTGGTCCACAAATTCCTGGTTTTCGCTTTTAATCGCATTGATTTCTTTTTTCGAGTCATCAAGTATCGCTTCCGCCTGCTTGGCGCCCTCGTTTTCCAGATCCATGCGATAGCGGGTGGCTTCGTCAATCGCCGCTTTCTCCTGCTCGTCAAGCTGCTCGTTCAGATCTTCGATCCGTTGTTTAGCGTTCTGAATATCCTGGCCCAGGCCGCTGATATGCTCATCCCGCTCCTGCATAACCGTCCGAAGGGGCCTGAACATTATCCGGTTGATCAGAAAAAGGAATATCAGAAAAGATATCAGTTCAATGACAAGCGTTTCATTGATGCTGACCATGACGATGTTGCTGACGATTTCCATGTATAGCCTCGCCTTCGGGTGTTATACGACAAAAAGCAGGAGCAGGGCGATAACCAGCGAATAAATACCTGTGGACTCCGAAACCGCCTGACCCACCAGCATGGTTCTTGTCAAAAGGCCGGCCTCACCGGGGTTTTTGCCAATCGCCTCACAGGCCTTTGATGCCACGAGCCCTTCACCCACACCCGGGCCGATGGCGCCCAGCCCCATGGATAGACCCGCCCCCAGCAGTGCAGCGGCTTGAACCAGATGTGTGCCTTCTATTGCCATGTTTTCCTCCTTCGCTATCAGTTAAATTAAATAACAAATATGAGTATCAATGCCACAACCAGTGAATAAATACCGGTTGATTCCGAAACCGCCTGACCCACCAGCATAATCCGGGTAAGCTCGGCGGTGGCTTCCTTGTTTCGCGCAATCCAGCGCACCGCGCTTCGGGCGGTGGCGCCTTCCCCTATTCCCGGTCCGATGGCCCCGAGCCCCATACAGAGCCCTGCGCCCAGAAGGGCCATAGCTGCACCAAGGGATTCAGTCGGTGCAAATCCTTTGAACAAAAGAATAAATGCAATTAAAAGCCCATAGATCGCCGTCGTCTGGGTGACGGCCTGACCGAGCAGCATAATATTCGTCACAGTGCCTGCGCTGGTGGGCTGCCGGGCTATGCCCTCGCAGCTGGTCTGGGCGACCAGCCCCCCGCCAAGACCCGAGCCGATGGCGCCGAATCCGGCGGCAAAGCCCGCCCCCAATATCGCCGCCCAGGTCGGGGAAACCGGCTGACCGCTGAAATTACTGTAGATCAGGATAAAAGAGACCACCAGTGAAAAGATGGCGGGCGTCTGGCAGACGGCCGAGCCGATCAGCATATTGGTGGTCAGCTGTCCGCTCATGGCGGGCTGGCGGGACATGCCCGCACATGCCTCGCCGGCGGGAAATCCGGAGCCGATGCCGGAACCGATGGCGCCAAGCCCCATACTCAGGCCGGCCGCCATTAAAACGGATATGGTAAGAACGGAT
>DATGCF010000119.1:0-10297 GCA_035312245.1 Desulfosalsimonadaceae bacterium
ATCATCCGCCGTCATGCGAACAGCCCCGGAAAGGGCTGCGCGCAATAGCTGAAGCCGGCGCAATTTCCATTTCCGCGCATCTGCTTTCGGCGTTTCACCGCCGCCGGGCTTTACTGCTTTTTCCTGTGCCTTATCATTGGAAGTTTCACCAACAGGGGGGATCAGGTGCGCATCATACTGTTTGGGAAAAGTAAGCTCCTGGGTCTGGGTCAGGCGCTGGTAGAAGTATCCCGGGCTAAACGGGCGCTTAATGGAAATGGCGCCTTCCGGGCAGGCCACCACGCAGCAGCCGCAGGCAATGCAGTCGGTAATGCCCGGATAAGAGTAAATCAGGCGCGGCAGACCGTCCCGCCAGGCGGCCGGCCCTTTGTCGCTCTGAATGGAGCGGGCCGGGCAGATAAATGAGCAGATACCGCATTTTTTGCATTTTTCATTGTCAAATACTAAAAGACCCGTCTGCATCTGGGCGGGGTCGTTATAATCCGGAATTCGGGTCCATCGGCTGAGACTGGGATGTGCCATTTTTACGCCCCCTGTCTTTCAATTCTTGGAGAATCGGACATGCTTCCCTCATACCACGCCACCTGCTGAACTTCCCGCGGGACCGGGCCGTCGGATTGGACCTTGGGCCATCCTACGGCAATGCAGTTATTCAGCTTATAGGGGTATTTGACCCCCAAAAATTTTTTCCATTTCCTCTCATACATGAGCAGCTTGATCAATCCGATCCAGCAGGTGGCCGCGCCCATGCTGTGGGCCGCCAACACCATGTTCTGGCCGCAGATGCCGCTGTCGGTGGCCGGGGAGGAGACCCCCCGCTGATCCTCGAACAGCAGAATCAGCGTGGGCGCATGGTGAAAGACCGGCGCGCGATCTTTGGCAACAGCTGCCAGCAGACCGAACGGCACGGGGTGGAGTTCGTTGTGCTGGAGCCGGATAAAGAGTTTTGCGATGGGCTTTAGAAAAATTTGCCGCATTCGGCTCCGGGTATAATCCAGGACAAACATCATCCGCTTGCAGACCTTGATGGCATCTTTTTCCATCGCCTCAAGAATTTCCGGGCTTTTAATCACGGCAAACCGCCACGGCTGAGAATTTCCGGCTGACGGGGCAAACCGGCCAGCTTCCAGGATCCGGCGGATCATGTAATCGGGGATGGGCGCTTTTTTAAATGCCCGGGTGCTTCGGCGGCTGTGAATAACCTTTTCTACCTCAGTCCACGCCATCGCTTCAGAGATGTCCCTGGCGACTGATGCTTCCATTGTATGGGCCCTCCTAATCACTGGTTTTTTTTGAAAAATACATAACCTCAAAATACGTCATTGATTTCTTGATATTCTCGATGCCGAAGGCGTCCAGCCGGTTGTTAACGGCAAGGGTGGATACCAGCATGATTTTACCAAGCATCTCCCAGGATATGACCTCCGGGTCGAATGCTGGATCGATAAAACCCCGGGTCTGGTCTTGGGCAAGGTTCTCCTTATTAAATTCGTGGAATGCCATACAGCACTCGACCCCTTTTTCCCGGATCTGGGGGTCGATGGCGAACATGGCCTTCAGGATGCAGGCAAACATATTGACCTCGGGGCTCTGGATGCGCTGCAGGTACTGGGCCGTCAACTGGCGGATGATGCTTTTGTGCTGATTTTCCGGTTTAAAAACGGGATTTTCCCGGTAAATTTGCAGGCGATAGTCAATGAGATAATCCAGGGTGGCGAGCTGGAGCTCGGTCTTACTCGAAAAATGTCGGTAGATCATCGCCTCATTGATGCCGGCCGCCTTTGCGATAAGGGCTGTGGTGGCCTGGTCGTAGTTCAGCCGGGCCACCACCTCGATGGTGGCATCAATTAGTGACTGCCGTCGCTCATCTGCAGGCATGCGTTTGCCGGCCAACCGATACTCCTGATTTTAGCGCGTTGTTTTTTCGAGGATATGAATACACATGGCCGCCTCCCCGAATCCGATGGTGCCGCCCCCGTTTTCGGCGAGCGCGATTTTCGGGTTCTGGACCTGGCGGTTGCCGGCCTCGCCGCGTAGATGGGTTACCAGCTCATAAATCTGGGCCAGCCCGGAGGCACCGATGGGATGCCCCCGGGAAAGCAGGCCGCCGCTGGGATTTACCGGCAGCTTTCCGTCAAGGGCCGTCGCCCCGATTTCGGCAAAAAGACCGCCTTCGCCTTCCGGACAGAATCCCAATTTTTCGGTCTGAAAGAGCTCGCCAAAGGCGGTGGCGTCATGGACCTCGGCCACATTAATATCCTCCGGTCCCAGTCCGGCCATTTCATAGGCGGGTTTGACGGCGCGCTCGGAAATCGTATTTTCCGTCCATGATCCGGAGCGCAGCACCGAGGCTCGTATCAACAGCGCCCGGGACGAGGGGTGCGTTTTTAAGAATTTTTCAGAGCATAATATGGCGGCCGCCGTTCCGTCGCCCACGGGCGAGCACATGGCCCGGGTCAAGGGGTAGGCTACCTCATAGTCGGCCAGGACCTCCTCAACCGTCTGTGGAAAAGTATACTGGGCCAGGGGATTCAAGGTCGAGTTGTTGTGGGCCTTGGCAGCGATGACGGCCAGCTGCCGCTGGGTGGACCCGTATTGCTTCATGTGCTTGCGGGCGCCCATTGCGTAAAAATCCATAAAAACCGAATGGCCGCCGGATTTCTCTTTCTTCTCGCTGGATTTGTCCGAAGCCTCGGCTTTTCGTTTGGCTTCCTGCTTCATCTGTTCGATATATTGGGTCGTTATCTCCACATCGGTGCCGGCCATGAACCCCTTCATCATCAGCTTTCGGTCTTCGCTGTAGACCTTTTCCGTGCCGATGGCCAATACGCAGTCATAAAGGCCGGCTTTTATGGCGGTCCACGCCCCGTGCAGGGCAGTGCTGGCCGATGCACAGGCATTTTCCACGTTGGTGATGGGGATTTTATCCAGCCCGTTCGCGGAAAGCGCCACCTGGCCGCGGATGCAGTGCTGAAAATCATGCATGCCCCAGCCGGTGTTTGAAAACCAGGCGGCCTGGATATCCGCCGCCGCCAGATCCGCATCTTTTAATACCCCGGCAAGGGATTCCCCGGTCAGCGTCTTGATGCTTTTATCAAGGTATTTACCGAATTTATTCATGGAGGCGCCGATAATGTAGACATTGTCACTCATAGGGAATTCCTTGTCAAAAGCATTCGCCAATGCCGTGGATATAGAACGGAAAACAATTGCGGTTCCTGTTAATAAAAAATAGCGAAATATAAAAAGAGTGGCGGAAAAGTTAATAAGTAAGTATTTACTTAATTAATATTTTGATAAAGATCAAGAAAAAAATGATGGCTTGGGAAAACGCCTGGAAAATTATTCTAAGGACCTGATCGTACTCAGTCCCGCGCGAGAGGGACGGTAGTCGTGCTCGTCATCGTGCTCGGAAAATTAAAATCCGATTACGAGTACGCGTACTCGTACGAACCGGAAGTTATTTTCTGCTTAAAAACACTTACGACTGGCATAAAGGCTTCTTAGGCCGCTGTCATTCCGAAGAACGTCATTGAAGAGGAATTTTATTTTAAAGATGTCTCGCTGCCGCTCGAAATGACAGTATGGACGGTTTTTCATGGCTATTTTGCGTTACTTCATGCTTTCATGGGCATACGTCCTTAACTTTGATATTTGACGCGAAAGAACAGAGAGTAGAGCACCGGCACCACAAAGAGCGTCAAAACCGTGGCAAAGGCGAGCCCAAACATGATGGTCACGGCCATGGACGAGAAGAGCGGATCTGTGACCAAAGGCGCCATGCCGCAGATGGTGGTAAGCGAGGTCATTGACACGGGCCGCATCCGGTTAACGGCGGAATCCCGGATAGCGGCGCGCGGGTCTTTGCCGCTTCTGATTTCCGCATCAATTTCATCAAGTAAAACCACCGCGTTTTTGATCAGCATGCCGATCAGGGCATAAGTGCCCAAAATGGCCAGAAATGAAAAGTTTTCCCCCATCAGGAGAAGGCCTGCGGAGATGCCGATCATGGCCAGCGGAATAATCAGGATGATGATAAGGGGCTGGCGGAGGGCATTGAAAAGCGCCACCAGGATAAAGAGCATGATAATTAATACAACCGGCAGGTATTTCTGTGTGGCAGCCTGGGATTCCTGGGAATCTTCGTATATGCCTTCCCATTCCAGCTTATAGCCGTTAGGCAGATCAATGCCTGCGATTTGCGGCCGAACCCGCTGGAGCAGGGTATCCGCGGTCACGCCCAGCACCGGGTCGCACTGGGCCCGAATCACATGGCGCCGGTTATAGCGCCGGATAATTGGATCCTCCCATTGAATATCAGACCGGGAAAGCGCTTGACGCAAGGGAATGGCAGACTGGCCGACGCCCCAGACCGGGAGTGTGTCCATATTCTCGATATCCTGATTATTATAACGGATCCGCACTGGAATCAATTCCTCATTTTCGCGGTAGATCTCAACGGTCATCCCGTCGGTAGCGCTCTGTAGCGCATATCCCAAATGTCGGCGTTCCACACCGGCCAGACGGCCTTTCTGCTGGGAATAGTCCATGTTGGCGATCATGACCCGCTCCCGCCAGTCGTCGCAGACATTTCTGGCCAGCGGATCATTTCGCATCACAGCCTTGGCCTTTTCCGCAAGGTCGCGCAGTTTCTGCGGGTCCGGGCCGCTGATGCGCGCCTCGACATCATAGTCGGCATTTGGACCGTTAATGTATTTCCACAGATGCGGCTTTCCCTGGGGCAGATGTTCGGGGAACCAGTCCGAGAGATGACGGATCAGACGGTCAATGGTACGGTAATCATAGACATTGACGATGATCTGGCCGAATGAGTTGTTTCGCGGCTCCGGAGTAATCGAGACCGCAAAACGGGGCGGCCCCTGGCCCACGCAGGTGGCATAGCTGCGCACTTCCGGCAGGGTTTCCAGATGGGCCTCCACTTTCTTAAGATCTTCGGATACCGTGCTCTGGCGCACGCCCTCGGGTCGGCGGTAGTCAATGAAAAACTGGCGCATGTCGGAATCGGCAAAAAAGATTTTAGGAATGTGGCCGAACCCGATATTGCCCAGAATAAAGAGAAACAGCACAAACGCCAGGGTGATGAGCCTGTGGCGGAGCGTCCACATGAGAATGCGGCGGTAAATGCGATAAGGCCGGGTGGAATGCGGCTCCGTGGCAGCGGCTTTTTTGGATAGCTTCAAAAATCCGTAGCTGAAAACCGGGGTCTGGGTCATGGCGAGCACCCAGCTGAACAGAAGCGCAATGGTCACCACCTGAAACAGGCTGGCGCAGAATTCCCCGACATTGCTAGGGGCGAGATAAATTGGGGCAAAGGCCAGGCAGGCGATCACCGTGGCGCCGAGCAGCGGCCAGGCCGTTCGCTTGGCGGGACCGGCCGTTGCCTGATCCCGGGGCAGGCCGCGCTGAAGATCCACCAGCGAAGCCTCGGTTACCACAATGGCGTTATCAACTATTATGCCCATCACCAGGATCATGGCGGCAATCGATATCCGCTGCAGGTTGATTCCCCAGACCATCATGACAATTAAGGTCCCCATGATGGAGAAAATCAGGTTGCCGGCAATGATCATGCCGCTTCGAAGCCCCATGGCCACAAGGAGCACCAGAATCACCACACCGACCGAGGCCAGCAAATTGGTCATGAACTTTTTGATGGAATCCTTGACAAACTTGGATTCATAGTAGACCCCGTCAATGGAAAGTCCGGCGGGCAAATCCTGCATCAGTTGATCGATGCGGTTGCCGACCGCCTCGCCCATTTCCACCACATTGGCGCCGTCTGCTGCTGAAATGGTGATCCCGATGGCAGGGAAACCGTTAAACCGCATGATCGGCTCAGACGGGCGGACATAGTCCCGGCTGATTTCGGCCAGGTCTTTTAACCGGAACTGTTCCTCGCCGCGGCCCTGAATTAAGAGTTCGCCGATATCCTTGGTTGAGGCAAACGTATCAGAGGCCGAGTCAATCCGGATCCGGTAGTCGCCGGATACGAACTCCCCATGGCTGATCACCTCGTTCTGGCTGTTTAGCAGTTCGACAATCCGGCCGGGCGGAATGCCCTTTTCCGCGCTTTTGCTGCGGTCGATGCGGACCATGATGCACTCGGTGCGGATGCCGTAGAGCTGAATCCGTTTGACGTCTTGGACAAAGGAGACTTCGCGCTTGATATAGTCGGCATATCTTTCAATCTGGGCGTTGGAAAATCCGTCACCGGTCAGTGCCAGAAAAATGCCATAGACATCGCTGTAGTCGTCATGCACCACAGAGGGGCCGGCACCGGGGGGAAGCGCCGGCTGGGCGAGCTGTACTTTTCTGCGCAGAATATCCCATAGCTGTTGGATGGAATCGGATTTGTTGTATTCATAAAGATCCACATACACCATGGAAACCCCGGCCCGGGAGGTCGAGCGGATGGTCTTGACCTCATCCGCGGCCTGCACATACTCTTCGATGACCCGGCTGACCTGCTGATCGACTTCGCCGGGGGAGGCGCCCGGATAGGGCGTGACAACCAGAGCGGTTTTGATGGTAAACACCGGATCCGCCAGTTTTCCCATGTTAAAGTAGGCAAACAGGCCGCCCGCAAAAATGAGAAACAGGGCGAATAGCGTGACCGTTCGATTGCGGAGTGAATAATCGGGCAGGTTCATATCAGATCTATAGTCCCATTACAGTTCATTGCCAGTATTGGTCTTACTGGGCGGTTCCATCACGCGGACCTTTTGATCAGCGGCCAGCGTGTGGGCACCGGCGCTGGCAATCAGCTGGCCGGCAGTCAAGTTTCCGGATATCTCGATGAAGCCGTTTTGGCGGGCTTTCCCCAAGGTAACCGGCCGTCGTTTCAGTTTCCCTGCGTCGGGGTCGACGAGCCAGACAAAAGACTGCCGGTCACTGTCGTTTACCAGTGCGGACATGGGCACCATAAACTTTGGCTTGCCATTTGTTTCTTTGATCGTAATGGCGACCTCCGCTGCCATGCCCGGGCGGATTGACATTGGTTCATCGCCATCAATTACCAGGGTCAGAGGATAGGTGCGGTTTGACGGATTCGGCTGCTTGCCGATTTCCTTGAATTCTGCCGGATAGGTCTTTCCGGGGACGGCTGAAAATTGGCAGGCGTATGACTTGAACCGCTCGACCGCCAGCAGCAGGTCTTCGGGTATGGCGATCTTGATTTCAATAGCAGATAGATCCACCATAGAGACAATGGGCTGGCCGGTTTGCACCATCTCATTGTTCTCAACGTATTGGTGATGAATATAGCCTGAAAACGGGGCGTATAGCGTGGTATCCGAAAGCGCGTTCCGCGCATCTTCAAGGCCTTTGCTGTCCGCGTTGACCTGGGCCTCCGCGCTTTCAAATGCGGCTTTCACCCGGTCAAAGTCCGCCCTGGCTGCGGCATTGTCCGCAACCAGCTTGCGGTACCGGTCATACTGCAGTTTGGCTTCATCATAATTGGCTTTCGCTGCTGTCAGACGCGCTTCCATAGTATTGATGCGGATTTTATAATCCCGGGGATCAATGCGGGCAATGACCTCGCCCTTTTGGATGTATCGGCCCGTTTCAGCGTTCAGGGTAATTAATGGGCCGCCCACCCGAAATGAGAGTTTCGCGTGCTGCAGGGCCTGGGCGGTACCCGGGAAATTCCGGACCCGGCGGTTTTCATTCTGCTTGAGTTCATATGCCTTGACCGGCCGCACCTGCTCGACAATCGGCTTATCCGCTCCCGCCTCCTGTGTGTCTGAATGGCAGGCGATGAATACCATCGGAAGCATTAGCAAAAGCGGCACTAACCGCAGCCACTGACCGCCGGGGTGATATTTCATTTCGGGTCTTCCTTTCTTATGTATTTTTGTCTTTGTGGGGGCGGCTTTGTCAAATTTACAATGTCCCAATATACCTATCGTCTTAAATTGCTCAACAATAAAATTTTGCAATCGGGAGCATTACTGGATTTTTGTGAAGATGGGGCGGGGTTTCCTTAAGCCGCCGGGCTGATTCGTACTCGTACTCGTAATCGGCTTTTGATTTTTCCGAGTACGATTATGAGTACGAGTACCGCTCCGCTTGCGCGGGACTGAGTATGATTAAGTTACTGGAAGTATTTCCCCCGGGCTGCCGCCCGGGACCGAGCTTATAAGTAACTTTAAAGTCACTGAGGAACTAAGGCGCTAAGGCACTGAGTTTTTCAAACTGCAAGCCGTGAGCTGTGCCGCACCCCACTTTGAAAAAGGGAGGGGGTTGGGGGGATTTGTATTGGGCCATGATGAAAAATCCGCCTAAATCCCCCTTTGGCAAAGTGGGGACTTAAAGGAAATTGCCCTTTTTTATAAGCCTTTTCCAAAGCTAAAAGCGCTAAGTCTTTTAAACCTTGAACTGTGAACTACTTAAAGCATAAAGGTTTGGTTTCATTGACCTTACACCTTATACCCGATACCTTGAACCGGCCATCCTCGGGATAATCCCGCGCTAGTTCTCTGGCCAGGTATCCGCCGAGACTCCAACCAATCAGGTTTAAGGGCTGCTTCAAAGGGGTCTCGGGACGTATGAATTTTGGGGCCAATAAATCAAGCAACTCCGGAACTTTGCCGTTGTTCCGGCCAAGCCCCCACCCCATGGGGTGACGGGGGCTTGATATCACCATAGTTATCCGTGTCCAACTGTTGCAGCCTTACTTTTGTCCAGAAAGATTGATATTTTATCCGAATTCAATCTTTGAAGGGCTGGCAGGTGGTGATCGCGATTGCCGCCATTGTTATCGGGTTTATTTGACCAACTTGACTGCTGTTTCAGTTGCCTTTTGCATCGAGAGTTTGCTCATGTTAAGCACCAGGTGGTAGAGCAGGGGATCATCATAGTCTTCTTTTCCGAACTTTCGATACAGGTTGTGGCGTCTTTTGCCATGAACACGGATGGTGTTTGCCGCCTGGTCCTTGGTCATATTATAGGTTTCCATCATAAACCGGACCCGGTCTTCATGGTTTGCGACCAAAAGCAGATGAAAGGCATCCGCATGCTCGCGCAATACGTACTGTCCGCCCCGGCCCACGATGACACAGTTGCCCTCCTCGGCCAGATCGGTGATGATCTGCGTTAATGTGTTCACATAAACCTCTTCGTCAAGATAGCCCCGGTGGTCCTCCAGTATGCGGTTGATTTGCTTTTGTGATATCAGATAGTTCATAAACCTCAAGAGAGACCCGCCAGCTTCCTTTTCCATGGATTTTACCGTTTTTTTAGAAACCTTGGCACGTTCGGCCACCATCTGTACGATATCTTCATCAACCAATGTGTAGCCCAATTCCTTGGCTACCCGTTTGCCTAAGGTTCGCCCGCCGGCGCCAAATTCTCTTGAAATTGTCAAGACTGTCATAATGTTTTCTCCTCATTTCTACAATGAAACTTGTTGAAATTGTGCTGAAACCGGCTATTCCTCATCTAAAAGCGGCTCAATATGCGGATGTTTGGATATGACCCGGGCAAATTGCTCGGTCCGCAAATCAAGCCGCCGCTGAACAATTCGGATCAATTCCTTGTAAATTAAATACCCCATATGCGGGTCGGCTTCCATTTGTTTATATGCTTCCTGCGCATTTAGCGCGTAAATGACAGACGATTCCGAGCAGACCGCATCCAGCCGCAAGGGTTCATTGAGCATAGCTGACCAGCCGAATGAGAAGCCGGCCTTTATAGAGGCAATGGAAACCGTGATTTTGTTGGAAATCCGTTTTTCAAGCAGAACTTTGCCTTTCTTCAGCATATAGAAATGTTCGGACCGGTCGCCTTCCCGAAAAATGATCTCCCGCGCCGCATACTGCTGAGGTTCAATATGAGGCGCCAATTTTTCCAGCATTTCATTAGTCAGGTGGTCCAGAATATGGATTCCAGCCAGTGATTCTTTGTTGATCATTAAAGCTCCTTGGCTTTTTAGGATGCCATATTTGCTATTATTTTATCAAAACAAATACAGTTTAAGGCATAGCAAAACAATAAACAAGACCGCCAGAATCGGTCCGATGCCGATCGGCAGCAAACCTGCTTTTATTATAGCATCGGTTTCTTTTAAATCTATATAGGCTTTTTGGGTTTCTATGTCAGAGGCTTTTTTAAGTCCCGGAAAATTTTTCATGTGGTGGATCAGAAAAGCCGGGAGCAGCCCAAAAAAGCTGTGGAGTAAGGCCGGCAGGAATCGGGCGAAAAATGTGTCAGAAAGCCGGTTCAGATGATTCAGGCAATAAGCACAGGCAGCCGCAAAAACCCGCCCGCCTTTGCGGTA
>DATGCF010000120.1:0-6369 GCA_035312245.1 Desulfosalsimonadaceae bacterium
TTCCGCCTCAATACCGTGGGGCTCGGCAATATCTGAGACCAGGACATCCCCGGTCCCGGCGGCCATTTCCGCCCCGTCTTTTCCCAGAAACTTGCCGCTTCCTTCCAAAACGGCGATGGTTAGCTGGCCCTCGATATCATGGGAATGCACCGGCAGCTTTTGCCCGGCCTTAAAGTTAAAATTGATTACCTTGAAATAGGGGGATTCATGCACCAGGTAGTTATTCGGCGCATTGTCCCTGAAACCCGCCTCCTTGAATAGTTCGTGTCGCTCCATCATATAGGAATCTCCTTTTGTCCAATCTATTGAAACAACTATTTTCGGGAACTCTGGTTTTAACATGTTCAATTTTACTTAAATTGTCATCTCGAGCGACAGCGAGAGATCTTTCAGTTGCCTATATCGCACAAAGATTTCTCGTCGCTGCCGCTCCTCGAAATGACAAGTCGGTAAATTCCCGTCTACCCCAAAATGGCCTGCAAGTCCTCATCCGGGGTATTGATGGGCATGATATTGAACTTATCCACCAGGACGTTCAGCACATTTTCCGAGACAAAGGCCGGCAGACTGGGCCCCAGGCGGATGTCCCGGATGCCCAGGTAAAGCAGGGTCAGGAGGATCGCCACGGCCTTCTGCTCATACCAGGAAAGCACCATGGACAGCGGCAGATCATTGACTTCCACGCCAAAGGCATCGGCCAGGGCCGAGGCAATCTGAACGGCGGAATAGGCGTCATTGCACTGGCCCACATCCAGAAGCCTGGGAATCCCGCCGATATCGCCCAGATCCTTGTCAAAGAACCGGAACTTGCCGCAGGCAAGCGTCAGGACCACACAGTCCTCGGGCACTTTTTCCACGAATTCCGTGTAATAATTCCGGCCCGGCTTGGCCCCGTCACAGCCGGCCACCAGAAAGAAATGCCGGATATCCTTATTCTTCACCGCTTCCACCACTTTGTCGGCCACGCCAAGGACCGCATTTCGGGCAAACCCGACGGTGACCGTGCCTTTGTCCGTGTCCTCCGGAAAACCGGGAAGCGACAGCGCCCGTTCAATCGCCGGGGCAAAATCCTTGTTCGCAATATGGGTCACCCCGGGCCATCCCACCAGGCCGGTGGTAAAAATATTGTCCTGGTAGATTTCCTGCGGCTTCTGGATGCAGTTGGTGGTCATGACGATGGCACCGGGAAATTCGGCAAACTCTTTTTTCTGATTCTGCCAGGCGGTGCCGTAATGCCCGTAAAAATGGGGATATTTCTTTAATTCCGGGTACCCGTGGCAGGGCAGCATCTCCCCGTGGGTATATACGTTGATGCCCTTGCCTTCCGTCTGTTTAAGTATCTCCTCCAAATCTTTGAGGTCATGGCCCGAGACCAGAATGGCTTTGCCTTTTTTCGCGCCTAACGGGACCGGTGTGGGTACCGGATGGCCGTAGGTGCCGGTATTGGCGGCATCCAAAAGCTCCATGGTCCGGAGATTGATCTCTCCGCATTTTAAAACCAGGCTTAGCATGTCATCCACACTTTTGCTGGTGTCCAGGGTGGCGGCCATGCCTTCATGGACAAAATCAAACACCTTGTCATCCGCCTGGCCGAGGATCGCCGCATGATCCGCATACGCGGCCACACCTTTTAGGCCATAGGTCAAGGTCTCCTTTAAAGAAAGAATATCCGGATCCAGGTCGGTTTCCGCCTCCACGCCGACCGACTCCCCCTGGGCCACCATTTCATCCTTGGTCTTGGGCGGTATAAATGTGGCCGGGCCTTCAGTGAAATCGGTCCACCCGCCGGCGGCCTCCACTTTCTGCTTTAATGCCTCGCGATGCTTGACGCACTGATTGATCAGCTCCACAAACCGGTCAGAATCAAAATCCACATTGGTGAGCGTGGAGAAAATCGCCTCGCAGGTAAAATGATCAATGGCCCGATCCCGTACGCCGACCTTTCGGCCTTCCGCTGCGATCTGGGAAAGGCCCTTAACCGCATACATCAACAGATCCTGCAGTTCCGCCACATCCGGTTTTTTGCCGCACACGCCGATTTTGTCGCAGCCTTCGCCTTTTGCCGTCTGTTCGCATTGATAACAAAACATCAATTGCCTCCTTCTTTATTATTGTTTTCCACCATTTTCAGATTCATCGCTTTTCGGGAATCGCCCCGATTTGACTTCATTTATAAAGGCGTGTGGCAGGGGTTTGTTTGACTTAGGTCAAGACCCGGATTTTTTTTGCTAAAATGGCAGGAAACATAACGGAAGTGTCAACCGCTGCGCTCACCCCGTGATGGCCTCGGCCTGCCGGTCCGCCAGGCTGAGCATCCGCTGATAATCGGCGGGTGTATCCATGTCTTGGACAATTCCCGGGTCATTTATTGGAATTCGGCGGACGGATTCGGGATGGGCATGTACCACCCGGTTTAAGGGAATGCCCTGGTCCACGGCACTGCAAAGCGTTCGGGGAAAAACGGTGGGGTGGCCGCCGCGCGCCTGGTAGACCGGCAGCAGTATCGCCTCCGGCGCCTGATAATGGCACGCATCCAATGCGGCATAGGTTTGGGGAGAGACCAGCGGATGGTCGCACAAGGCGACCATGATACCGGTTACATAGGCCGGCATTTGCGCCAAACCTTTGCTTACCGACTCGGCCATATGGCTTTTTAGGCAGGGGTTGACCGCAATCCCAACCGGCAGATCCGCCAGCACCGGCCGGATTTTTTCGCGATTTGCCCCGAGCACCACGATAATGGTGTCAAGCCCGGCATCCCGCATCTGTCGGATACAAAAGCGAACAGCCGGCTCACCCTGCACAGGGAGAAGCTGCTTGCTCTCTCCCATCCGCCTGGATGCGCCGGCGGCCAGCAGAATGGCGCCCAGTTTGGCGGCCATGGCCCCTCCTTTGTTCGATCAATTCACTGACAATGCTAACCGCAATTTCGCGGGGGGTCACCGCCCCAATATCCGTCCCTACAGGCGTGTAGATGTGCTCAAAATCCTTATCGGAAAACCCGGCGGCCCGGAGCTTTTCAAAAAAAGACGCCCGCTTGCTTCTGCTTCCCAAAAGGCCGATATATGAAGCATCGGTTTCAAGCGCTTTTTCCACAACCCTTAAATCATGGGCATGGCCGCGGGTGCAGACCACAATTAACGTATTCCCATCCACGGAAATATCGGAAAACGCGTGGTCAAAATCACAGGCCCGCACCTGATCCGCATCCGGCAGCACTTCCGGACTGAGAAAATCCGCCCGGTCGTCAATGGCGATAACGGAAAACCCGACATAAGCGGCTAAATGGCATACCGCCCGACCCACATGCCCGGCGCCGCAGACAACCAGCCGCGGCGCCGGCAAAATGGGCTCGATATATAGGCTTACCCGGCCACCGCAGGCATAACCGGCCGCCTCGGTTAGTTCCAGATGGACCAGCCGGGGATTGCCTTCAGCCATCATCCGGCGGCCCATCTCAGCCGCCTCCTTTTCCATGGCGCCCCCGCCCACGGTGCCGATGGTTTGGCCGTCTTCTGAAACCAGCATTTTGGCGCCCTTTTTAGCCGGCACCGAACCCTGGCTGTCCACCAGGATAATCAGCGCGCAGGGGATGCCCTGCTGCCTTCGCTCTTCCAGTGCTTCGAATACGGTTGTCTCGTTCAATGGTTTGCCTTTTGAATAGCGTTGAGTTCCTCCTCAATCACGCCCTTGAACAGATCCAGCTTATATGCGTTGCCGGGCAGCGGGTCTGCGCCGTCAACCACCGCTTGTGCGGCTTTTTCAATGGTGGCGGCATCAAGGCGCCGGCCGCGTATGGCGTCTTCCACGGGCTGACTCCGCCAGGGCACCGGCGCGGCACCGGACAAAACGACCCGGCCGTTTTTGACCGTGTCGCCGTCCATTTCCAGCGCCAAAGCCACCCCGGCCAGCGCAAAATCCCAGGACCTTCGGGCTCTGACCTTGCGGTAGGAACTTCGAAGGTTAGCGGGCGGCCGCGGCAGCTCAATATGGGTAATCACCTCACCCGGCTTCAATACGGTCTCGGCCTGAGCATTTTCCCGGGGCAGCACGTGAAGGTTTTCCACCGGAATGGTACGCTTGCCATCCGGGCCCATGGCGCGGACTTTTGCCCCCATGGCCACCAGCGGGGGGGCCGTATCCGACGGATGGGTGATCACGCATATCCGGTCGTGGCCGAATATGGCATGGAACTGATGTTCCCCGGCCAGGGCATAACAGGTATCCCCGCCTTTTCTGAGACAGTCAAACTCGCCCCGGTAATACCAGCACCGGGGTTTCTGGCAGAGATTGCCGCCGATGGTCCCCTGATTTCTGAGCTGAGGGCTGGCCACCTCCGCGGCGCCCTGGGCAAGCCCCGGATATTTCTTCCGGATCAGCGGGTCTTCCGAAACCGCCGTGATGGTCGTCAGCGCGCCGATCACCAGGCCGCCGTCGGCGGTTTCTTTAACCCCATGCAAATCCGGCAGGGCGCTCAGACTCACCACCTTGTCCACATCCATAATGCCTTCGCGCAGGCATCCGATCAGGTCGGTGCCCCCGGCATGAACGGCGGCCCCTTTGGCGTTTAATTGCTTAACGGTATCCTTTAACGTGTCCGGCCGGACATAGGAAAATTGCGGTAGCACGGCTTATCCCTCCTTCCTGGCTGATAGATGTCGGCGCATTTCAATCGGGTTGACCGGGGCTTTGGTAAACCGGATGCCCGTGGCCATGTAAAGCGCATTGGCAATGGCCGAGGCGGTGGGGATGGTGACCGGCTCGCCCAGGCCCTTGGCCCCGGTATTGTTGGCCTCCGGGTCATCAATTTCAATGGGCAGGCTCTCCATGTCCACGGGGACGTCGAGCGCCGTCGGCAGTTTATAGTCATGCCAGTTCCGGTTGCAGAGCTTGCCGGTCTGGTTAACATCCAGCTGACGGAATTCGGTCATTCCGAAGCCGATACCCATGACAATGCCGCCGAAAACCTGGTTGTCGTATGTCAGCCGATCCAGCACCCGGCCGCTGTCATGCGCCCCCAGAAACCGAAGGACCTTCATTTCACCGGTTTTGGTATTCACCTCAAGCTCGCAGAACTGCGCGGCAAAGGGATTGACACTCTTGTTTTCCGGATTGGGACCCCGATAGCCGACACCGACCACCACGCCCCGCTTTTTCAGGCGGCTGACATCGGTGATTTTAATCCGCTTGTCCTTGTCTTTTTTCGAGACGATTTCCGCCCCTTCATAGTCCAGCTCATCCGTCGGCACATCCAGGTCTTCCGCCGCCATTTCAAGAATCTGGCGCTTGATATCAATGGCCGCATTCCGGACCGTGGGCGACTCGGTGGGCACGGTCTTGCTCCCGCCGCTGGGGGTAGCATACTGGGTCGTGCCGGTATCCGCATGCTCGATCTGGATGACCCCGGGCTTGACCCCCAGCTCTTCGGCCGCCACCAAAGCCATTACGGTCTTGGTGCCGGTGCCGATGTCACTGGCGCCCATGTTCAAGTTCACCGATCCATCCCGGAAGAGCTTGATAATCACCGTCGAGGGCGGCCCGCCGCCGCCCACAAACCAGACGCAGGCGCCCATGCCCACGCCCCGCTTGATATGGGAGTCGGACTGGTTCTGTTTTTTGGCCCGCTTCACCGCATCCTTCCAGCCGAACTGATCAGCGCCCCGCTCAATGCATTCTTTGAGGCCGGTGGATGTATAGGGAATCCCCCCGCGGCCCTGACACACCGCGGGAATATTTTTGAGCCGCAGGTCAATAGGGTCCATGCCGATTTGTTCCGCCAGGTCATCCATCATCTGCTCCAGGGCCCAGCTGCCCTGAGGATGGCCGGGCGCGCGAAAGGGCCGGGCCACCCCCGCATTGATATAGACATCCTCGGATTTGCACCGGACATTGTCGCACTTGTAAAGGTCGCGGACCAGCCAGTCCACCAGCGCGGCACCGCCGCCCGGATAGGCCCCGCTCGGGCCGATGCAGTCAAAATCGAACGCGGTAAGCGTGCCGTCCTTTTTCACCCCTGCTTTAAGCCGCATGGTGTTGGCCGGGCGGTTGCCCACGCAAAGATAGGTTTCCTCGCGGGTTAAGATCATCTTGACCGGCCGCGCCGACTGCTTGGCCAGAAGGGCGGCGAGCACCGTATATTTTCCCGGCCACAGCTTGCTGCCGAATCCGCCGCCCATGTAATGGCCAACCACCCGGACCTTGGATAACGGCATGCCGAGAACTTCTGACACATCAGACTGCACCGCATAGACGCCTTGACTGGACTCCCAGATGGTCAGCCGATCCCCGTCCCAGTTGGCCACGCACCCGTGAAGCTCCATGGGCGTGTGAAGCTCGCACTGGGTTTCATAGCGCTGTTCAAGCACCACA
>DATGCF010000121.1:0-7018 GCA_035312245.1 Desulfosalsimonadaceae bacterium
CGGGCTCCAAAATCTCATAGCCCTTTCGGCAGTGGATCTGCAGATAATTGATATCCTCATCCAAAAGCTTTCCGGGACGGGCAAGAATTTCCGTGGGCACCGCAATCTTTCCGATGTCATGAATAAGGGCGCCTAAAAAGACCCCGTCAATTCTTTCTTCCGGGAAATTCAGGGAGCGGGCCATTCGGGCGGCCAAATGAGCGACACGCCGCTGGTGGCCGGCGGTATAGGGATCCCGGATCTCGACGATCCGGGAGACGGATAGAATCGTCTGCATGAGGGTTTTCTTGATGTTAACGCCATACTGCGGGCTGTCTATATCGGTCTGTTTTTCCGCTGAAACTTCCCGCAGATAGGCGACAAACAGGGGAGACTTCCTGGAATTGACAAATATGACCGACAATTCGGCTTGAAAAGTGGATTGATCCGCGCGCATGGCCGTTACAGTCGTCCTTCGGCCGATGATCTCGCCCTGACCCGTGGCAAAAAACCGGGCAAGCCCATCCTCATGGGCTTTCTTGTTAGACAGGGGAATGAGCTTATCGGAAACCTTGCGGCCGATCACCTCATCCCGTTGATAGCAGAACAGGTTTTCCGCCGCCGGATTGAATTCAAGGATCCGGCCCTCGCTGTCCATGGTAATGATGCCGTCAAGAGCGCCGTCTACCAAAGAAGACAGCCAATCCGAAGCGGGAGTTCGTTTCTGAAATAACGTTTTCATTTCAACCTTTGCAGCCGGGGCATCAGATTGATGACGGATCCTTCTGATCAGCTGCCGTGGGCATCAATTCCGCAAACAGCTGATCCGACTCTTCGATTACCAGCCGATGCAGCTTTCTGAAACGCTGCATCAGCTGCCTGGCAAAATCGGTCAACTCAGAGCCGCCGCCGGCGCGGCCACCGATATTGCGATGCAAAAGCGGTTCGCCCAGCCGGTCCTCGGTCGCCTTAATGCGTCCCCATACCGCGCGGTAGCTCATCCCTAAATCCTTGGCCGCCCCATGGATTGAGCCATTTTGCTCAATGGCCTCCAGCATCTTAAGGCGACCCAGGCCAAACACCACCTTACCCTCGCTGTCAGCCAGCCAGATTTTTGAGCGGATGGAGATGTCTTTTATCTTTTGATTCATTGCTTTGCGCGAGTAGTAAAAAATTTTTTAAAGCTTACCATTATTTTCATCGGCTTTAAAACAGTAAATGCCCCGATCACACCTGAAATCGCTATGCCAATATTGACATAACGACCGTGTCATGATAAAGGCCTTTTACAACAGCCTGAGAATCGATAAAACAAAAGCAACCCGGCCAGGAGAGGAAATTCGCCGGCATATATATCTCGACAAATTTTCTGATATTATGTTAAAGGTCTTGTCAGTAAAAAAAGAAGAACTCTGCAATTGGAGGTGCTTACAATGAATATGACCGTCAGAATTAAATTTTTCTGGCTCGCCTGGCTTCTGGCGGTTGCCCTGCTTTTGGTGGGCACCGAGGCGGTGGCCGGATCAAAGGCCAAGGTGGTTATCTTTCATGCGGGCAGCCTGACCGTGCCGTTTTCGAAAATGGAAACCGCATTTGAAGCCGATCACCCAAATATCGATATTCTGCGGGAGGCCGGGGGCAGCACGAAAATGGCCCGGCTGATCTCGGAAGTGGGGAAAACCGCAGACATCATGGCCGCCGCCGATTTTGAAGTGATCAATAAAAGCCTGATCCCGGATCATTCAAAGATAAATATCCGGTTTGCCACCAATCAACTGGTGCTGGCGTATACGGGAAACAGCCGCTATGCGGATGGAATCACCACGGACAACTGGTATGAAATATTGATGCGGGACAAGGTGGAATGGGGCCATTCAGACCCGAACCTGGACCCCTGCGGTTATCGCAGCCTGATGGTCATGCAGCTGGCTGAAAAATATTACGGAAACCCCGGTCTTTATGAAAAGCTGATCCAAAGCCGGAAAGAAAAAAATATCCGGCCGAAATCCGTTGAGCTTGTCTCGCTTTTAAAAACCGGGAACATGGACTATGCCTGGGAATATTTATCGGTGGCGGTCCAGCACGATCTTAAATACATAAAGCTCTCCGATCACATCAACCTGGGCGACTACCAGTTCGACGAATTCTACAAGACGGCAGAAGTCAAAGTCACCGGCGACAAACCCGGCACATGGACCACCCGGACTGGTAAATCCTGCACCTATGGCGTCACCCTGATAAAAGATGCGCCGAACAGGGAAGGCGCCGTTCTCTTCCTCGACTACCTGCTGGACCCGGAAGGCGGCCTGAAGATTCTAAAGAATATGGGGCAGCCTCCGTTTATCCCTGCGCGCGTGCCGAGTCAGGAGATGAAAAATGTTCTCCCCGAGCGCCTGCAGAAGCGGGTGAGCGTAAAGGAATAGACAATTGAGGCGCATCCAGCAGCATCGTGACCCGCTTTTCTGGATATCCCTTATCTCCTGCGCCGCTGTATCGGCATTTATTCTTCTGCCCCTGCTCCAGATGTTTTGCGAGCCCACATGGCAGGGACTCTATGAGGCCATGGCTGACAAAAACGTACGGCGCTCCATCGGGTTAAGTCTCTATACTTCCGGTTGGGCCGCGCTCATCTCCTTTATTATCGGCACCCCGTTTGCCTACCTGCTGGCCCGTAAATCCTTTAAAGGCAAAGGCCTCATCGAAAGCATCGTGGATCTGCCCATCATGATTCCGCATCCGATTATCGGGATTGCGGTATTGGGATTGACCGGCAGCGAGCATTGGTTCGGCCGGCTGATACAGGAAGCCGGCATCCGGATTATGGGCACGGTAACCGGCATTATCGTCGTGTTGACGTTTGTGGGGCTGCCCTTTTACATCAACACGGTTAAAAATGGCTTCGAAGCCATTCCCCTCCGGCTGGAAAACGTATCCCGCAGCATGGGCGCCTCTTTTACGAGCACATTCTTCCGGATCACCCTGCCCCTGGCCTGGCGTTCCATGCTCGTGGGCCTGATTCTTTGCGCGGCACGGGCCATCAGCGAATTCGGGGCGGTGATCATCGTCGCCTATCACCCAATGGTGGCGCCGGTGCTGATTTATGAACGGTTCACCGCCTACGGCCTGGAATACTCGCAACCCGTGGCCGTTTTGTTGATCCTTGTCTGCCTGATACTTTTTATTTTCCTGCGGATCGTCTCAACGACAAACAGGTCAACGGCAAACAGGCCGCCGGCAGCCGCCGGTATATCAAAAACCAAGTTTTCCGCTTAGTATCTTAATCCATGGTTGAACTGGAACAGCTAACCATTGACCTGCCCGGTTTCAGCCTGGGCCCAATTGATCTCACGGTTCAGGAAGGTGAGAGCTTCGTCCTGTTAGGGCCCACGGGGTCGGGCAAGACATTGATGCTGGAGGCGATTGCCGGCATTCTGCCGATCACGCGGGGCAGCATCCGAATCAACAAGACCGATGTAACCCGCCTGCCGCCGGAGGACCGGGGAATCGGCATCGTTTACCAGGACTTTGCCCTGTTTCCGCATTTATCAGTCATCAAAAACATTACCTATGGCCTGCGATACTGCAAGAAAACAAAGCGCCCCAGCCGCCGACGCATCGCCGAACTCATGGCCCATACGGGCATCGACCATCTGGCCGAACGGGACGTTACCACATTAAGCGGCGGGGAAAAGCAGCGGGTGGCCCTGGTGCGGGCCCTTTCCGTAAGCCCGTCGGTGCTGCTTCTCGATGAACCCCTCTCCGCCCTGGACCGGGGCATACGCTATGACATTCAGAGGCTTTTGAAATCGCTTCATCAAGAGACCGGCACCACTTTCCTGATGGTGACCCATGATTTTACCGAGGCGATTTTCCTGGGCCAGCGGACGGCCGTCTTAAACAACGGCCAGATCGAGCAGACGGGTGGGCTCATGGAAATTCTGCGGCATCCCCGCAGCCCCTTTGTCGCCAGGTTTGTGGGGATTCCTAACGTGTTTGCCGCCGAGTTCAAAAACGGCCATGCCCTTTTGGCGGGATTTAACCTGAAATTGTCGAATCCGCCGGCCAAGGCCGCCACCCACATTGCCGTCCGGCCCGAGGATATCCGCATCCATCCATCTCCTGCGACTAATCCGGAAGTAAATGTCTTAACCGGAAAAATCATCGACACGGCCGACCACGGCCCCTATGGGGAGATCACCATCCAAACCGATGCGGCGACATTCAAAGCAACACTCACCCGCCGGGAAATGCTGGAATTCTATAATATCCAAGCAGCCGAGGTGATCATTCAAATTCCACCGGATGGGATTCACACCTTTTGACGGTTGGGTTTCGTCAAATATAATAAAGGAAATGCTTTGCGGGCTTAGCGTCTTGGCGAGATTAGCTCATCATCAGAGTCACATAGAGCGAATCTTTTCGACGATCGCCTCGCCCATGGCGCGGGTGCCGACCGCCGGCGTGGGGCTGTCCTTTCCCTTAAGGTCCGCAGTGACATTTTCACCTTCTTTTAAAACAGCCGCCACCGACTGCTCAAGCTTTTTGGCCGCATCCATCTCCCCGAGGTGCTCGAGCATCAGGACCGTTGAGAGAAGAAGCCCGGTGGGATTGACCATGTCCTTTCCTGCAATATCCGGGGCACTGCCGTGGACCGCTTCGAATACAGCGCATTCTTCGCCCATGTTCGCCCCCGGGGCCACACCCAGGCCGCCCACAATGCCGGCGCCCAGATCGGAGACAATGTCCCCGTAGAGGTTGGGCAGCACCAGCACATCATATCGCTCCGGATACTGCACCAGCTGCATGCACATGTTGTCCACCAGCTTATGCTCATAGGTGATATCCGGATACTTCTCGCTGACCGAGGCAACGGTTTTCATAAAGAGGCCGTCGCTGTATTTCATGATATTGGCCTTGTCCACGCCGGTCACCTTTTTCCGGCCATACTGCCGGGCATATTCAAAGGCGAATTTACCAATCCGCTCAGACGCCTTGACGGATATGGGCTTGATGCTAAGGCCCGTGTCGCAATCGAGCTCCAGCCCCTTCTGCTCCTGGAGAAATTTCAAAAACGGCGTGTCCAGGCCGCAGGATTCCATGAATTCGATGCCCGCATACAGATCTTCGGTGTTTTCCCGGACAATGACGATGTTGATGTTCTGGGGATGGGTAATGCGGGTGTGGACGCCTTCGTAAAACTTGCAGGGCCGGACATTGGCGAAAAGGTCCAACTTCTGGCGCAGCTGTACGTTTACACTTCTGAAGCCTTTGCCAATGGGTGTTTCCACAGGTCCTTTGAGCGCCACCTTGTTTTTCCGGATCGATTCTATCACCCGCTCCGGAAGCGGGGTATTTTCCTTTGCGATCACCGCGCCGCCCGCCGCCTGCAGATCCCATTCAAAATCCACCCCCAGCGCTGACACGCAGGATTTTGCCACCTCGGTAATTTCCGGCCCAACACCGTCACCGGGGATCAGGGTAATAACCTTGCTGCTGCCCATACTGCCTCCCTATCTTTCTGGCCCGCCGAGAATCCCATCTTTAAAAGTGTCAGGGCTTGCTGCGAAGACCATTTTGGCTGATATGCGTAAAAATCTGGCATGATTTTATTAAATCTAATATGGTCGCAAAATACAGGGATGTCAAATGATTGCACGGACTCAGAAAGGAACGCCCATGCCCGAAGGCCAAACTTCAAACACCCGCAAAACAACCCTTGACCGGCTGGGCAGCGTTGCAGATGATCTGTTTTTAACGCTGCCCAAGCTTATCAAACCGTTCAAGCCGGCCCTCGCCATAGACCAGAAGACGTATGAAGAGCAGATTGATTTCTACTTCAACAGCGGATTTGTG
This sequence comes from Desulfosalsimonadaceae bacterium, assembly GCA_035312245.1. Lineage (GTDB taxonomy): Bacteria > Desulfobacterota > Desulfobacteria > Desulfobacterales > Desulfosalsimonadaceae > M55B175. The sequence goes on from DATGCF010000121.1 coordinate 5,833, forward strand.
GAAAACCCGCGGTATTTCTTCCAACTGCCCGAGCTTCTGCCGGATTATGAAGTCGCCGAAAGCCGGGCCTTTTTAGACGGCACAAGAAGCATCTACCGGTTTGACAGCCATTACCGCCCCCAAAATCCGATGCTGAAAGACAAATTTCTGTCGTTTGAAGAAAACCGCACCGCGTGGCTTGTCAAATGGGCGCACGGCGATACCGGCCGGAAAACCCTGCTCTGCCTGCACGGCTATCTGCTGGGCGATCCGGATCAGGCCGAGCGCATGTTTAAAATTGAAAAGCTCTACCAGATGGGCCTTGATGTGGCGCTTTTCATTACCCCGTTCCACTGGCGGCGGGCGCCGAAATCCCGGCGGTTGAAAGGCATCTTTCTACAGCCGGAAGATGCGCCCATGACGTGTGAGTGCTTCGGCCAGACCATGCATGATCTTTATCAGTGCATCGGCCTCCTGGAGCAGCACGGGGCCAATGAAATCGGCATCGTGGGGGCAAGCCTTGGCGGGTATAACGCCGCCCTGATCGCTTCCCTGACCGACCGGATCCGCTTCTCTGCCCTGATGGTGCCGGCCATAAAATTTAATACCGGCGACTTTCGACCGGATGCGGTCCGGCATCCGTTTGCCGTGGATGACCGGCTGCTGGCAAAAATCAGATCCGTCTGGACCCTTCATTCCCCCTTAAACTTTATGCCGCAGATCCCGGCCGACCGAATCCTTGTGGTCGCCGCCCGGGGCGACAAGCTCTGCCCGTTTGAAAACGTGCTTTCCCTGTGCGAAAAATGGGGGTGGCCGCGGCATTTGTTTATGACCGGCGGCCACTGGCTCATGTTTAACGCCAAGGCGCGGGGGCAGATGTGGTACCGGTTTTTATCGGATATGGAATTTGCCTGAGAGCTAAAATTCAATGGCCAGCTGGGCGGTGATCACGTCCACTTCGTCATCGTTTTCATACGCGTCATGGAAATATTCCAGATCCAGGTTCGTTGCTTCAAAAATCTCGCAGCCGATAGTTCCCATCATACGGGTTTCCGGCAGAAAATCGCCGGCCTTGTCCGTACCCTGGTATGCCAGCCCGGCATTGGCAGGCTTTTCCGCAATCTCAAAGAAGTATCCCAGCTCCGCGTTCCATGCGGCCATCTCGTCTCCGGTAAAACCGGCGCCGGCGGTATCTGAAACAAACTCG
>DATGCF010000122.1:0-11444 GCA_035312245.1 Desulfosalsimonadaceae bacterium
GTTTCAGAATTAAACATCCCTTTCCGCCGATTCCTGTCCAAACTCAGGCAATGGCAGCTTGCCGCCCTCTTTTTTTTGAATCGTTCCTTTGCCCGGCATTATTCCCAGGCCCTGCTCAAATATATTGCCGCGATTGATTGGGATACGCACGAGGCTTCTCCGGTAGCGCCCCAGCCGTATAACAAGCCGGAAATCCGGCAGGTATTTGACGCCATCGGGTTCATCAAATCCGAAGTCGACCGCTTGATACAGGAGCGTCTCCAGGCGGAGCAGGAACTTAAGGAAAGCGAGGCGCGCTACCGGCAGCTGGTGGAACATGCCCAGGCCGGCATTTTTGAGTTTGATTTTGCCACCCGGCGGATCCTTTCTTTAAATGAGGCCCTGCTCGAGATTACCGAATATTCAAGGGATGAAATGCTCACCATGAACCCGCTGGATCTGATGACCGAAGAAAGCCGGCAGATCTATGAAAATCGATTCCAAACCCTGATTACCGGCGGGACGATAGGCTCTGATATGGCGTATCAGATGATTGCCAAATCCGGCGAATATAAGTGGGTCCTGTTTAATACAAAGATTACTTTTAGTGACGGGCAGCCGGAAAAAGCGAGTGTGGTATTAAGCGATATTACTGAAATGAAACGGATAGAAGGCAAGCTCCTGGAGTATCAGGCCAAGCTTCAAGGGCTCTCCATGCAGCTCTCCAAAACCCAGGAGACCGAGCGCCGGAAGCTGGCCTCCCAGCTGCATGACAACGTCAGCCAGGAGCTTTTTGTGGCGCAGCTGCAGTTAAATGACATGATAAAACACGCAGGAGATGAGAAACAGGCCAAAAAATTAAACCAGATCCAAGATCAGATCCGGAAAATCATCAAAGATACAAAGACCCTGACTTTTGATCTAAGCCCCCCGATTTTGTATGATTACGGTTTGAAGGAGGCTATAGAAGCGCTTGGCCGATCATTTGAAAATGTTCACGGCATATCCGTACATACCCAATTTTCAGGGGATATGAACAGCCTTGGCACGGATCGAAATATTATCCTTTATCGCAGCATCAGCGAATTATGCAGCAACACCTTGAAACATGCCAGTGCCGATACGATTTTTATTTCAATGGATCACCAGGACGGTCTGCTACAGGTTGATTTCAGGGATAACGGCGTTGGTTTTGATAAAAACCACATAGAGACCCCTGCACATGGGGGGGATGGATTTGGTCTGTTCGATATCCGGGAAAAGATGCAGCATTTAGGCGGAACACTTGAAATTGCAAACGCACCCAGCAATGGGACACGTGTCCTCATGAAACTGCCACTCCCGGCTTTTTCGGCTGAAAAAGCCCGGTCAACAGTTTAATGAAACCCATGCGCCGCTCAATTTAGGTAATACCAAATGGCTAAACAATCAACACATCGCCCGGCCTGGTATATGACTGCTGAGCACTGTCCGGTCACCGGATTGCCCGTTTCATGCGCGGAGGTTCCTGTCAGCCCGCGTGCGGGCAGCCGCTACCGGGTTGAGATGGCCAAACTCGGGGAGCGGATTTTTCTGGTTAAGGCGACCGGATATGTGCGTTCGGCGGATATGACGGTTTCGTTATCATTAACTGATCGCTTTTTATCCGAAAATTTCAATTCTGAGAAAAATGTGATTCTAATTGAGGATTATTCGGATATGAAAGGGGCGGAAACCGACGCCAGGAAACAGTACGTTGACTATTTCAAGGATCACCCTCAGATGATGGCCGGCGTTCTTTACAATATGCCGCCGCTTTTTAAAATCAGCTATCATCTGGCCAAACGGCTGCAGTTTTTTGATGCGCCGCTTTATGCGGTTTCTGATTATTCCCAGGCCATCCGTGTGGCCATGCAGATGATGGCCCAGGCCTCTTCGGATTCGGCGTGGCCTGCCGGCAAAAACGACTTTTCAGTAACCATCCCGAACCGGTTTTCCGTCTATGCCACCCTGTCCGATTTTTCAAAAGCGTTCATCACGGGCATAAAAAAACAATTTGAAGCATATTCCCTGAGGCTGCTCGGTCGCTTCAACCGGCAGCTGACCCGGCAATACGCGGACCGTCTGCTTGATTATATTCAATCAATTGATTGGCAGCATGATGGCGCACTGCCGGCTGCGGGCTCAAAATCAAAATCCGGGGATCAATCCATAAACCAGGTTTTTGAAGCGATTGGTTATGTCAAATTTGAGATCGATCGCCTGATTAAGGAGAAAACGGCCGCAGACCGTGAGCTCAAAGCGAGTGAGCAGCGCTATCGCCAGCTTGTTGAGCACGCCAGGGCCGGCATTATGGAAATCAACCTAAAAACCGGTAAAATGGAGAGCTTTAACGAGGTCCTAACTGATATCACTGGTTATACCCGGGAAGAAATCATATCCATGACCATTTTTGACATGATGAGTGAAGACAGCCGGAAAGAGTATACGGAGCGTTATAACCGGATGCTCTCCGGGGAAAGCATTTCGCCGGATGCCATTTATCAGGTGGTGACTAAAAATGGGGATTTGCGATGGGTTTTAATCAACACCAGCCGCACGTTTCTGGATGGGGAACCGGATACGGCCAATATTGTCCTAAGCGATATCACGGAGTTAAAGCGCATCGAAAACCAATTCATGGATTATCAGGCCAAGCTCAAGTCCCTTTCCATACAGCTTTCCAAAACCCAGGAAAAGGAGCGGCGGATGCTGGCATCCCGGCTTCACGACAGCGTCAGTCAGGAGCTATTCGCCGCCCAGCTGCAGCTGAACACGTTTGAGAAAAAGCTGGCCGGCGGGGAGCCGCTTCAGACAGTCAAACCGGTTAAAGATCAGATTCAGAAGGTGATCCGGGAAACCAAGCGCCTGACGTTTGATTTGAGTCCGCCGGTTTTATATGATTTTGGCCTGCAGGAGGCTTTGGAATCCCTGGGCGAATCGGTTGCGGCAAAATACGACATCCCGGTTAAGACTTGGTATTCCGGTAACCTGGATAAAATTGACGATGAGATCAAAATCGTTTTATACCGCATTTTAAATGAATTGATCCATAATTCGGTGAAACACGCCCGGACCGAGGAAATCCGGATCAGCCTGCATAATTCCGGTCATCTGATCAGCGTGGATGTCGAGGACGACGGTATTGGGTTTGATGCGGATAATTTGCAAACGGAGACCGCTGCTTATGAAGGGTTCGGCATCTTCGATATCCGGGAAAAAATACAGCACCTGGGCGGAAACCTTGCCATTGATTCCAAGCCCGGCGCCGGCACGTCGATTATGATTGAGGTGCCGGTGGGGGATAATCTCAGCAACTAAAATGTTCCGGCTTAAAGGTTGACGGCTTCGTAAAACGCGGTTTATGCCGCCACGGCGGAATTTTTGCAGAAAGTAACTTATGATTCGTGCTCGTAATCGGCCTTTAAATTCCCCGAGTACGATTACGAGTACGAGAACCGTCCCGCTCGCGCGGGACTGAGTACGATCAGTTCCTTCATTTCTTATTTACTGTATGCCACAGTAACTCGATCATCGCCTGCATAAACGGCACGGGGTTTTCTTTGGTGAGCTTTTTTAAAACGGCTGTTTCCTCCGGAGCGGAAACTTTTCCGGCCTCCTGTTTGACCGCTTCCCTAAACTGCTCCTCATCCACCGCATCCCGAAATATGCGGGTAAGCGCGACCCGCAGAATGCTGGAGCGCTTAAGGCCCAGGCTGTCTATCGACTTTCGGAATTGCCGGGAGTCGATTCCGCTAAGCTGATTGACCGCTTCTTCAGCCAGCTTGATTTCGGATTTGGGCTGTCTGATTTCAACCCTTCCGGATGCGATCAGGGAATTCAAGTGCTTATAAGCGGTAAAGTCATCAAATCCGCTTCTGTCAATTATCTGCCGGACGGTGGATTTCCCGTCGATCAGGGACAGTATGCGCCATTCATCCGGGTTTAACTTAATATCGCCCGCGTCCTGATCCGCATTGCCGGCAATTTTTAATACGCCGGCCTCACTGGGGATCTGTTTTTTAAAAATTTCAATTTCGTCAATCCGCCGGGACGCCTCTAAAAGCAGGTTCATGATGTTTAATTTGTTTCCGACCACGCCTTTAAGATTGAGTTCCTGGTCGCGGTATTCGAATTCCCCTTGGGTCCATAGAAACACATTATAGATCGTATTCTCGGCCTGTTTCAGAAGGAAGGCGTTCAGATTTTCAAGGGAGATATGGCCCTGCTGAACCAGGGTTTTGCCCAAGCCCTGTTTATTCTTGCGGCTGAGCGCCAGGCATTCATTCAGGACCTGCTGCGAGATCATGCCGTTGTCTTTTAACAGATCACCCAGTCGATTGGTTTTTTGAGCCTCCGTGGCGAATACGACATCCCCCTCATGCAGGAATATCTGGACCTCATTGGCAGCGGACTTGATCGTGAGCTTGCCCGTCTTTTGATCATAGTTGAGCATCTGTAAAAGGGACGTCAGGTAGAATGTCTCCAGGTTGCCCTTGATTGACATATCGGCTCCGGCGATGCGGGTTTTGAGTTACTTTCGGTGATTCAGTTAACGGCAAATCCGTCATACAGAATTGGGGTTTGAAAATCAACCGCTCCGACAAGGTTGTCAGTGAAAATCAGACAAGTTTTGATGGACAGGCCTTTATTGGCGGGAATGCGGATAAATTATTTGCTTTTTTAAATAAAAATATCCTATTTTATTGCTATATTCTAAAGCTTAGAAGGATAAACGCCGCGATGACGGGCGTGGTTGCCCTGCATCAGCGGGATTTCGGATGGGTTCGGAAAGGAAGGAAGAAGATGCAAAAAAAAGTTTTAATCGCGGTGGATCAGTCCAATCACGCCAGGGAGGCCATAAAGTACGCGGCCCGCATGGGGGCGTTAATCAAGGATATCGGTTTTGTGCTGTTTCATGTGCAGCCCATGATTTCCCAGTACATTGTCGAGGAAGCGCGAACCAAACCAAAGGCCCGATCTCAACTTGAAGCCCTCAGAAAAAAAAACCATCAGGCAGCGCTCGATCTTCTGGAGAACTGCAAAACCCGCCTAACCGAAATGGGCGTTGCTGCGGAATGCATCGAGTTGAGAACCGGTCCACGGGATGCGGGCGTGGCGGATGATATCATCTACGCGGCGGAGGCCGGCAAATATGATGCCGTTTTGATTGGAAGGCGAGGGTTATCGGCATTTCAGGAATTATTCGTCGGCAGCGTCACTACCAATCTGGTTGTTCATGCGAAACAGATTCCCGTATGGCTGGTGGATGGAACCGTCTCTTGCGATAATGTGCTTATAGCCGTGGACGGGTCGGTCAATTCCCTGCGTGCCCTGGACCATATGGTGTTTATGCTGTCCGAAAGCCCCAAGCCAAAAATTGAGTTACTGCATATAAAGCCTAAGCTCGGGGATTACTGCGAGATTGATATGGGCGATATGGAGGCGGACACCCTCAGCCAGGCCATGGAAAATGCCAATCAGCGATGTCTGACCGATTTTCGGGCCCAGGCCTTGAAAATGCTTAAAGATGCCGGATTTACGGATTCACAGATCAATTTCCGGCAGGTTGAAAAGCGCCTTTCACCAGCCAAAGCCATTACTGAAGAACTGCAAAAAGGCGATTTCGGCACCCTGGTTATCGGCAAACACGGGATGAGTAAAAGTCAATTCATGGGCCGGGTGGCTGGCACGGTGGTTCAGAAAATTCAAGACCGGGCGGTTTGGATCGTACCATGATAAACGCTGCATTCTTTGTTTACATGGGGTTTGCGTGTTTTAACATCCGGCAAAAAGCGAGATGCCAATGGCAGTGTTAAAATGGTTTGAACGGACCGTCATTCTGGCCTTAATCGCAATGATGGCGCTGGTGGTGTTCATATCCACCATTGAACTGGTCGTTATCATTGTCATCGACATTCTTAAGCCGCCAGCTTACTGGCTGGGCATTGAGCAGCTGTTCGAGATATTCGGCTTTTTCCTTCTGCTTTTAATCGGGGTGGAGCTGTTGGAAACCATTAAGGCCTATCTGTCGGAACAAGTGGTGCATTCCGAAGTCGTCCTGGAAGTGGCCCTGATCGCCATCGCCCGAAAGGTCATCACTTTGGATTTAAAGGCCTACGACAGCCTTACCCTGATCGGCATCGCCGCAATGATCCTTGCCATTGCCGGGGCCTTTTTTCTGATGAAGCGCTGCTATTTATTCAAGTAGACATAAACTATATGCGTGTGATGAAAGACATGATGCTCGCCGGAAAAAGAATTTATATTGGTCCGGATATATGTTAGAGGGTATCCATGACCCTCAGGTTAGAGGATGCCATGGATTTAAAAGAGTTGGCCGATCGGCTGGGGCTGGCTGAAGACGAGTATGCGGATCTGATCCGCTTGTTCATTGATACTAGCTCCGTCGAGATGGAAAATTTAAAATCCGCCATTTCGGATAAAGCCCGGACCGAAGCATCGGCTATTGTCCATTCGTTAAAAGGTGCGGCGTTGAATATGCGGCTGAAGGAATTTTCAGAAACTGCCAGGGAAATGGAAACAGCCATTCGAAGCAGCCAATGGCAGGCGGCCGATCAATTCACCCAACAATTTTCCGAATTGCTTGAGGAGCTTATTTGGGCGATCAGGTGACGAAATCTGGAAAGACAGGCATGCAGAATGTTTTGGTAGTTGATAATCATCCGCTGATGCTCAAATTCATGTCCAATTTGCTGGGAAAACAGGGATATGAGGTGCTGACCGCATCAGACGGGATTTCAGCGATTGAGGTGTTGCAGACCACGCCCATTGATATCTTTTTTGTCGACCTGGTCATGCCCAATATCAGCGGTGAGAAGCTTTGCCGGATCATCCGCAGTATGCCCGAATTTCAGGATGCCTTCCTTGTCGTCATGTCCGCCATTGCCGCGGAGGAAAAGCTTCAGGTTGAGGACTGCCAGGCGGATATGGTGATCGCCAAAAGCCCGTTTGATAGGATGTCCTCCCATGTGCTGCGGATTATTAAAGATCTTGAACAGGGCCGGGCCGCCGATTTAAAAGGCAGGGTCCTGGGCTCGGACGAGATCTACGAGCGTGAAATCACCAAGGAACTCCTGGCGTCCAAAAAACACTACGAGATTACCCTGGATCATATTTCCGAAGGTTTTCTGGAACTGATCGAGAACAACCGCATCGTCTATGCCAATCAGGCGGCGATTGCCATACTTGGGGTGCACGAGGAAGAGCTGCTGTCAGCCGATTTCATGACGCTTTTTAGGCCAGAGGATCATCGCCGCCTTGCCGAGTGTTTGGAGATGACCGGCAGTTCGCAGCAGCATGCGGCACTTGACGAAGCGGCGATGGTAAACAATAAGCTGGTCGAATTGAAATTCGTGCCGATCAGAGATGAGGGACAGGACTCAATTGTGGTGATCCTCTCGGATGTGACCCATCAGAAGCATCTCGAGGCCCAGCTTCAGCGTGCTCAGAAAATGGAGGCTGTCGGCACGCTGGCCGGCGGAGTGGCGCATGATTTAAACAATATTCTGTCAGGCATTGTGAGCTATCCGGATCTTCTTTTGATGCAGATCCCCGAAGACAGTGATCTGCGCGACCCCATTATGACCATGCGGGATTCCGGGAAAAAGGCGGTGACCATCGTACAGGATCTCTTGACCCTTGCCAGAAGAGGGGTGGCGGAAATCGAGCCGGTCAACTTAAACGAGATCATCGAGCAGTATCTTAAAAGTCCGGAGTGCCAAAAGCTTCGCTCCTATCATCCCCTGGTTGATATGCGCTGCCGGCTGGGCGCGGATCTTTTGAATATCATGGGCTCACCCGTGCATCTGTCAAAAACGGTGATGAATCTGATTTCCAATGCCGCTGAAGCCATTACGCATGAGGGCACGATTACGGTGGAATCCCATAACTGCTATGTGGATAGGCCCATTAACGGCTATGAGACGGTGGCAGAGGGTGAATATATCTGTTTGAAGATTTCAGATACCGGATCCGGTATGTCTGCCACGGATCTGGAGCATATATTCGAACCTTTCTACACCAAGAAAAAAATGGGCAGAAGCGGCACCGGCCTCGGGATGGCCGTTGTATGGGGGACGGTCCGGGATCATCACGGCTATATAGATATCAAAAGCCAAACCGGTGCCGGGACGACCGTAACGCTATATTTCCCGGCCACCCGAAAAATTCGGGATGCGGAAGAGGTGATGCCCCTCGATGATTACATGGGAAGCGGTGAGTTGCTGCTGGTGGTCGATGATGGCAAGGAGCAGCGGGAGATCACTTCCGGCATGCTGACCGCCCTCGGTTATACCGTGGAAACGGTGCCAAGCGGTGAGGCGGCGATGGAATTTCTGCGGCAGCAGTCCGTGGACCTGATTGTGCTGGACATGATCATGGATCCGGGCATGGACGGGCTTGACACATACAGAAAAATCATCGAGAGCCGGGCGGATCAGAAGGCACTCATCGTGAGCGGCTATTCAGAAACCGAACGGATCCTTGAAGCCCAGAAACTGGGCGCCGGCGCCTTTCTTAAAAAACCGTTTACCCTGGATAAGCTGGGCCAGGCGGTTAAGAAAGAGCTTAAGATGACCTAATTAGCCGCCCGCAGCCGCCGATTGATTTCAAGCTTTTCAAACGCCATCTGAATGACCGGCGCGGCCGGATCAGATGCGTCAAACGCACTGTCAAAAAAGGTCTTCACTGCATCCGGCTGTTCCAGGCCGCACACCGGAATCACCGCACCGATGATCCGTTCATGGATCAGGGGATGGATATTTTTAAGCGCCGGGCAGCTCCGGGTATACCAGTCCCACATCAGGGGGATAGCATTTGGATTCCGGGCCATCTGGGCCACTGGAATGAATTTGTTGCGGTCCGGGGCCTTTTCCATGATGTAGGCCAGCGCCTTTTGGATCTGTTCGGTATCCTTGAAGCAGCCCATGGCGATAAGGATGTTAATCCGCTCCTGCTCGCTCGTAACCGAGGCGATTTGTTCCGTAAACCATTCATAGGCCTTGTTCCCGGCCGCCCGCGCGCCCGCCTGCATCACCGCCCGGCGGATATCCGGCGGCAATTTTTTGCCGCCTACCAGGCCGTCAAAATGTTCTGACCCGCGGTCCATAACTTCTGGGATATCCAGAAAAGCCCCCAACTGGACGGCTTCACTGCGCAGGCGAAGCACCCCATGCGGCTCCTTATCACCGGGGGACAGGTCGAGCCGATGGATGATGTCAGTAATCCACTGGCGGGCGTGTTGGGCAGCTTTATCCCGCGTCGGGCCGGAAAGTATAAGGAAAAGCTCGTATAGATGGCTGAGTGCAGCAGACACGACAATGGATGCATCCTCTTTTTCATATTCGGATAGAAATTCAAGGTATTGATCAACTCCGTAATGCCGGGCCTTAACCATGGCATACACATCGTTTTCAATGCCCCAGCGATCAATTTCCGGAATGTGTTTCTGATGGATCAAACGACACAGGCTGTCGAAATTATGGGGATCATCATAGGCGGTGCGGTAAAATCCCGTTTGCCGGTCATTTATCTTGTAGGCGACGGCATCCGCACCGATTTCGAGGCTCAACTCACGGGTGTCCATCATCTCTGTCATGACGTGCGAGGTGCCGTCCGCATCAAAGACCCGAATCAGAAGCGGAATCGGCCATACCGCATCGGACGCCTGCCCCAGGTAGGTGAATTGTTTCTGCTGAAGCCGAAGCTGATCGTTCGACCGGCTGGCAATTACCATTGGATGGCCCGGGGTGGATACCCAGGCCCGCATCATGTCGGATATCGGCTGGCCGGAAACCGTTTCCAGCGCCATCCATAGATTCTGGCTGGCTGCGCAGTCGTAGGCATGCTGGTTGAGGTAATGGTTGAGTCCGCTTTGAAAGGCCTCGCCGCCCAGGTAGCCTTCCACCTGTCGCAGCACGCTGCCGCCCTTGCTGTAAATGATGGGGGCGGTGCTGCTGTTGATCACCACATGGCTGCCGCCGGAAATTTCGATGGCTGAGGTGTCGGTCAGGCCGTCGCGGGCCATGGCCGGGGCGGTCTGGGAAGCCAGAAATTCCTCCCATATCTGCCAGTCCGGATGATAGTGGGCCACCACGCCAAAGCCGAAATAGGTGGCAAAGGACTCATTTAACCACAGGTACTGCCAGTCCGAAGGGGTGACGAGGTTGCCGAACCATTGGTGCACAATTTCATGGGCGATCACCTCACAGATCCGTTCTTCCGCCTCGGCACTGGTGATTTCCGGGTCATAGAGGAGTAGGTTTTCCCTGAACGTGATGGCGCCCCAGTTTTCCATGGCGCCAAAGGCAAAATCCGGCACCGCGATGAGATCCAGTTTGGGCAGGGGATAGGGGATGCCGAAATAGGATTCACAGTACTGAAGCGCCTTTTCCCCGAATTGAAGCCCGTATTCCGTCACATCCGCCATTCCGGGCAGCCACACGATCCGGACCCGCGGGTCAATATCACCTGGCCGGTATTCAAAATCGCCCATGCCGAAAAATAGCAGGTAAGTGGACATTCTGGGGGTTTTCTGGAAAGTGATTTTTGATTTGCCGTTTGCCAGTGGGGTTTGATCGTCAATGGGCATATTGGAAATCGCCGTCAGGCTGGCATCAACGATCAGGGCGACCTCGAACCAGGCCTTGTGGACCGGATGGTCCATGCACGGAAACGCGCGCCGCGCGTCACTCTCCTGGAACTGGGTGACAGCAATGGGTATTTTTTGATCATCCATGGTATAATGGCTTTGATAAAAGCCGGCCATGGATTGGTTGATCTCCCCGTAATATTCGATTTTGAGCGACATATCCCCATGCAAGGGCTCTGGCAGATCGATGTGGAGGGTTTCGTCCGCCGGAGAAACTTTAAACGGGCAGGCAATCGAATCATTTGCCCGGATCAGGTTGCAGCTGCGGACCGCGATATCCAAAAGGTTCAGGGATAGGGTCTGCGATGGCTGATCGGCATGCAAATGGATTCGAACGGTTCCGGTAAAATCCTTGCGGGAGAGGTCGGGTTCGATTTCAATTTGATACCCCATCGGGTAAACGGCGCCATCCTGTGTCATAACAGCTTCAAATCTCCTTTTAAGTAACGTATCGCGCGCAGTTCCGCGCAAGCGGGACGGTTCTCGTACTCGTAATCGTACTCGAAAAAATTAAAAACCGATTACGAGCACGAGTACGCGTACGAGTACGAATCAGTAGGGCGGATAAGCGACAGCGCATCCGCCAACTGGCTAAACAATATTTCTCGTTATTCCAAAATCTTCCGCCGCTGTCATTCCGAGGAGCGCGAGCGACGAGGAATCTTTAAGATTTCTCGCTGCCGCTCGAAATGACAGTATGGGCGGATTTTCAGGGTCTTTTTGAGTGAGTTTTTGCAAAAGTGCCTCGGCAGCGGCATAAATCGCTTTTTGCGAG
>DATGCF010000123.1:0-4143 GCA_035312245.1 Desulfosalsimonadaceae bacterium
ATGTGCCGGGATGCGGCTCAACTCCGCGAGGCGCCTGGCCGCCCGGCCGGTGGGGGCGGCCAGACAGATCCGTTTGCCGAGCTCTTTAAAAACTGCGGAAATGGCCCGGATCAGGGTGGTCTTGCCGGTGCCCGGGCCGCCGGTAATAATCACCACCCGATGGGTCAGAATGATTTCAAGGGTATGGCGCTGCTCCTCTGTCAGCTCTACCAGGAGGGAGGCCAGAATCCGCTCCAACAGTTGGTCGGCGGTCATTGGCAGGGGGGCTGCCGGCAGGGAAGCCAGCGCGGATAGCCGGCTGGCAATGGCCGCTTCCGCGTCAAATAAAGATTTCGGATAGATCCGCCGGCTGGTGTCTGTTTCCGGCATGTCATCGATGGCCACGTCACCGGCGTCCACCAGGGCATCGATTGCCGCCTGGATATCTTCCGGGCTGATCTCAAAAAGCCGCCCGGCATGATCGATGAGGTCGTTCTCGAAAAGAAAGACATGCCCTTCAGCCGCCGCTTCATTAAGCAGGTGACGGACACATGCCTCGGCACGCTCCGGTGCTTCCGGGTCCATGCCTTCATTAAGGGCAATGCGATCCGCAATCGCAAACCCAATACCGCGGATATCATCACACAGGCGATAGGGAGATTCCCGAATGATGTCTATGGCGGCATGGCCGTATAGATTGAATATTTTTTCCGCATACGCGCCGCTTATCCCGTTTTCCTGCAGAAAAGCCATGATCTGCCGAAAAGCCTGCATGGACTGCCATTGCTCGTGAATGGCGCTGGCCTTGGCCGCGCCGATGCCGTCGACTTCCATTAACTTTTCCGGAGTTTCCTGAATGACGTCAAATGTGGCCGTCCCGAATTTTTTAACAATGTTTTCCGCAGCGGCCTCGCCGATCCCCTTTATGACGCCGGCGGTCAGGTAATTCTTGATGCCTTCAATGGTTGCGGGAAGCCGCGATTCAACGCTTTCAATGCGGAACTGCTCCCCGTATTTGGGGTGGGTGGTCCAGCGGCCGGTGAGCCTTACATTTTCGCCGGCAACGGGCGCAGGTAAGGGGCCGACCACGGTTACCGGCGTACGGGATTGATCCATGACTAACCGGGCCACGGTAAAGCGGTTTTGGGCGTTGTGATAGGTGATGTGGTGAATCCGGCCGTCTATCGTTGTCATAGGGAAAAAGTGTGATCAGGCAGGCGCTGAATGATCCATTCGGCGGCCTTTCGGAGGTCTGCTGCAATGTGGTCCGGAAAATGGTCTGTTTGACGAAGCGCCTCAAAATCGATTTTTTGATATCCGGATTCAACTAAAACAGCCGCACCACAGCCGGCATTTTGGGCGCATTCGATATCTTTCGGACTGTCGCCCACCATCACAGCAGAGGAAAGTTCAATGTCGTATCGCTTCCGGGCGGTAAGAATTAAACCGGGTTTAGGCTTTCGGCAGCCGCAGTGCTCCTCCGGCTTGTGGGGACAGTAAAAGACATCGGTTAGGCGGCCGCCGTGATCTGTAATGCGTTGGGCCATGTTCCGGGTGATTCGGTCCAGTTCCGCCCGGGTCATGTATTGTCTGCCCACCGCGGATTGGTTGGAAATGACGAAAATGGGGCAGCCCGCGCGGGTTAAATCGGCAATGGCGTCAAGGCTTCCGGGGATGAATTCGAATTCCATCCAGGACTTGATATAGTCCGGGGAATCCCGGTTGATGACGCCATCGCGATCTAAAAATACCACATTTTTGAGCATAGGGGTCTGCTTAAGGCCGCGGGCGGCTACTTATTCAGGGCAATCTTTAACACATTCCGCATTTTTTCCACAAAGTGGAACTGGATCGCGCTTTTGACGTTATCCGGTACATCATCAAGATCTTTTTCGTTCCATTTGGGCATAATAATACTCTTGATGCCGGCCCGATGCGCGGCCAGCACTTTTTCCTTAATACCGCCCACCGGCATGACCTGGCCGCGAAGAGTGATCTCGCCGGTCATGGCCAGGTCCTTATATGTCGTGGTATTGGTTAAGATTGACGCCAGCGCCGTCAGCATGGTCACACCGGCCGATGGGCCGTCTTTGGGGATGGCGCCGGCCGGGATATGAATATGCAGATCATATTCCTGGAAATAGGTCTCATCAATGCCAAGCGATCTGGCATTGCTTCGGAGATAGCTCAAGGCCGCCCTGGCCGACTCCTTCATGACATCGCCGAGTTGTCCGGTGAGCGTCAGGTTGCCTTTTCCCTTCATGGCGGTGGCTTCTATGAACAAGATATCCCCGCCGGCCTCGGTCCAGGCAAGGCCCATGACAACACCGGGGGTGGCCACGCGTTTTTTCAGCTCCTCGTTGGTAAAGCGGATCGGGCCCAGGTAATCCGGCACGTTCTTTACGTCAATTTTAACGGATTCGGCCTCTTCGGTGGCGATCTGGCTTGCCACGCCGCGGCATACAGTGGCAATTTCGCGCTCCAGGTTGCGAAGCCCCGCTTCGTGGGTGTAGCCGGTAATAATCTGTTTGATCGCACCCTTGGTAAACGATATCTGATCGGATTTGATGCCGTTGGCTTCCCGCTGGCGGGGAATCAAATATTTGGAAGCAATTTTGACTTTATCCTCCACCGGGTAGCCGGAGAGACGCAGTACCTCCATCCGGTCGCGAAGCGCCGGCGGGATGGTATCCAGCAGATTGCCCGTGGTAATAAATATCACCGACGACAGATCATAGGGGATGTCCAGGTAATGGTCCTCAAACGAGTTGTTCTGCTCCGGGTCCAGGACTTCGAGCAGCGCAGAAGAGGGGTCGCCCCGGAAGTCACTGCCCACCTTATCAATTTCGTCAAGCATAAATACCGGGTTGTTGGTGCCGGCGCGGCGCAGGCCCTGGATAATGCGGCCGGGCATGGCGCCGACATAAGTTCTTCGGTGACCGCGGATTTCGGCTTCATCCCGGACCCCCCCGAGGGATATACGGACAAATTCACGGCCGAGGGCCCGGGCGATGGAGTGGCCCAGCGATGTCTTACCCGTACCCGGCGGGCCGACAAAACACAGAATCGGCCCCTTGATGTCGGGATTTAGTTTTCGGACGGCGAGGTATTCGAGTATCCGCTTCTTGGCTTTTTCAAGCCCATAGTGATCATTGTCCAGAATTTTTCTGGCCTTGGTAAGATCCAGCGAATCGTGGGTGGATTCATTCCAGGGCAGGGCGATGATCCAGTCCAGATAGGTCAGCGCCACGGTGTATTCGGCGGAAGACGGATGCATTCGGGACAATCGATTGAGCTCGCGTTCCGCCTCCTTGGCCGCAGCCTCGGGAAGGTTTTTCTCCCGTATTTTTTCGCGGTATTCTTCAACCTCCGCAGTGGTTTCATCGGTTTCCCCGAGCTCCTCTTTGATGGCTTTCAGCTGCTGGCGAAGATAGTATTCCCGCTGCTGCTTTTCCATGTCCCCCTTGACCTGGGACTGGATTTTATTGCCGATTTCCAGAATTTCCAGCTGGTAATTGACCAACTGGGTGACTTTTTTCAACCGCTCTTTAATATCCAGGGTTTCGAGAATGCCCTGCTTTTCCTGGGTGGTCGAATTGATGGTGGAGGTGATCATATCCGCCAGGGTATCCGGTTCCTCCAAAGATTTGGCCATGGTGACCAACTCCTGGGTCAGCCCGGAGGAAAGCTCAACAACCCGCTCGTACTGAGTGGTCAGGTTGGCCATCAGCGCTTCCATTTCCTTGTCTTTATCCCATTGGGGCTGCAAGGAATTGATCCGGGCTTTGAAATAGGGGTCATGCTGAGTGTATTCTTCAGCCTCGAAACGCCCCAAACCCTGAAGGATCAGCTGCGCCTTGTTATCCTCGGCTTTTGCCATTTTCAGAATAACGGCGCTGGTTCCGTATGGGTAAAGATCGCCAGGCTCGTATTCCGACTTGGCTTCCTTGACATTTGAGGTAACCGCCCCGATAATCCGGTCTTTGGACATGGCCTCGTCAATTAGCTGAATGGACGACTCCTGCATGACAATCAGCGGGAGCACCATTTTCGGGAATAAGACAACATCATATAAAGGGAGTACGGGAATTATTTCGGGTATTTTTTCTGGCGAATAACCTTGTTGCTCAGCGTCTTGTGTCATTTGCTGCCTCCAGAAATCGC
>DATGCF010000124.1:0-2839 GCA_035312245.1 Desulfosalsimonadaceae bacterium
GCGGTCATAGAAGCAGGCGAATAAGGGATTCACCGCTGTTCTGGCGGAAATTTGGGCCAATGCCGAGAATAGATCGTTGATGTCCGTCTCTGAAGCCAGCAGCTGCCGAACGCGTTTTTTGAGCTGTCGGCCGGTCATTCCGGCCAACTCGATATTCTCTGGCATTATCCCCTTTACCTACTCTTCCCAATAAATGCAGTCCGCGGGGCAGTTTTTGATCGCCTCATCCACCGCAGCTTCCGGGTACTCGGAAAGATCCGTCACCTGGACATAGCCAGCATCGGTCAGTTGAAATACCGCCGGACAAACCTCTTCACACACGCCGCAGCGGATGCATTCGCTGAGTTCCACCACCGGATATTTCACGCGGCCTGTCCAAGCACCGCTTGGCCGATTTTTCGGCCATAGGCCCGGCAGGCGGCAAGGCCGTCCTTGTCCGGGACGTACTGGAGCTTCAATCCGTCATCGATCATGTCAAATTTCATGGCCGCCAGTTCGGCGTGGATCAGCTTGACCGATTCCCCGCTCCATCCGTAGGAGCCGAACGCGGCGCCGATTTTGTTTTGCGGCCGCAGCCCTTTCATATAGGTTAAAATGTCGCTGACCGATGGAAACAGCCCATTATTTAAGGTGGGCGAGCCGACAACGATGGCTTTGGCATCCAGCACTTCGGTCATAATTTCGCTCCGATGGGAGCTTCGTATATGCACGGGCTCTACAGCAACGCCGGTTTCTGCGATGCCGTCGGCAATGGCCTCAGCCATGAGCTTAGTGCTCTTCCACATGGTGTCATAAATGACAATGGCCTTCTGAGCCGGTTCCTGACGGCTCCACTCCACATAGGCGTTAATAATTTTACCCGGGTCCTTACGCCAGATGATGCCATGATCCGGGCAAATCATCTGGATGTCAAGGCCCATTTCCGTGATCTGCTCCGCCAGTTTCAGTATCTTGGGCGCATACAGCAGAAGAATATTGGCAAAATATTTCTTGGCATGCGGCATGATGGCATCGCCCACCACATCGTCAAACATTTCATAGCCTGCATAGTGCTGGCCAAAGGCATCGCTTGAGAAAAGAATTTTATCCGAAGGGCTGTATGTAAACATGCTGTCCGGCCAGTGCAGCATCCGGGTTTCCAGAAATGTCACCGTCCGGCTGCCGATACTCAGCTCCTGGCCGTTTTCAACCGCCTGATAATTCAAGTTTTCGCCAAAATGCTGGACCAGATTCTTGCGCCCCATCTTGGAGCAGTAAACCGGCTTGTCTTCTCCGATATAGTGCATGACCCGGGGCAATCCGCCGGAATGATCCATTTCCGTATGATTGCTGATTACCAGGTCTATCCTTTTGGGATCCACGACCTCTTCAATATTGGCCAGCATTTGATCGGCGAACTCTTTTTTCACCGTATCTATGAGCACTACCTGATCATCAATCACCAGAAAGGCATTGTAAGTCGTGCCCCGCTCTGTGGAGTATCCGTGGAAGTCCCGGATATTCCAATCGATCACCCCAACATTATAGATTCCCTTTGCAATTTCCACTGGCTTCATTCACTGCCTCCATAATAAAGACCGGTTTCAGTTAACTGGGTATTAAGTGTTAGGCATTGGGTATTAGCAGCACATATGAAATGAAGATTGAAAATCCTTTTATATAGCTAATACCTAAATGCTAATACCTAATACCCTTTTAAACATCAAAACCGGTCTGTAAATCAATTTACTCTTTTTCAAAATCATCCTTGGATGCGCCGCAGACCGGGCAGACCCAGTCATCCGGCACGCTTTCGAAAGGGGTGCCGGGTTTCACGCCGTTATCCGGATCACCCTGTTCCGGATCGTACACATAACCGCAGATCTGGCATACATATTTGTCCATAAAGCCCTCCTCTTTTGATTGAAAATGATGCTACATTCAACTAATGGCCGAAAATATAATTGTCGCTGATTTCGAATTGATCCTTGGTTGCCTGGCAAACCGGGCAGACCCAATCCTTCGGCAGTTCATCAAAGGCTGTGCCCGGCGAAACATGGCTTTCCGGGTCGCCCCGTTCCGGGTAGTAGACGTACCCGCAAACAAGACATACGTACTTCTTCATATACAGTTCGTCTCCTTACATACGGCAGCTAAGGCTAAGTTTTCAATCGCTTACCTGGCGTGGCAGTCCATACACGATACGGGCCCGGATGATTTTCCGGCCATCTTACTTTCCTTGTGGCAGGCAATGCAATTTTTATTCATAACTTCCTGTTTTTTGAGTTTCCCCTGTGCCTGCAGTTCCTTGATGGCCCCGCGCTTTTGCGGAAACATGGAGTGACATGCATTGCAGTCATCAAGCTTTTCCTGGTGCAATCGATGCGGAAACGTAGCGGCCGGCAGGCGGCCGCTCTCAAGCTGCATCATCGCCGCCCCCTTATCCGCCTGCGCCTGTGCGGCTGATAAGGCGGCCGAGCCTATTACCGTCACTACTGCCGATCCGATTAGGATGAGAATGATTTTTCGCATATGCCGATTCATTCCCGCCATCAGGCGCTGCCGGATAGCGTGCATTGGGTAAAATCGATATCCTTACCGCATTTTGGGCATTTGTGCGGCTTGTCAAACTCATCAGAAAATATTTCCAATGCGTCGCTGCATTCAGGGCAATTACAGGTGAATGATTTCAAATGCTTGAATTGTTGAAATCCCGGGCAGTGCTGGGGTGTCGTCATATTATCCCTCCGCGCTTGCTATTGCAGTTTGGCCGCGATTTCCCGGCCGTAGTCCTGAGCCATTTTCATCCCGCCGCCGAGCGTGCTTGCTTTTAACCGCAACGGATCACCGACCATTTCCA
>DATGCF010000125.1:0-2780 GCA_035312245.1 Desulfosalsimonadaceae bacterium
GGTGGCCAACGGCATTACCAACGCCATCAGCGTGGTCGCCGACGTCTGGGTGGACCCCGGGGATGTGATCATTTTGCCGGATATGATGTGGGGCAATTACAACATGATTCTAAGCGTCCGCAAAAAAGCGGCCATCGTCAATTATCCCATTTTTACGGAATCCGGCGGCTATCACACGGAGGCATTTGCCGAAACGATCCGCAAGCAGGCGGAAACCCGGGACAAGATATGCGTGCTGTTGAATTTTCCGCATAATCCCACCGGCTACACCATCACGGCGGATGAGGCGGACCGCATGGTGAGCGTTTTAAAGGAGGTGGCCGAATCCGGCACCAATGTGATCGTGATCTGCGATGACGCCTATTTCGGGCTTTTTTATGATGAATCCGCCCTTAAGGAATCGATTTTTGCAAGACTCTGTGGCCTCCACCCCCGGCTTTTGCCCATCAAGTTAGACGGCGCCACCAAGGAAAACTATGTCTGGGGGCTCCGGGTCGGATTTATGACCTATGGGGCGAGTTTTGACGGTGATCCGGCCGCGGTCTATGATGCGCTGGAGAGAAAAACCGCGGGCTGCGTGCGGGGAAACATTTCCAACGCTTCTCACTTGAGCCAGTCCATTGTTTTAAAATCCATGAAAAGCAGCACGTATCCGGAGGAAAAGGCCCATAAGTTTGAGCTGATGAAATCCCGGGCCGACAAGGTGAAGCAGGTCCTGAAGGACCCCAAATACGATGATGCCTGGACGGTCTATCCGTTTAACTCCGGCTACTTCATGTGCGTGCAGTTGAAAACCGTGAATGCGGAAAAGCTGCGGAAGCACCTGCTGGACCAATACGGGATCGGGGTGATCGCCCTGGGCGAGCACGATATCCGGATTGCGTTTTCCTGCCTGGAAGTCTCGGATATCCAGACCCTTTTTGACGACATGCGCCAGGCGGTGGCCGATTTAAGCGGGTAGGGGGGGGCTTAGCCAGAACCGGCGTCCATGATGAATATATTTTTGCCCGTCCAAAAAATCATTGAATTTCTCAGGCAGCGGTTCAACCCGTTTGATGTCGCCCGGGCCGGCAAATGGATGTTTTTTTTTGTATTGATCGGCATTATCGCCGGGCTGGGCTCCGTGATCTTTCATTATCTGTGCCAGCTGGGCGGGCATTTCTTCATGGATATGATCGCCGGGTATCGTCCGCCGGCGCCGGCCGGGGAGCAGCACCTGTTTCATCCCAGCACCACATCCTACAGCCGGTGGATACTTTTATTTCTGCCCGCGTTCGGCGGCATTTTAAGCGGCTGGCTGGTCTATACCTTTGCCCCGGAGGCCGAAGGCCACGGCACGGACGCCGCCATCGAGGCCTACCACAACAAGGGCGGCTACATGCGGGGCCGGATTCCGTTTATCAAGACCATTGCTTCCGCGATTACCTTAACCACGGGCGGCTCCGGCGGCCGCGAAGGCCCCATTGCCCAAATCGGCGCCGGATTCGGCTCGTTTCTGGCGACCCGGCTGAATTTGTCGGAGCGCGAACGCCGGATCATGCTGGCCGCGGGCATCGGCGCAGGCGTCGGCAGTATTTTCCGCGCCCCCCTGGCCGGTGCCCTGTTCGCCTCAGAGGTGCTCTACCGGGATCCGGAATTTGAATCCGAGGTGATTATCCCCGCGGGGATTTCTTCTGTGGTGGCCTACTGCCTGTTCTGTATTGTGTTTGGCTGGGGCTCGCTTTTTGATTCACCGGATGTCATGTTCAAAAACCCCCTGGAGCTCGGGCCCTATGCCGTGCTCTCCATGGCCCTGGTGGTGCTTAGCTTTGTTTATGTCAAAACCTTTTACGGCACGGTCCGGGTATTTCATTCCTTTCAGATCCCCAACCATATCAAGCCGGCCATCGGGGGGCTGCTCACCGGAATTATCGGCTTTTTTCTGCCCCAGGCCCTGGCGTTTGGATATGGATTCGCCCAGCAGGCGCTAAATGGGGAACTCTCGATTCTGCTGCTTCTCTCCATTGCCATCGGCAAGATTTTTACCACCGCGTTTTCCATCGGCTCCGGCGGCAGCGGCGGGGTGTTCGGGCCGTCCGTGGTCATCGGCGGGGCCATGGGCGGGGCGATCGGCACGGCCTTCAACCAGCTGATGCCGACAGTGGTCACCCATCCCAGCGCGTTTGTGGTGGTGGGCATGGCCGGGTTTTTTACCGCCGTATCCAATGCCCCCATTTCTACCATTATTTTTGTCAGTGAGATGACCAACTCCTATCAGCTGCTGCTCCCCAGCCTGTTTGTCTGCTCCATTACGTATATGGGGGCCAAGAATTGGACCATTTACGCCAAGCAGGTGCAGAATCGGGTGGCCTCGCCCGCCCATGCGGGGGAATTCATGGTGGATATTCTGCAGATGATGAAGGTGCAGGATCTCATGCATCTGGTTCGCAAGGTGGAAAGCATCCGGCAGGATATGCCGTTTTCGGAATTCAAGACCTTTTTTTCCAGAACCAAGCAGCATTATTTTCCGGTCATGAATGAGAACAACCGGATGGTGGGCATTTTTTCGAGTACGGATGTGCGGGGTGTGCTTTTTTCCCCGGAAATCGAGCACCTGGTGGTCATGAAGGATATCGCCACCTCCGAGGTGGTCTCCACCACCGCATCCGAGGATTTAAATACGGTACTGCAGAAATTTACCACCAAGAATATCGACAGCCTGCCGGTGGTGGCGGAAGACGATCTGGGGGTGCTTCAGGGCATGCTGAATCGCCGTGATGTGATCGCCTTCTACAACCGCC
>DATGCF010000126.1:0-7772 GCA_035312245.1 Desulfosalsimonadaceae bacterium
TGGCCAGGGCATTGGCAGTGGCCATGCCCACCGCTGTTTCAATCTTTTTCGAAGAGCCGATAAATTCCAGCATTTCTGCTGCCGGCCGGCCTTCCAGGGGCAGCGCTCCGGTAAAAAGACTGCAGCGCTCCGGCATGTCCCGGTGAAAGGTAAATCCAAGCCCGGTCTGGCCGTTATCCAGCATGACCGCGGTATAGCCCAGGCCGATCCGCACATCGGAGATGGTTCTTTCTTTTGCGGCGGATTGCAGAAGATTTTTAATTTGATTGCGAATATCCATAGAGACAATCGCCTTCCTTATTTATTCTATTGACCTTCATAATCGACCGCTGGAAATTCGTCAAGTACCTGTTCCCGCCTGCCCTTTGCGGCAATTTGCCCGTTTGCCAGTTTAAGCACATGAGTAATTGACGCCGGCAGTTCATTCAGCCGATGGGTGACGTACAGAAGCTGGACACCGCCCTGATCACATAGGTTGCCAAGCAGGCGTAGGATCGCCTGGCGATAGAAATTGTCCAGGCCCATACAGGGTTCATCCAGGATTAAAAGCTGCGGGCTTTTCACCAGTGCCCGGCATATTAAGATGAGTCGCTGCTCGCCTTCAGAAATCCTTTGAAATGAATGTTCTGAGAGGTGGTCAAGCCCCAAAGCATTCATCCAGCGGGCCGCCGCATCAAGCTGCTTTTGATTCGGTTTTCGGTAAAGACCAATGGAATCGAAAAATCCGGAGCAGACCACGTGCATGCAGGAGAACCCATAGGCATAGGCCCGGTGCAGTTCCGGTGCCACCCAGCCGATATGCCTTTTGATTTCCCAGATACTTTCCCCGGATCCCCGGTTTTTCCCGAACAGTTTGATGTCATTGGCATAAGCTTGCGGATTATCAGCCAGTACCAGGCTGAGAAGGGTGCTCTTTCCCGCGCCGTTCGGCCCAAGAATCGCCCATTGTTCATCCGTGCGCACCTGCCAGGTAATATCGTGCAGTACCGGTGTCCCTATATACCGAACAGAGACATTTTTCATTTCAATCACCGGTTCATTATCCGAGTCCGGCGCTTTGAAATGAGGCAGCATTGGGGCAAGCCGGCTGTTGGATAACGATTGGTTTTCGGCCGATAAATTTTGAACAGAAGGGGTGTTCAGAATCTTTTCTTTTTCCCCTTTTGCCAGTATCTGATTGTCCGACACACAGATCACATGCGAAATACCGGTTGGAAGGTTATCCACTGTGGTTGAGACCAGGATAATTTTCGTCTCAAACGATGCCAGAAGCTCCTCTATAATTTGATACATATGCTGCCGCGAGGCGCTATCCAGGCCGGCCAATGGATTTTCAATGATCAGGAGCTTGGGGGACTGCATCAGGGCCCGGATAAGCTTTATTTTCCGCCATTCTCCGTTGGATAAATGGATCATCCGTCGGTCGAGCAGGTATTCGGCCGCCATCTGCTTGAGCAGCCAATTCCGGCGGGAAAAGAAGGGGGACAAATCAAGGTTATGGTCTATGATTTCATAGGGAGAGCGTCGGTGAATATTTGCCGGATCCAGGTAGTCGATCACCCGTTTTGAGGCTTCCGCTTCCATGCTGTGCCACCGGGCTTGGTGGAAACGGTCTTTTTCATTAGCATCCATGGCCACCCTTATAATTTCCCCGCGCTCGAAATACAACCGGCCGTGGTTGGCATTGGATGCCTTTTCATTAGAAAAGTAAACGATTCTGCCGGCTGACAGGGGCACCTTGCGCTGAATGGCCTTTACCAATAGTGATTTACCGGCGCCGGTCAGTCCGACAATGGCCCAGTGCTGATTTGGATATATGTCCCAGTTCAGATTTTTAAAAAATGATTGGCCGCCCGCCCGGATGGTGATGTTTTGAATCGATAGAAAGGGCCTGGATAAATCGAATTCGTTTTTAATATGCCGGCCCTGGCAGGGTTCATGCTGGCGGCGGCAGACCCGACAGCGGCTGTCGCTGCACATCTGGCAGGAAAAACAGTCCGGGCAGTCATTTTTTTTGGGCGCATCCGGGTTATGTTCCGGTATGTAGACTTTTCCGGGAAGGCCGGGGATTTCTTTAAACGGCAAAGCAGTATCTCCTGTCAGGCTGCAAAAACCCGATCCTGACCGCAGAAAATCATCAGTTTTCTGTTTTTGGTGCTGGCCAGGGTCATGTTGACAGAGCGTGCGAGATCAATGGCCAGGGCGGTAGGCCGCGAAATGCCGATTAATATTTCCAGCCGGGCGCGGGCCGCCTTCTGGACCAGTTCATAGCTGAGCCGGGAGGACATGGCCCCGAAAACAGCGTCGGAAAGCCTTTGGTCCAGTACCACCTGGCCGATGGCCTTGTCCAATGCGTTGTGCCGGCCCACATCTTCGGCAAAGGCAAGCGGGGTTAAGGCCTTGTCAAATATCATGGCGGCATGGGCGCTGCGGGTTTTCTTGTGAAGCTGCTGATGCTGGGGCAGCAGATTAATCCCGTGAAACATCTCTTCGGTGGCAAACCGGCAGTTATTGGGGGCGGGTGTCAAAATTTGGCGGATATCTTCGGCCATTTCCTTTCCGCAGATGCCGCAGCTGGTCTGGCTGATAAAGCCTTTTCGGTCCAGGATGTCGGCAATTTTTTTTTTTCTGTCCGGAGTCAGTGAAACAGTGGCCACATTCACCCCGTCTTCGGTACAGAAGCTCAGATTTCGCATGTCGCCCGAATGGTCAATAATCCCTTCAGACAGGCAGAAACCCGCCACATGGGCTTTTTCATCCCCCGGGCTGCGCATGACGAGCGAGTAGGGGGAGCCATCAATACGAATAGAAAGCGGCTCTTCAATAATTATGGCTTCATTGACCGTCTGCCGGATACTGTCTTCATATACCGTAATCAGCTCTTCCCGATAATTTTGGCTTTCACTATTCACAGAATTCACAATAATCATCACATTCTTTTTCAGTCAGGATGTCCATGACATATAGAATACGCCGGGCTTTTTCACGCCGCTTGTCGGTGACCGGTTTAAGCGTTATAGTGTTTATGGCCGCAATGGCTTCGTCTCTGGAAGGCATGGCGGCGAACCCCTCGCCGATCATCTTGCCGGAATCCGTGTCCAGCACATGCGCGTCAATACCGTTTGTCACAATGGTGATCGGTACCGTATAGGACTCGATCAGGCAGGCCGCGGCAATGGCCGGCTTCTGCCGCGAAACCAGCGAGCCCGGGCCGTAGATCACAATTGCATAGACTGTATCGTTTATCCGGATAACAAAATCGATCCGGGCTTGGCCGGTATTGCCGTCAACAGTAACCGGCAGTTCCAGGCGCCGGGTAATTTCGTTTTTCCGATACCCCTTTTCTTCAACCAGGTAGCGGACAATTTTCTGTCTCGCCTGTTCATCATGGGTAAGCGTGATCGTTTCCCCGGTCAGGTAGTCGGTGGTTTCACCGAGTATGACATAGCCTTTGCCCATTTGTTTTTCCTATTTAGGTTCCTATTTGGTGTTTGACCGGCTGATCAGATAAATCCCGTAGGTTGCCCGCAGGTTCGGCATAAACGCGACGTAATTGCCGGTCTTATCCTCCCGGTCCGTGTTAATGGTGGCCTCTTTTAATATGCTGAATCCCACTTCTTTCGCAAACTTCCGGAAATCCTTGATAGAAAGCACCCGGATATTGGGCGTTTCATACCACTGATAGGGCAGCTGCGGGGTGATCGGGGCATGGCCGGTAAGCAGCAGCTGGAGGCGGACAAACCAATGTCCAAAATTCGGAAAACTGACGATCACCTTCCGGCCGATCCGGAGCATTTCCCCCACCAGCCTCAGCGGGTCATAAACCTGCTGGAGCGTCTGGCTTAAAACCACATAGTCAAAGGCATCATCCGCATAATCCTGGATTTCTGCATTGATATCGCCCTGAATGACCGTAAGCCCCTTATTGATGCATTCCGCCACCCGGGATTCAATTAATTCAACTCCGGTTTCTTTCACCTGCTTTTGATGCTTGAGGTAGTAAAGCAGTTCGCCCTCGCCGCATCCCAGTCCGATCACCTTTGAATCGGGACTGATCCACGAGGCGATGATCTGGAGATCATAGCGCACCGCCGTATTATGTAAGCTGCTCATAGACACTGTCGATAAATCCACTGATCAGATGGGACAGCCGCTCATTGGGAAGCAGAAACGCATCATGCCCCCATTCGGCTTCAACCTCGCAGAAACTCACATTTAAACCGTTTTTTTTCATGGCCTTGACCATATCCCTGGACTGGTAAGTGGGATAGAGCCAGTCTGAGGTAAAAGATATCACCAGAAATCGCGCCAACGCACGAGAGAAGGCATCCACCGCTGAAGCCTGGCTGCCCTGCTGGGTCAGATCAAAATAGTCGGCCGCTTTGGTGACATAAAGAAAGGAATTGGCGTCAAAGCGTTCAACAAACTTGGCCCCCTGGTAGCGGAGATAGCTTTCCACCTGGAAGTCTCCGTCAAAATTGAATGAAAAATCCTCCCGATCCTGAAGTCTTCGGCCGAATTTCCGCCGCATGGCCTCATCGGACAGATAGGTGATGTGCCCGATCATCCGTGCTACGGACAGGCCCAGATTCGGCTGCGGGCCGTCATAGTAATTGCCGTTGTTCCAGTTCGGGTCTGCGATGATGGCCTGTCGGGCCACCTCGTTGAATGCGATGGCCAGCGCCGAATGCCGCAGGGTGGTGGCGAGGGGGATGGCGGATTGGACCATTTCCGGATACTGGACGCACCATTGCAGAACCTGCATGCCGCCCATGGAGCCGCCGCTCATGGAGAGTATCCGTTGGATGCCCAGATGATCAAGGAGTGCTTTTTGGGCCCGCACCATATCCCCGATGGTGACCAGGGGGAAATCCAGGCCATAGGGCTTTCCGGTTTCCGGATTAATAGATGCCGGACCGGTTGAGCCCATGCATCCGCCCAGGACATTCGAGCAGATGACAAAATATTTATCCGTGTCAATCCCTTTGCCGGGCCCAACCATGTTATCCCACCAGCCGGGCTTGGCATCGTTTTCCGAGTAGTGGCCAGCCACATGGGAATCTCCGGTCAGGGCATGCAGTACAAGGATCACATTGTTTTTTTTCGCGTTCAGGGCACCCAGGGTCTCATAGGCAATGGTAATGGGCCCGAGCCGGCGGCCGCTGTCGAGCATCATCTCATTGGGCGGCTCGGCAAAGGTAAAATATTTTTTATCAACCCGGCCGACAGAGCGGCCGGACGGCTCATGGGTGATATATTCGCTCATTCCAATCAGAACATCCGATGTTCAAATTATAATCCATTCCGTCTTAATCTTACTCTATTAGATTAAGATTAAGAGCAAGAGTAAGAGTAAGACGCGCAAAAGTCATTCTGGTTATAAAATAAATAAGGGGGGATATCAATCCCCCCTTTGCTTTTATCCACGTTATATTGCGGTTTTAGGTATTTTTTCAGCCCCAATCAGGCCATTTCGCGCCTGTCGGACATATCCACCAGGACGCGTTCGCGGGCCTTGTCAATGCCCAGATCTTTGCGTTTTTTGTCGATATGGGCGATCATCATATCCGCCATTTGCTTTGGGTCCGGGGAAAATCCCCATTTGCCGAGCCCCTGCTGTTCCAGGCCGTTAAAGAGCAGGTCATGGAACTTGGTGTTCTCAACAATCGGGAAAGTCACGCCGAATACAGTGTATACGCCGGAGGCGACAAAGTAGTGCCCAATGGAGATGGCTTTTTCACTCATCCATTCCGGTGCAGCACCGGCAACCGGCAGATCCGCCATACTCTCGCCGAGTCCGCCCTCATTTACCATTTCCGCCGCTGCAATCAGGATCCGGCTGTTATCCACGCAGGAGCCCATACCGAGCACCGGCGGCATACCGACGGTTTCACAGACCTCCCTCAGTCCGGGGCCTGCCAGGTAGGCGGCTTCAGGGGTCAGCAGGCCGGCTTTGGCCAGCGAAATCTGTGAACATCCGGTCTGGAGCACCAGGACATCGTTTTTGATCAGCTCCTTGACCAGCTCCACATGTACATAGTCATGTTTCACCCGGGGATTGGTGCAGCCGACCACGCCGGCCACCCCGCGGATGCGGCCGTTGATGATGTTGTCGTTGAGCGGCGTGTAACTGGCGCGGAAAGAGCCGCCGAGCATGTAGTTGATGTATTCGTGGGAGAAGCCGTGAATGCCCGTATTGGTGATCTGCGGAATCTGCACCGGCATCTTCCGGTTTTTGAACCGCGAAATCGATTTGATCACGATTTCATCCGTGCTTTCCTTGGGCGTATGCTCATGGAACTCGATGTGCTGCGCCCCCTCTATGTGGCAACGCGGGTTGGTGGTAAACAGATACGTTCCGTAGCACTCGGCCACCTTGGCCAGCCCCTGCTTGATGCACTGAACATCCACTGCCATGGAATCCACTGCACCGGTCACCAGAATCGCTTCCGTGGACATGAAGTTCCCGGCATGGGGCACACCGTGCCGGGAAAGCATTTCAGCTCCCGAGCAGCACATGCCAACCAGGTTGATACCGTCCGCACCGGCTTCCTTGGCTGCTTCGATCAGGGTCGGCTCATTGACCGATTCCAGAATGGATTCAAAAAGATTGGGCTCGTGGCCATGGACGATAATGTTGACCATATTCTCTTTCAGCACGCCCATGTTTACATCCGCTGCCACCGGCACCGGGGTTCCGAAGAGGATGTCCGAAATTTCGGTAGCCACCATGGAGCCGCCCCATCCATCAGAAAGCGCTGTTCGGCTGCACTGGCGGGTAATGTTTTCATAGTGCTGGTCAACGCCCATGTGGGTGCGGTGCATCAGTTCCATGATTTCCCGCATGGCGCCCCGGGGAACGATGCCTAGCTTCCGCCATGTCTCCAGGGTTTTTTCCGGCACCCGCTTCATGAACGGGATTTCACCATCGACTTGCGTATAAGTCCGCTCAAGTTCTTCATAGAGTTCCCTGGCGATTTCCTCGGGTCCCTTACCTTCGACCTCAATCCCCACAGAACGGGCCACAGACTCCAGCTTAATGTGGTCCTTCACCTTGTAGTCGGGAATATTGCCGTTTACAACCTCCCGGAAAACATCCAGCATGGACATCCCGTGGTCAGTATGGGCCGCCGCGCCGGAAGCCACCATGCGCGCAAAGTTTCGGGCCATGATCGTATCAATGGTCGCTCCGCAGACCCCCACCTTGCCATATGGATCCTTGGCGTTTAGCCGGCATGGACCCATTGAGCAGTGCTTACAGCATGCAGAATCCGCACCGATCGGGCACGCTTTCATGCTGGCGGCGCGATCGAAGGCCGTTTCCACGCCATCTTTTCTGGCTTTTTCAAGCATTTGCGCGGTTGCATCGCAAATGGTGGCGTCCTTCAAACTAAGAACCTTTTTTTCTTTTTTTTCTTTACCTGCATCTTTGGATTTTTCTGGCATATATCCTCCTGTTATTACGGTTGGGTTGCATCACCCGGGATCAGGATCTGCGCCCGAAGTGACATTCTCTTAACTGATACACTCTTCAAGACCTGTGCCACAATGTAATATAAGGGTTAGCACCTGGAATTCAAACGGAAATTTGAAAAAAATCCCAGTTCTCAATGCTTTAGTCATAAATTGCGCGCTGTATCCGGAGAAATGGGCAGTCCTGTTCTTTTTATTTGAAGCATCCAATTGAAACATTTGTGTATCAAGTTACGCCTTAATGTTTCATTTCTATTCCCACCTAAATCGCTCAATTTAGGTCCCAGTAAGACTGAATA
>DATGCF010000127.1:0-6822 GCA_035312245.1 Desulfosalsimonadaceae bacterium
CCGGCGGCTGTCTTCTCAACGAAAATGGGACGGCCGGACGGCCAATCGGCCTCGGTATGATACATCAATGTGGCGATGGTTGACGGCGACGGGGTAAAAATCTGAATCTGCTCGGGCGTAAATTTGAGTTCCTCCCGGGCAAATGCCTTTAACCGATGCATATCTTTCAGGGTGCAGCCCGGATAGGCGGCGATAAAATAGCAGGTCAGATACTGCTTTTTCCCTATTTGTCGGTTCTTTTCATGAAACCATTGGATAAATTGCCGGGTCTTTTCAATGTCCGGCTTTCCCATAAGCGACAGGATATGATCCTCTGAATGCTCCGGGGCGATCTTTAACTGACCGGAGATGTGATGCTTGATCAGGGTTTCAAGATATTTATTCCCCTGACTGCGATCGGCCAGGATCAGGTCATGGCGGACGCCGGAGCCCACAAAGACCTTTTTGACGCCCGGAATTTTACGGATTTTCACAAGTAGCCGCACTTGGCGGCCATGATTGACCGGCAGGTGTTTGCAAGGCTCGGGCGTCAGGCACCGCTTGTGCCGGCAGGCGCCCTTTTCTATCTTGCGCTTGCATTCGATGCCGTACATGTTGGCGGTCGGCCCGCCCACATCCTGGATAATGCCCTTAAACAGCGGATGCGCTGTCATTTCCCGGGCTTCTCTCAATATGGAAGCCTCGCTCCGCCCCACAATGGTGCTTCCCTGGTGCACGGCAATGGCACAGAAATGACACTCCCCGTAGCAGCCCCGGTGGGTGGTGATGGAAAACCGGATGGTGTCCATGGCCTTGACATTGCCAAACTGGCGGTAATGCGGGGCCACTTCGCGTTCATAACCGGCCTCGTAAATTTGGTCCAGTTCCTCAGTGGTTTGCAGAACTGGCGGTGGATTGTGGACCAAGTAACGCGTGTCCTGCAATTGCAACAATCCGTTTGCCGTTTTCGGGTCATTGTTTTCATAAAAGATCTGGAACATGTCTTGAAATGCCGATTTGTCCTGCTTGACTCGTTCATGCATCGGCATTTCAATAAATCCAGCGGGCTTTTCAGTCGAAATATAGCAGATACCCCGGATATCGGTGAACGGCTTTCCGGCGGCCAGGCGGCCTGCCAGTTCAATAACCGGTTTTTCCCCCATGCCATAAACCAGAATATCCGCCTTGGCATCAAAAAGGATGGATCGCCGGATGCGGTTGGACCAAAAGTCATAATGCGAGATCCGCCGCAGGCTCGCCTCTATGCCGCCCAAGACGATCGGTGCCGTCTTCTTAAAATACCGGCGGATCAGGTTAGTATAAACGATGCTGGCCCGGTCCGGCCGGCGGGTGTTTTGACCGCCGGCAGTGAGGTCATCCTGTTTGCGGGGTTTTTTTGTAGCCGTATAGTTGGCGACCATCGAATCCATGCACCCGGCCGTGATCCCCCAGAAAAGCACCGGCTTGCCGAGCCGGGCAATATCCGCATCCGAATCCGTGTCCGGCTGGGCGATGATGCCAACGCGATACCCTGCATTCACAAGGGTTTTACCGATCACCGCCACCCCGATGTGCGGGGAATCAATATAGGTGTCCCCGGTGACCAGGATCACGTCGAGCCGATCCCAGCCCAGGGCCGTCATTTCGGTTTTCGTTGTTGGCAGAAACATAAGACTACTATTTCCGGCCTGACCGGGACCAGAGATACAGCGCAATACCCGCGGCAGTGGCGGCGTTCAGGGATTCCACGGCATCACTGACCGGAATCGCCACACTGTTTGCCCGCAGATGCTCCGGCAGTCCGGTTCCCTCCACGCCGGGCAACAGGCCGAAGGCTTCCGGAAACGCGCACTCGGCGATATCTTTGCCTTCTCCGGATAAAGCGATGATGGGGAGATCATCCGGCAGTTCCAAAATGGACGGCCCCTGATAAAGGTTGGCATAAAGAACCGATCCGCCGGAAGCCCGCACCGCCTTGGGATGATAGGGATGGGCGCTTTCAGCCAAAAGAACGATGCTTTTGACCCCAAAGGCCACCGCCGATCGAATGACCGCCCCGACATTTTCCGGGTCCTGGAAGGGAACCAGCAGGGTGCAGCCTTCCGGGAAACAGTCATAGCGCTGCCATTTACCCACGCGCGGGGTGGTGACAAGCAGCAGCGGCGACTGGGTGCCGTTTACGTCAAGTTCCTGAAAGAGCTTGGGGCTCAGTTGATACCAGGAAAGAGTGTCCGGCGCTTCTTCCGGAGGCGCTTGGTGGCTGCCCTCGGAGAGCCAGGCATCGCAGCGGTCCGGAAAGTCCCGCATGATCTCCCGGACCTGCTTGGCGCCCGCAACCAAAGCTCTTTCCTGTTTTTTAATGCCCCGGCTGGTCAAGAGTTTTTTAAGCTCCTTAAATGTATCGTTCTGCTCGCTCTCGATTTTGCGGATAACGTGCTTACTCATGGCTCTTTTCTCCTTCTCCCACTTCGGCGCGTCAATCCGGCGGAAAACCACCAGGCGGCGGCGATGCGGAGTATCAGGAATCTGGTAGGATTGATTTATCAGCAGTGCATAGAATTGGTTGAACCGGTCGCCGGCAGCGGAAATCTCCTCATCACAGGCCGGCCCCTTCATAAAGACGGCCAGTCCGTCCTCGGCCAGGCAGCCGTTAATGCGGGCCAGGGTTTTCTCAATGGATTCAACCGCCCGGGTAACCACTCCGGCGACCGGCTGCTCAAATTTCGGCGTAATGCCCCGGCCAACCACCGATATATTTTCAAGGGTCAATGCTTCGATCACCGTTTCCAGAAATTCTGCCCGATGCTGCCGGCTTTCCGCCAGAATGATTTCCAGGTCCGGAAATGCGATTTTTAACGGAATCCCGGGCATGCCGGGGCCGGTGCCGATATCTAAAAGCGGCGAGGGGAGCTTCACCATCTGGCCGGGCAGGATGGAATCCACGTAGAGCTTTTGCACCATATTGGTGAAGTTGTGAATCCGGGTGAGGTTTAACTCCGAGTTGTACCGGCGCAGCAGGGTGTGATAGGACCATAATTGATAGAGCTGGGCATCGGACAGGAAAATCCCGGCGCCTTCAATCAGCGCGGCCATGTCCGCCTGGGTGTGACCCTTGGTATTCCTCGGTTTGAATGGTTTTTTCATCTTTTGAAAAAATAAGTTAATAGAATGCTTTTATCCATTTGATACACATTAAATCTTATACATCAAATCTCAAATGAATGCATCCCGTCCCTATTTTTTTATCGAAAACTGGCCGGTTTTCTATGAAGACAACCACCTGCTGGCCCTTTACAAGCCGGCCGGTCTGCTCGTTCAGGCCGATCAGACAAAGGACCCGTCGCTTCTGGAACTGGCCAAGATCTGGTTGAAAGACCGATACCAAAAGCCCGGCCGGGTGTTTCTGGGCCTGGTCCATCGGCTGGACCGGCCGGTGGCCGGCGTGATCCTGTTCGCCCGGACATCAAAGGCGGCCGGCCGATTAAGCGAGCAGTTTCGGACCGGGGCGGTGGAGAAAAAATACGCGGCCGTGGTGGAAGGGGTTATCAAACAGGCTTCCGGGCACTTGGGGCATTCACTTGAGCGCATCAACGGCAGATCCAGCCGGATTATGGACCAGCCCACGCCAAAAACCCGGGAAGCCCGGCTTTTTTATCGGGTGCTTGATACCGGCCATTCAAGAACCCTGGTTGAAATCGACCTGGAGACCGGCCGGCACCACCAGATCCGGGCGCAGTTTGCCCATATCGGCCATCCCGTGCTGGGCGACCTCCGCTACGGCGCCAGCGCGCCTCTTCCGGAAAAGCAAATCGCCCTTTGCGCCACCGAACTCTCAATCCTCCATCCGACACTCAAGGATACCCGAACCTTTGTCACCCCCTATCCCCGGGGCTGGCCCTGGATAGCCCTCGATGATGCTGCGGACGCGCCGATCTGGAATTGGTCCGCCATTTCATCTTTAATAGCTTCGTAAAGATTCCAATATTAAAACCATCAATCATTAAAAAACACGCTCTCCATCTCCAGTGTCAAATTATCCGTGCTTGACAGCCGCCTGCCCAGACCCTCTGCTTTTGGCAGTTCGTACTCGAAGAAATATTTGAAGGTATAGATTTTCCCCTGATAAAAGTTTTTCTCCCGCTTGGATTTGGCGGATTGAAGGGCTTTTTCTGCGATAATGCCCTGCTTCAGCCACTGCCAGGCCACTGTCATGATGCCGAAAAATTCAAGATAAAGGGTGGCATCGGCCAGGTAGGCGGCCGGCCCTTTGGACTGGGCCACGCCGATCAGGTTAAAAGTAACAGTTTCCAGACTCGTTAGCGCCGTTTCCAGCTGGTCAGCATAAGCCTTTAAGAATTCAGGACCTTCGGATGCTTCCCGGACGGTTTCCCGAATTGTTTTCAGATACAGCTGAAATGCCTTTCCATCCGCCATAATCACCTTTCGACCCAGGAGATCCATGCCCTGGATGCCGGTGGTGCCCTCGTGGATGGGATGGATGCGCGCATCGCGGAAATACTGCTCCACGGGAAAATCCTCGCAGTAGCCGTAGCCGCCCAAACATTGAATGCTTTGGCTGGTGGAGAGAATCCCCATCTCCGATGGATAGGTTTTGGCCACCGGCGTCAAGATTTCCAGCATGAGATTGGCCGCCTCCTTTTCCTCCCCGGCTTCGGCATGAATGTAATCGCTGTATAAGCTGCATTGAAGGAGAAGGGCGAGCGAGCCTTCAACCACGGCCCGCTGGAATAAGAGCATCCGTTTGACGTCCGCATGCTCGATGATGGGAATCTGCGGCTTAGCCGGATTCTTTGAGGTAATCGGCCGGCCCTGGGTCCGGGAGCCGGCATAGTCCAATGCCGCATAATAGGCGGCCGAGGCGATGCCCGCGGCACCGACGCCCACGCCCACCCGGGCCTCGTTCATCATCTGGAACATATATTTAAGGCCCTTGTGCGCCTCGCCCACCAGGTAGCCCCGGCAGTCCTCTTTTTCGCCGATGGAAAGCTCCGTGATCGGGGCGCCCCGATAGCCCAGCTTGTGGTAGACCTGGGTGACCGTGATGTCATTGGAAACGGATTTGCCGGAATCATCCGGCCGCAGCCGCGGAACGACAAAAAGAGAAATCCCCTTGGTGCCGGCTGGCGCCCCTTCGATGCGCGCCAGCATAAGATGCACGACATTTTCGGCCCCGTCATGGTCTCCCGCGGAGATAAATATTTTCTGGCCCCTGATGGTATAATCCCCGTCATCCGCAGGTATGGCGGTTGTGGTAATATCCGAGAGGGAGCTTCCGGCCTGGGGTTCGGTCAATGCCATGGTCCCCTGCCATCTGCCGGAAAGCATGTTCGGCACATAGGCGTCAATCAGCGACCTGCTGCCGAATGAGAGGATCAGGTGCGCGGCGCCCGAAGTTAAATGCGAATAGACCGAGGCTGAATAGTTGGCTGCGGTGAATATGAAGTCGCAGGCACTGCCGATGGTATTGGGCAGCTGCTCGCCGCCTTCCGCCTCGGGAAACCGCAGGCCGATCCAGCCGCCGTCCCCGGCCTCCTTAAGGATCCTTCCCACCCAAGGGTGCACCCGCACGCGGCCGTCTTTTAACTCCGGCAGCTGCTTGTCCATCTCCTCAAGGCATGGTTTGAAAAGCTCTTTTGCCAGGCGAATGCCGGCGTCAATTACCATGTCAAACATCTTCCGGTTATGCTGGGAAAATACCGGCAGCCGGGTCAGGCTTTCGGTGTCCAGCACTTCATAGAGCAAAAACTTTAAATTCCGCTCGCTGAAAAATTTCTCCGTCATTTTTCCCCTCCCTTCGAATAGTTGTATTGACTGAATTTCAAAATAATTGGGTCGCTTATAATTGGTTAAAGTAAGATTAAGAGCAAGATTGAGACGGTACTAAAACTTTTATATATACCCGGTTTTGATGAACCGGGCAAGACGCGAAAAGCATCCCCAATTTCAGCTTGAATTTCAGCTCAATTACCGTCATAACCAAAAAATTCCCCAACCAAACCATTGTTTTCACAGGAGGCCGCCATGAGCAGATATGTATTAAAGACCCCGTTATGCGACATGCTGGGCATTGAATATCCCATCATAAGTGCCGGCATGGGCCCCACCCTGATCGGCGAGAACACCGGTGCCCCGGTTGAACTGGTCGTGGCGGTATCTGAAGCCGGCGGTCTGGGCGTTTTGGGTGGCAGCGGGTTTACCGTGGATGAGCTCCGGGAGGCGATCCGGGAAATCAAGGCCCAGACCGACAAGCCGTACGGCGTGGATCTGCTCCTGCCCAAAAGCCTATCGGCGGAAGCCGATGCCGCGGCCTCCGGCGGCGGCCCGACGGAGATGCCCTTAAAAGATGTGGTTCAAACGATTCCAAAAGAACACCTGGACTGGCTTAACAAGCTGACAGAAGAGATGCAGCTGCCGGACGTGGACACCATTCTCCGCTTAAATACCACAACCATGCGGCCCAAGGAGGCAGTGGATGTGTGTATCGACGAAAAGGTGCCGCTTTTTTGCGCCGGCCTCGGCAATCCCGGATTCATGGTGGAACGGGCCCACGCCGTCGGGATGAAAGTGCTGGGCATCACCGGCAATGCCAAAAATGCCAAGCGAATGGCCGATTCCGGCATTGATCTGCTGGTTGCCCAGGGCCATGAAGGCGGCGGCCATACCGGGCGCATCGGGACCATGGCGCTATTGCCCGCGGCCATTGATGCCGCCCACCCGGTGCCGGTGCTTGGGGCCGGCGGCATCGGAGACGGCCGGGGCATTGCCGCCGCTTTGGCCATGGGATGCACCGGCGTCTGGATCGGCACCCGTTTTCTGGCCACC
>DATGCF010000128.1:0-13477 GCA_035312245.1 Desulfosalsimonadaceae bacterium
GAATCCGTGTCCGGGGCAAAGTCATATAAGATCTACCGTGCCTCTTCACTCGAAGGAGCAAAGACGCTTGTGGGAACAAGGATTGCTGATGCCTCATGTGAGAGATATGTTTACAGGGATTCCACAGTTACTTGCCCCATAGTTTATTATTACTGGGTAAAAGCAGTGGATTCGAAGGGGTATACCAGTTGTACCTATAGTGAACCGGATACCGGCTACTGCGAAGGTTGTTCCAACAATTAAAATTGACACGTGTTTGAATTGCCACTTAACGGTGCGATGGCCCGCACATGGTACACCCGGATAAATTTTCCGACTCCTTGGGCGGGCCTTTTTTCTTTATCTCGGTGATGACCGGCCGGTATTGGCCGGTCTTTTTGGCCTGGTTGTCTTTTAATTTGATGGCGGCCATGGCAATGCCGAAGAACAGGAATCCGAAGACCGCGGCGAAAATGGAGGGATCGCCCCCAAAGTTTCCGGCCACGGAATCGCCGAACACCGCGCCGATCACCATGGCAATGATGGGGAACACGTAGAGCATAAACGAGAGGGTGACGAGCTGGCTGGTTTTGAATGCCACCATTACCGTATCGCCCGGCTTCGCAGCAATGGGATTCGCCACTTCAATTTCGATTTCCTTCACATTGCCCATGCTGTGGCAGACATGGCGCTCTGAACAGCCTTCGCAGGCAGTGGTCCGCCGGGTCGTGATAAAGGCGGTGTCCCCGGCTGTCCGGGTGACTATGCCTTCTTCTAAGGCCATGATAGATTCCCGCGTGATTATTATTCTTCAGGCTGACGGGCCACACCACAAGAGGCACGCCCGCCTGTGTTATTATGATGCCGCTTTTTGTCCGCCGGCTTTGGCGCCTGAATAGCAGATCACCCCGCATTGCAGACAGCGGTCCGCTTCTTTCCGGGCCTTTTCTTCGGTAAACCCTTTTTCAATTTCCCGGCAGTATGCGGGGATATCACTGACAGGGCAAATGGGCATGATCTCTCGGGCCGCCGGAGGGATCTCTTCTTCAAGCTTGTTGACGGTTTGCAGGATGGTATCGCAACTGATGACATGCTCAGGCAAATCCAGTTCAATCCCGTACATCTGTTTATGAATGGTGGCGGCCGCCCGACGGCCGGCGGCAATCGCCCGGATGGCCGCGCTAAAGTCAGTCACCGCATCCGCGTTTGAAAGCAGGCCGACCGATTGGGGCCCGTCGATTGGATTTTTGGTCGGCGGCATGCCGATCCATTTGAGCGGGCCGGCAGTTTCTGCCTCAGCTTCAGATGTTTCAGCCGGCGCTTCCCCCTCGGTTTCCGGCTGCGGGCGGGTAAATATCAGTTCCGGCAGGCGGCCGGATTCTATGATTAAGGTTTCAGCAGCGATTGTGCGGGTTTCGCCGGTGAGCAGATCAATGGATTCGATGCCGGTCAGATGATTTTTTTCACCAAAAATTGAGGCCACGGCCGTATTAAAAGCAAAAGTCACACCTTCTTTCTCTAAAGCTTCAATGGTGGCCTCATCCACCCCAGCCTTATCCCGTGGGGACCTAAAAAGAAGGGTGATATTTTCAGCCCCTAAGTGTCGGCAGATGTTTATGGCATCTGCGGTCAGCGGCCCGGGGTCGGTAAGCACCATGTCAGACTTTATTTTAAGGCGGTTTTTATTTTCAAGCCCTGTCTTCATCAGATCAATCAACAGATAGGTGCCGGGAATCGCCTCTTCCATTGGCGCATTCTTGATTCGTTCCACGCGGCTGTCCCAACCGCCGGCAGCCAGGAACACGGCTTCGTAGCCCTTTTTCAGCAGTCTCTCGATGGTAAAATCCCGGTCCAAAACCTGGTTGGTCTGAGCCGTTACCCCCATTTCCAAAACCCCGTCAATATCCCAGTCAAGTATCTCCGGCGGCAGGCGATACTGGGCAATGGCGGTTCTTAGGAGCCCGCCGAGGTGATCCGTGGCCTCAAACACCGTAGGTGTATGGCCCAATCGGGCGGAAAAGAACGCAGCAGAAAGGCCTTCCACGCCGCCACCGATCACAGCGATATGTCGATTGGTTTCCGGGGCCTTATACGGTTGGATCCGTGTGTCGGTTTCCCTCTCATAGTCAGCGACGAAGCGTTTTAGGTAGTTAATGGCGACGGGTTCATCGGCCAAATTACGGCGGCACTCGGTTTCACAGGGGCGCGGGCAGATTCTGCCGATCACTGTGGGGAAGGGATTACGTTCCTTGATCACCTGAACGGACTTATGGTAATCGCCAAGGGTGATCTGACGGATGTATTCACTGATATTGATGCCCGCCGGGCAGGCGCGCTGGCAGGGGGTAGTGCAGTCTTCCGTGGTATACTCTTTTAAAATCCGGCGCGTTACCGAGGAGAGCGTGATAATGTTTTTAGGACAGACCCGTTCACAGGTGCCGCAGCCGGTGCATTTATTCTCGTCCACTTTCGGCAGGTGA
This sequence comes from Desulfosalsimonadaceae bacterium, assembly GCA_035312245.1. Taxonomy (GTDB): domain Bacteria; phylum Desulfobacterota; class Desulfobacteria; order Desulfobacterales; family Desulfosalsimonadaceae; genus M55B175. The sequence continues at coordinate 2,460 of DATGCF010000128.1, forward strand.
TCATCACCCATGGTAATCGCGTCAAACGGGCAGGCTGCCATGCAAGAGCCCAACCCCAGACATCCGATATGGCATTCCTTCATACCGCCATACAGCATGGCAGCTGCCTGGCATTTGCTCAAGCCCTGGTACCGGTATTTCAATGCCGCCTCGTCCACGCCGTAGGTACAGCCGGGCCGGGCAATATCGGGTTCTTTGGCCTCGATGCTCAAACCGAGCACGGCCGCGATCTGTTCAGCCAGTTCGGCGCTTCCGGCCACACAGGAAGTCGGCGGCGATTCGCCCGCTACAATGGCCTCCGCGTTGGCGCTGCAGCCCGGATAGCCACACCCCCCGCAGTTGGCCCCGGGCAGGAGCTCATCGATTTCAACAACCATAGGATCAACATAGACGTAAAAGACTTTCGACGCCAGCGCCAGACAGGAGCCGATGATTACTCCCAGTCCGCCCATCATCAAGATCGATTCAAACATTGCTTAACTCCCGCATCAATATTAAGAGGAACCTTTTCAGCAACCGATGCGCCCAAAATGGCAGTCGCTGAAGAAAAAAGTAAATTTAAAAAGGTATTAAAACTATCATGCCGCCTGGCAGATGTCCATCGATATTTCAAACCCTTGTTCCACCTCAATTGAGCGTTCCAAATTTTAAAAAGGAAGTTTTTATATTCTTTTTAGGGGTTTGAAACATTTTTTAGTTTAAAATTTGAAACCCTCCGGGATTTTCAATTTAGGTTCCATAATCTCCGGGTGTTGTCAATACAGTTCAGGATCACGCATGGTCTTGACTTTCGACGGGTGCTCGAACTCGAACAAACACTGCTTGACGAAGTGGGGCGGCCGGATTATTATAATTATTTTTAATTAACTGGGGCCTAAATTGAGCGATTTTCAAGTTTGCCGCAGATACAAGGAAGATGAAGGCGAGCTATAGTGAACTATGCGAGGCTGCATCTGACGCATTAGGTGCGGTAAAATTGGAAATCCCGGAGGGTTTCAGATTGTTAAAATATAACTTGTTATAATCCTTCATAAAATCATGTTTTTAAAAATCTGAAACGCTCAATTTAGGTGAAGATAAGCAATGGCCTCCTATCAAGCACAGGTTAAAGAAGCCGCCCGGTATGTGCGGCACTATATGTCGGGTGCAGAGATCGGGGTGATGACCGGAACCGGCCTCGGGGAAAGCATCAGGGACTTAGACGTCCATGCCGCCATTGAATACCGGGATATCCCCAATTTCCCGGTATCAACGGTGCAGAGCCACTATGGGAAGCTTGTGGCCGGTGAACTTTACGGCCAGCGCATCCTTGCCATGCAGGGACGGTTTCATCTCTACGAGGGCTATTCGCCCGCTGTAGTCACTTTTCCCATCCGGGTCATGCAGGCCATGGGGGTTCGCACCCTCGTGCTTTCCAATGCCGCCGGCGGGATTAATCTGGATTTTTTAGCCGGAGACATCATGCTGATTACAGACCATATCAATATGACCGGGGAAAACCCCCTGATCGGTCCGAATATCGATCAATTGGGGATACGCTTTCCGGATATGCTCCGGGTATATGATTCGGATCTGATCAAAACGGCCGAGAAAACGGCGCAAGCCAGCGGCTTTTCCCTGAAGCGAGGCGTTTATATCGGCCTTAAGGGGCCGTCTTTGGAAACCCCTTCGGAAACTCGTTTTTTAAGAAATATCGGCGGGGATGCAGTGGGGTTTTCCACTGTCATGGAGGCCATAGCCGGGGTGCATGCCGGCATGCGGATCATCGGGCTTTCCACCATTACCAATGTCAATGATCCCGATCAACCGGAGCCGGCAACGGTGGAGGCGATTATCGATGTGGCCAGAAGCGCTGCCCCTAAACATGCGCAAATCATTCAATCCATCGCAAGCGAGTTATCAGCCCATGGAACCGATTGAGACGCTTCTCACAAACGGCACCGTCCTGACCGTGGATGGTCAGGACACGATCATCGAAAATGGCGCGGTGGCGATTTCCGGTGATACGATCTGCGATATCGGGCCGGCATCCCGGTTTTCCGGCCATGCGGTCAATACGCGGATCGATGCGCGGGGCGGCATCATCATGCCGGGTCTTATCAATACGCATACCCATGCGGCCATGACCTGTTTCCGCGGACTTGCCGATGATCTGGATCTCATGACCTGGCTGAATCATTACATATTTCCCGCAGAGGCCCGGCTGAATGCGGACAAGGTGCATGCCGGCACGCTGCTTGCCTGCGCGGAAATGATTCTTTCCGGAACAACGTGCTTTTCCGATATGTACCTGTTTGAGGATGCGGTGGCCGAGGCCGCCAAATCGGCCGGCGTTCGGGCCGTGGTGGGGGAGGTGCTTTATGATTTTCCGTCGCCCAATTACGGGGCGATTGAAAACGGGTTTGCCTATACCGAAGATCTTATCTCCAAATGGCGGGATGATGCTCTGATCACCGTGGCCGTGGAACCGCATTCGACTTATCTTTGCGCGCCGGATCTTTTGGAAGGGGCCGCAGCCATATCCGAGGCCAACCATGTGCCGCTGATCATTCATGTGGCGGAAACTGAAAGCGAATCAGAGAGAATCCAATCTGAGCATGGGAAAAGTCCGGTGGCCTATCTGGCGGCTACCGGCGTGCTCTCGGCCCGGGCGGTGGCCTGTCACTGCGTGGTGTTGTCAGATGCCGATATAGTGCTTTTAAAGGAAAATAATGTGAAGGTATCGCATAATCCGGAGAGCAATATGAAACTGGCGTCAGGCATTTCCCCGGTACCCAGACTCCTGGATGCCGACGTATGCGTGGGACTCGGCACGGACGGCTGCACCAGCAATAATGATATGGATATGTTTGCGGAGATGGATACCGCGGCCAAGATTCACAAGGTCAGCTGCCTGGACCCCACGGTAATGGAAGCCAGAACCGTCGTCCGGATGGCGACCATTGAGGCCGCCCGGGTACTTGGCTTGGATAGGAAGACGGGTTCCCTGGAAATTGGCAAAAAAGCCGATTTAATTGTGATCGATACCCAAAAACCGCATTTAACGCCTATGTACAATATCTATTCGCACTTGGTGTATGCCGCAGGCGGCAGCGACGTGGCAGCGGCGATGATTAACGGCCGGCTGGTCATGAAGGATCGGCAGCTGGTTTCACTGGATGTGGAAAAAGTCATGGCGGATGTGAATCAGATAGCCGAGGCGCTGCGGAACAGCTGATGCCTGAAATCCCCATACGGGATCGCGATCACCGTCACCTGCGAAGAGAAAAATTAATCGACCGCGGGTATCCGGATGATTATTATAGACATACAAAATTGATCGGGTTTATTAACTATTGGTTTTAACTATTGGTTCTTGTTAGTGGTTTAATCCATGGGGCGACAAATACGGAAAGTATCCGGCGGTGGACGATATCCATTTATTCCTGTTAAGGGCCGAAAGGCTCTGTTTGCAGTGGTTTTGCTTGCCATCCTGGTGGTTTCAAGCGCGGCTGCCGGGGAGGCGGCTGGTCATTTAAAGGCGGCATTAAAAGCGCCCGGGGATACGGCTGAGCCGCGCATCGGTGACGCGGGGGAAACTGAATTTGATGCGTTTGATGAATTCGAGTCAGCCGCGCCCCCCGAAGTATATGATCCCCTTATCGGATACAACCGGATCATGACCCGGGTCAATGACCGGCTCTACTTTTGGGTATTAAAGCCCGCGGCCCAGGCATACGGTGCCGTGCTCCCAAAGTTTGCCAGGCAGTGCATCAGTCGGTTTTTCGACAATCTGGGATATCCGATTCGATTGGTGAACAACCTCCTGCAGTTCAAAATCAAGGGGGCTGGCGTTGAAACCCTGCGGTTCGGAATGAATTCAACCTTAGGCATTGCGGGTTTTATGGATCCGGCAGAGGAGGGATTTCAGCTTGCGCCGTCTGATGAGGATTTCGGGCAGACATTGGGATACTATGGCGTAAATGGTGGCTTTCACCTGGTGCTGCCGGTATTCGGCCCGTCTAATTTTCGGGACACTCTGGGCCGGTTCCCGGATAATTACCTGGATCCGCTCAATTATATTCGCAATACTTACGTCAATGCCGGCGTGCCGGTATTGGAGGTTATCAACGGGACCTCGCTTCGGATCGGCCATTACGAGAGTTTTCGAAAAGATGCCATGGATATGTATATTCTGTTTCGTAATGGCTATACTCAAAACCGGAAAAAAGAAATCGAGGAGTAAAATGCGCTGTTTCATCAGTTTATGGATTGTTTTGGCAATGATGGTGTGTCTCATCTCAACCCCGGCATTTGCCGATGAGCCCCAGGAGGTGGCGGGGCTTTTGAAAAACAAAATTGATTCGGTTCTGACGGTACTTGAGAATAAGGATATGCCAGAGGCGGAGAAGAAAAAAAAGATCATGGCCATTGTGAATCCGGTGATCGATTTTGAATTAATGGCCAAGCTGACCCTGGGTAAAACCAACTGGGCGCGCCTGTCCCAGGCGGAGCAGGAGAAATTTATTGAGCTTTTTGTGGAACGGCTAAAAGCCTCTTACCTGGATAAAACCACCCTTTATGCGGACCAGAAGGTCGTCTATCATCCCGCGGTCAAGAAAGGAAACAAAATCCATGTGCCGGTGGAGGTGGTGACCCAGGAAGAGACCGCCGAGGTTTTGTATAAGTTCTATTCTGCCGGTTCCCAGTGGCGGGTCTATGATGTGGAGATTAATGGGGTCAGCCTGATCCGCAGCTATCGCTCCCAGTTTGATGAAATATTAAGAAACGGGACGGTCGCGGATCTTTTTGAGGAATTAAAGCGCGCCGCGAATGAATAAATAATTACTAAACCTGTTCATGATTCCGGATTGATCTGCCATGCCGAAACTCAAATCCCCCATATATCGGTTTTATGACCAACTGATTCTATCTCACCCCCGTAAAGTCATCGCTTGCCTGTTAATCATCATCGCGATACTCGGGTTTTTCGCCAAGGATTTCCGCATCGATGCGTCCGCGGATACGCTGGTCAATGAAACCAGCGATGATATTCAGTTCGCCTGGAAAATTTATAACCGCTATGGCGTGCAGGATTTTCTGTTCATCGCCTACACCCCCAAAAACGCTGATCTGCTCTCGGATGCGGTGTTAAAAGATATTGCCAATCTTAAAAAGGAGCTCAGCGAGATACCGCGGGTGGTATCCGTGGTCACCCTTTTGGATGCCCCCCTGTTGGAGAGCCCGCCCGTAGCGATAAGCGAAATGACAGGGGATCTGCCCACCCTCCGGTCAGAGCGGGTCAATAAGGAGATGGCCCGGGAGGAACTCAAGACCAGTCCGATATACCGGAATCTCCTGGTCAGCCCGGATCTTAAGACTACCGGTATTCAGGTCACGTTTGAAGAAGACACCCATTATCGGGATCTGGTAGTCCGGCGAATCGAACTGGAAAAAAAGGCGGATGAGCAGGGCCTGTCCGCCGCAGAACAGGCGGAGTACAGCCGGATCATCGAAGAAATCCGGCATCTTCGCGATCAATTTAACGCCCAGCGGGATGCGGATATCAATCAAATCCGCGAGATCATGAAGAAATACGAGGGTGGCGGAGAGCTCTTTCTGGGCGGCGTGAGCATGATCGCCCATGACCTGATCCGGTTTATCAAAAACGACCTCAAGGTCTTTGGCCTGGGGGTGGTCTGTCTGCTGATCGTCGTTCTGGGTATCATTTTCCGGCGGCTTCGATGGGTGATTCTCCCCATGCTCTGCTGCGGGTTTTCAACCATTGCCATGGCCGGGCTCCTGGGTCTTTTCGGATGGCAGGTGACGGTGATTTCATCAAATTTCATCTCTCTGCAGCTGATTATTACCATGGCGATTTCGGTTCATCTGATTGTCCGTTATCGGGAACTTTTGTGCCAGAATCCGGATGAAGACCATCGCCAATTGGTCCTTGAGACCATGCGGTTAAAGCTCACCCCTATTTTCTATGCAGCGCTAACCTCCGGGGCCGGGTTTGCCTCCCTAATGCTCGCAAATATAAAACCGGTGATTACCTTTGGCTGGATGATGGTCGGCGGGATTGTGGTATCCCTTTTGATCACCGTCTTATTTTTGCCGGCGGTGCTGGTGCTGCTCAAAAAGACCCAACCGCCGCCGGTCTGCGGCGGAAGCATTTTTTTAACCACTTTTCTGAGCGGGTTTACCGAAAAGTGGGGCCGGCTCATTTTAATTATAAGTGTTCTTGTGCTCCTTGTCAGCGGCGTCGGCATGTCCCGGCTCGAAGTGGAGAACTCTTTTGTCAATTATTTCAAGAAATCCACCGAGATATATAAGGGCATGAAGGTGATCGACCAGAAGCTGGGCGGCACCACGCCCCTGGATGTGGTAATCGATCTGGGAGGTGCCGGGCAAACAGAAGGCGAGGCAAACAGCCCCGACGCCGATGATACGGCGGGTGACTTTGATATGTTCTCCGAGTTCGATGCCCCGGACAGCGGCAATCAGTATTGGTTTACCCCCTATAAGATGCAGAAGATTTTGGAAATTCATAATTATCTGGACAGCCTGCCGGAGACCGGCAAGGTGCTTTCCCTGGGCACCCTGATGCAGGTGGCCCGGGATCTGAATAAGGGCAGAAGCCTGGACAGTTTCGAGCTGTCCCTGGTGTATAACGAAATTCCGGAGAAGTTCCGGAAAGATCTGGTCAAGCCCTTTGTCTCCATCGAGCACGACCAGATTCGGTTTATGGTCCGGGTTCAGGATACGAACCCAACGCTGCGGCGAAACGAGCTGATCAACGGGATAAAGCATGACTTGACCCACAGGTTTGGCTATGATTCGAAGGATGTGCGGCTGACCGGTCTTTTGGTACTTTATAACAATGTGCTGCAAACCCTTTTTGAAACTCAGATTTTGACCCTGGGGGTTGTGCTGCTGGCCTTGATGCTGATGTTTTTCATGCTTTTCAATTCGATCAAGGTGGCCCTTATCGCCGTTTTTCCAAATATAATAGCGGTCTCCGTGGTTTTAGGCGTCATGGGCTGGGCGGGGATCCCGCTGGATATCATGACCATCACCATCGCCGCTATCAGTGTCGGTATCGCCGTGGATGATACCATCCATTATATCCATCGGTTCAAAAAGGAGATCCGCGTGGACTGGGACTATATTGCGGCCATGCATCGCTGCCACGGCAGCATCGGCTATGCCATGTATTATACCACCATTGTCATTATTCTGGGGTTTTCCATTCTGGCCCTGTCAAATTTTATTCCCACGATCATTTTTGGTTTGATGACCGGGGTGGCCATGCTGATTGCCCTTTTGGCGTCACTGACCCTTCTGCCGCGCCTGCTTATTATATTCAAGCCCTGGCGGCAGGACCGAAAGCCCAGGCAGGGATAACCGGAACCGGTTTCGAAGTATTCCCTCCCGGCTTTCATCCGGGAGATCAAGCCTGTAAATAACTTTTGTTGCGTGTTTGAGGGTACTAAGGCACTGAGGCACTAAGATTTTGATTTTTTTAACTTAACCTAATACCTAATACCCAATACCTAAAACCCGTGAAGTTACTTAAAAGCCCCGTCTATGCAATATGACCGCATCATTTATAACGGCTGCGTGATCACCGTCAATCCGGTGTTTGATATGATTGAAGACGGGGTGGTCGGCATCCGAAACGGACGGATTGCCCGGGTCGGAAAAAAACCATCGGATTTTGATGCATATGCAGCCGATGATTGGGTGGATGCGGCTGGCGGCTTGATTATGCCAGGACTCGTAAACACCCATGTGCACCTGCCCATGTCGCTTTTCCGGGGGCTGGCCGATGATCTGCCGCTTTCCGAATGGCTGAATGACCACATTTTCCCCGCTGAATTCCGCTATATCAACGAGGCATCCATTAAGCTCGGGACCCGGCTTTCCTGTCTGGAGATGCTTTTATCCGGCACCACCACCTGCTGTGACGGCTATTTTTTGGAGGATTCAGTGGCCGAAGCGGTTCTTGAGACCGGCATGCGGGCCGTCCTTGCCCAGGGGGTGATCGATTTCCCGGCGCCGGGCGCACCGAACCCGGCCTGGAACGTGGAAACCGCCGCTGCGTTTGTGTCAAAATGGCAGGATGTGTCAGACCGGCTGACCCCATCGATTTTCTGTCACTCCCCGTATACCTGTTCGAAGGAAACCTTAGTCCGGGCCAAGACGGCGGCCGTTAAGGCCGGCGTGCGATTCCAGATCCATGTGGCGGAAACCCGCGGCGAGGCGGATCAGATTGCGGGGGCAAACGGCCTGTCGCCGGTGAAATACCTGGACCGCCTGGGCGTTCTGGATGAAAAGACCCTGATTTCCCATGCCGTGTGGGTGGATGCGGCGGATATCGCCATTTTGGCCGACCGCAAAGTCAATGTTTCGCACAATCCGGAGAGCAATATGAAGCTTGCCTCGGGCGTCGCCCCCGTGCCGGATTTTATCAACGCCGGGATTCCGGTGGGGTTAGGCACGGACGGATGTGCCAGCAACAACAATTTGGATCTGTTTGTTGAAATGGATACTGCCGCCAAACTCCATAAGGTGATATCCAAGGACCCCACGGTCATGGACGCGAAGACGGTTTTGCGCATGGCCACCATTGAAGGCGCCCGGACCATCGGGCTGGACAGCCGGATCGGCTCCATTGAATGCGGCAAGCAGGCGGATTTGATTGTTTTGGATACTCGAAAACCCCATTTGACACCTATGTATCATCCGGAATCCCACCTGGTGTATGCGGTGCGCGGCGGGGACGTGCGGGATGTGTTTGTGCAGGGGGTTGCCCGCGTCCGGAATCGCCGGGTCATCGGCCTGGATGAGGGGAAGATTTTAGCGGAAGCGGCTGCGATGGGCCGCAGCATCCAGCAAACAGACTGATCGGATCTGGATAAACCACGAAGCACACGAAGTCTTTATTTTTATGCATTTCTCCGGGCTCTTCTACCTGCGCTCTTAGAGGTGAAATAATAGCTATGAAAGATCAATATGACGTTACCGTGCATCCAATGGATCTGTATGGATTAATCGTGGCAGCTCGGGGCGATCAGCCGGTTGATTGTCTGTTTGAAAATGCCAGGCTTGTCAATGTCTTTTCCGGTGAAATTGAATCCCGGCATATCGCCGTATCCGGCGGATATATTGTCGGATTTGGCGATTATGAGACCAAAGAGCGGATTGATTTGGCCGGCCGCTATGTTTTGCCCGGGTTTGTCGATGCGCATGTGCATATTGAAAGCTCGATGGTGGCCGTATCGGAATTCGTCCGGGCGGTTTTGCCTTTGGGCACCACGACGGTAGTCGCCGATCCGCACGAGATTGCCAATGTATTGGGCGCTGAAGGTATCGAATATATGTTAAATGAGGGTAAAAAACAGCCCATGAATCTGTTCTTTACCCTGCCGTCCTGCGTGCCGGCCACAGAAATGGAAACCGCCGGGGCCATCCTGGATGCCGAAGCGCTCGCGCCATTTATGGCAAACCCTCAGGTGCCGGCCCTGGGGGAGATGATGAATTTCCCCGGGGTGATTCATTGTGATCCGCTCGTCCTGCAGAAACTGGAGCTTGCCAGAAACGCCGGCAAGCCGGCGGACGGCCACGCGCCCGGGCTTTCCGGCAAAGCCTTGAACGCGTATCTGAGTGCCGGCATTCTGAGCGACCATGAGTGCACGAGCCTTAAGGAAGCAAAAGAAAAGCTCGCGGCCGGCATGCATATCATGATCCGGGAAGGGACCGGGGCCAAAAACCTGGATGAGCTGCTGCCAATGGTCAATCCGTTGAACGCCCACCAGATGATGTGGTGCACGGATGACCGCCATCCGGATGATATCTGTCGCCATGGCCATATCGACGAGATCCTCCGGCGGGCCATTCACGCCGGTCTGCCGCCGGTGATTGCCATCCGGATGGCCACCCTGAACCCGGCCCGATATTTCCGGTTGCCCAGAATCGGCGCCATTGCACCGGGTATGCGGGCGGACATGGTCGTAACATCTGACTTAAATGCGCTGGCCCCCGAACGGGTGTATGCCGGAGGGCGGCTGGCAGCGGAGGACGGGAAAATGCATCCGGACATTCAAATACCCGTCCCCGCTCCTTGTCCCTCCGCCATTGTGGTAGATCCCGACCGGCTTGACTTTCAAATGCCGGCAGGAACGAAAAAAGTTCGCGTCATTGAAATTATCCCGGATCAGCTCATCACCCGGCAGCAGATTGTATCGATCCGGCCGGAAAGCGGCTTGGCTTTAGCGGACCCGGCTTCGGATATATTAAAAATTGCCGTAGTGGAAAGGCATCAGGGTACCGGCAATATCGGGAAAGGCTTTGTCAAAGGATTCGGCTTAAAACAGGGGGCCATAGCATCCAGCGTGGCCCATGATTCTCATAATATTGTGGTTGTCGGTACCAATGACGCGGATATGCGGGCAGCTGTCCGGCATGTGGTTGAAATGCGGGGCGGGCTGTGTGCTGCCTGTGACCAATCGATCCGGGCCGAACTGGCGCTTCCCGTTGCCGGGCTCATGTCAATGGATCCGCTGGATACGGTCCGGCAAAAGCTGGACCGCTTGATCGCGGCGGCAAAGGAGCAGGGCTGCCGATTGGCGGATCCGTTCATGGCGCTTTCGTTCCTTGCCCTTCCGGTGATTCCGGAGTTGAAGATAACCGATCAGGGGCTGTTCGATGTCAATCAGTTCGTCCATGTGCCGGTGTTTGTGGATTGATGGCAAAGCAAAAAGCGGTCTATGCCGCTACGGCGGTATTTTTGCAAAAAGCAATGTTCGGTTCGTGCTCGTGCTCGTAATCGGTTTTTAAATTCCGCGAGTACGATTACGAGTACGAGTACCGTCCCGCTTTCGCGGGACTGAGTACGATTACCCAATACCTAAAACCTAATACCTAAAACCTGATCCCCAATGATCCTACATGTGGACATGGACGCCTTTTTTGCCTCTGTCGAGGTGCTGGACAACCCCGAGCTGGCCGGTAAGTGCGTGATTGTGGGGGGCGTG
>DATGCF010000129.1:0-3217 GCA_035312245.1 Desulfosalsimonadaceae bacterium
AGCAATGCGGCTTCCCAGGCCAGGACATCTTCAGGCGTCCAGTCATTTGGAATCAGCGGGGTGCCTATCCCCAACTTCTGGCCCAGCGCATGAAACTCAAACGGCAGCTGGGTGAGATCAGTGGAGACTTCCTCGATCCGATGATTGATGCCGTCCACATAGCCCTGGATCATCTCCCGTGTTTCCGCATCCAGGGCATCAAAGCCCTCGCTCAGCTCCGTGTCGCTGTAGCCGGTGACCCGAACCAGAATATCCTGCTCCAGAAATTCGTCATCCTCGCCCGGACCAAGAATTTCAGCCAGGGTCCCGTTGGCGGAGCGCCGGTATTTCTCCATCTGCCAGAGCCGGTCCGTGGCCACGGCATAGCCCATATCCTTGAATACATCATAGAGGCTGTCTGATTTGTCGCCTTCGATAAACCAGACCCCTTTGTCATCCCGGGTCGTCGTGACCTCGGCCACAGACGCGGCGGGCAGGGCGATAACCGCTGCCAACAGAATAACCATTAACCAATAAACGCGTTTCATTCTACCTCCTCTGTGTTTAATTCGGAATTTGGTCCAATCAATAAAAGAAAACCGGATTTACGGCTTTTATCCGGATGCCGGGTGGGATAGGGAAGGACTGTTTGTGCGCAGAATGCGGTAGTTTGATATCTCTCGGCTAAATAGGTGCGGAAATGGGGCATTGGCTTGAAACCGATAGAACTGAAATTTTGTTTACAAGTATAAACTAAGATAGCATATAACATGAAATGCCCTTATTCACAACATCCGTCAAGCCATAAAGATACCGATGCCGGATTAGTTTTGTCATTTGGCGATTCCATGGCATAATTTACAGAGACCCCCAATTTCTGGAATGATTCAGCGGTCCGGATATTTTGTCGGAGTGAGGAGGAGATTTGCGGTCCAATAGAGAACATTCTTGGTTGTGGTTAGCCGTGTGCCGGCTAATATTTTTCGGGGTGTGGGTGCTGGGGTTGTCTGGCCTTTCAATGCCGGGCTGTTCCCGAATTGAACCGGCTGATGCGGGAAAGAATGGGGAATGCGTCATTTTGCTTCATGGACTGGGACGCGGGCCATCTTCTATGGCCGACCTTGCCTCGCACCTGGTAAAGGAAGGCTATTTCGTGGTAAACAAAGGTTATCCATCCACCCAATATTCGGCTGAGCAAATCGCTGAAGCCTATATCCCCAGGATGCTTCGGCAATGCAGAAAACATGGGCATAAAAAGATCCATTTTGTCACTCACTCAATGGGGGGAATTGTGGTCAGGCAATATTTACAGACCCATCAGCTGCCGGAGGGCAGCCGGGTGGTTATGATCAGTCCGCCCAACCAGGGAAGCGAATTGGTTGATGCTTTCGGCGAATGGTTCTTTTTTGACTGGCTTTACGGGCCGGCAGGAAAAACACTCGGTACCGATCCGGAAAGCCTGCCCAACCGGCTTGACCCGGTGGATGCAGAGATCGGTGTGATTGCCGGCAGCCGTAGTTTCAATCCGCTGTACTCGTGGATGATCCGGGGTGAAGATGATGGCACGGTCGCCGTCCAAAAGGCAAAGCTTGCGGAGATGAAAGATTTTCTGGTGCTTCCGCATACCCATACCTTTATTGCGGAAAGCCGCGATGTATGCCGTCAGGTGGTTGCATTTCTTGAAACAGGCCGGTTTATGCCGAATCGATCGGCATCTGAAAAGGGAGACCCTAGTTGATGGATTGGCGGACGGTAAAGCATGTTTGGATGTATGGGGCTTTTTTGGTCAAACAAAGCAGGCTTCCTGATTCCATTTGGCTATGGCTGTCTTTACTATCTATATTATTTTCAGGCCCGGCTTTGGCAGGATCGCACCCGGAACCGGCGGCATTGCAAGCCAATTTGGGATTGCGGGTTCAACATTTCAAATGGGCCGAGTATGGTGCCGGCGGTATTCAGCTGGTCGAGGAAACCGGTCTTCTGTATGGGATTAAGCAGGAACTGGCCTACCGAAATGGGATATTCGGCTGGCGCCAGGGGGCTGCGTTTTTTTATGGGGAGGTGGATTATGAGGGCTATACCTGGACGCTTCTGCCGATTCAAACCGATGTGACTTATATCGGGGGTACCGGGTTTTTTGATCTTGAGCCAGGGTATGAGTGGCCGTCCGGCCTTCTGATAAAAGGTATTTTGGGGTTGGGCGGCCGGCTGTGGCTGCGGGATCTGGATGATACCCGGACGGAGCTGGGCACCCGGGTGGGCGGCGTGGAGGAATGGTGGTGGACCCTATGCGGGCGCGCCGGCGCCGGGGCGGTTTATCCCATGAAAGAATTCGGCCGGTTTTTTTTGACCGCAGGCATCAAATGGCCGATTTATACGCGAAACGAGGCCATCTTTTTTGTGCAGGGAAGCCCGGATATCGATCTGGAACCGGAACCGGATATCTCGCCGTTTGCCCACATCGGATGGCGGTGGCGGCAGATTAAATTTCGGATTTTTTATGAATCCCTCCGGTTCAAGGCGTCGGACCGGGTGGGAAGCGGCGGGGATGAATTTTACCAACCCGAATCCGAGGCGGATATGATCGGGGCGGATATGTCCTGGACGTTTTGTTTCTGAGGGCGCCGTAAAAAGCGGTTTATGTTACCGCATCCGCATTTTTGCAGAAAGTAACTTTCTGTTCGTACTCGTAATCGGTTATTCATTTTCCGAGTACGATGACGAGTACGAGAACCGTCCCGCTCACGCGGGACTGAGTACGAGCCGTTCCTTGAAAGTAATTCCCCCGGGCCGTGCGCCCGGGACCGAGTCTAAAAATAACTTTTGCTATCGGGTAAGGGCACTAAGGCACTAAGTTTTTCAAACTGTAATCCATGAGCTGGGCCGCAGCCCCTTTTGAAAAGGCCACCACCTGAGCTCCCCCTTGAAAAAGGCCGCCACCGCAGCCCCCCTTTGCAAAGGGGGACTTAAAGGAAATTGTCCTTTTTTATAAGCCTTTGCCAAAGCCAAAAGCGCTGAGTCTTTTAAACCTTGAACTTTGAATCGTGAACCGTGAACTCGAAGTTACTTAGAAGTTTTTCCCCCGGGCGGCCGCCCGGGACCGAGCGTAAAAGTAACTTTTTATTCGCGCTTAAGGGGGTATGAATATAACTGTTTGGTTTCATTGACCTTACACCTTATACCCTATACCTTAAACCGTGAAGTTCCTTAGAAGAAAGGCAGGGAAACATGATTCATG
>DATGCF010000130.1:0-3125 GCA_035312245.1 Desulfosalsimonadaceae bacterium
TTCTGCCTTCATACACATAGGTGTTGGTTGTGGCGGCATTGACCTCCGCGCCTTTTCGGATAAGTGCTGCCACGATCTTGGGATCATTCTGAGCTGCCGCAACGATTAGCGGCGTTGTTCCGTTGATATCGTTTTTATTCACATCCGCCCCGTTTTGAATCAACATGCGGCCGATTTCCGGATGCTTGTTGCCCAGGGCGGCGAACAACGGGGTCACGCCCGGATAAACAGTTCGCCCCTCCTTTTCAAATGCTTCCGTCACCGCGGCATCAACATCCGCACCCTGCGCAATCAGATATTCGGCAATATCCCCGTGGCCTCTTGCGGCCGCGACCAGCAAGGCGGATACCCCGCTGCCGGTTGTCGCATTCAGATCTTCACCATCGGCGATCAACTGCTTGACCTCCGCTGTCAGGCCCTGATCAGTGGCCTTGATCACCGGCGGCCCCATAAATGAGGCGCATGCCGGAAGCGTAAAAACGATCAGCAAAAGGACGGCGGCACGAAAAAATTGCGGCTGGGTCTTCATAAACAAAACCTCCTGTGGCACTGGTCTTGGATTTGCTTTTTTTGGCGGACATCTTTGGAACGGCTTTCAATTGCAGCCCCATTCTTAACACAAAATTCGGCATATAAAAACAATTGATTATATAAATTTTCATTAATTCCGGAATCTAACTTCAATATCCGGGACCTGTCCCGGCCAATAAGGCGGGATAAAAAAGTTTAACCGCTTTTCCGAATATTTACATTTTTTACAGAAACTTTACATTGACATTTACATATTGCCTTTGTATTCTTTTTTAAAACTGTAAACATACGGAGGCAAAGCGTATGCCCGCTTCATTAACAGCCAAGCAGCAGCGACTGCTGGACTACCTTCAAAAATGGATAGCCGAATCCGGGGACTCCCCCTCGCTGCGGCAGGCCGCCCAGGACCTGGGCATCAGCCACACGGCCGTGGCCCAGACCCTGAATCGCCTGGAAGAAAAGGGATTCATCAAACGGGAGGGTCGATACGGGCGAACCGTCCATCTTATCAATCAGGCCGGCCAACCCTCGGGGCTTCACCGGTGGCGGGAGGTGCCGGTCATCGGCCGGATTACGGCCGGGCTTCCTATGTATGCGCAGCAGGAATGGGAGGACAGCATTGTCATTGACGCGGATATCTACAAGGGGGGCAATTTGTTCGCCCTTCGCGTTAAGGGGGATTCCATGGTCAACGCCGGGATACTGCCCGGCGACTTGGCGATCTGTAAGCCCCGCCAATATGCCAGTGACGGGGAAATCGTGGTGGCACTCATCGGCGGTGAAGAAGCCACGGTCAAGCGGTTCTACGCCCGCCCTGACCATATCATCCTGAAACCGGAAAATCCGGCATATGAAAGCATGCGTTACGGATTCGACGAGATCCTGGTCCAGGGCAAGGTGATCGGCATCCAGCGCGGCCCGGATGTCATGCAGCGGATGTAGTCATGAACGGAACACCCGATACATGCCGCCTGCGGGTCGGCACCAGCGGCTACTCCTATACCGAATGGACGGAAGCAGGGTTCTATCCGCCGGGAACAAGGGCCGGGGGGATGCTGCCGCACTATGCGGGCCTGTTTTCGATTACCGAACTCAACTATACATGGTACCAGATGCCCAAGGCCGAGGCCATCGAGCGGATGCGCCGCCTGGTGGGACCGGATTTTTCATTTGCCGCCAAACTCACGCGCACCCTGACCCATGAAGTCGACCCGGACGACTGGCCCGGCCAGGCCGCCCGCTACCGGGACGGCATCGCGCCTCTGATCCAAACCGGCCAGCTGGCCGCGGTTTTGATCCAGCTGCCGCCGTCATTTAACCGCTCCCCGAAAAACCGGCATTATCTGGCCGCGCTGCTGGACAAGCTGGAAGGGCTGCCCCTGGCTGTTGAATTCCGGCACAAGTCCTGGGCTGTAGACCGGGTGTTTGACGAACTTTCCCTGCGCCGGGTCGGCCTGGCAGCGGTGGATGAGCCGAATCTGCCCGGTCTGTTTCCGCCCCTGGATGTGGTGACCCATCCCGATTTTTTCTACATCCGGTTTCACGGTCGCAATGCCGCCGGATGGCGCACCGGCCACATGCAGAAGCAGTTTGACTACGATTACAGCGAAACCGAGCTCAAGGAGTGGATCGATTCGCGGATTGTCAAAATGGCCCCCCATGCCGAGGCCGGTCTTATTTTTTTCAACAACCACGTCCGTGCCCAGGCGGCCCGCAACGCACAGATGATGATGCGGCTGCTGAAAGAGGCGGGACTGTCTTCGTCCTAATCTTACTCTTAATCTAAAAAATGATTCACATGAAACAATCGTTCCCACCGGCACGAATCAGATATCAGCGTCCCCGCGCGGTCGTCCACCTAAACGTCGCGGATTTTGCCGTGGCGGTGGAGCGGCTTATGGACCAAGGGCTCAAGGACCGGCCCGTGATCATCGCCCCGGAAGGCGCGGCACGTGCCGTGGTCCATGACATGAGCGAAGAGGCCTACCAGGCCGGCATCCGAAAAGGCATGCCGCTTAAGCGGGCGCAACGCCTCTGTCGGGATGCCCGGATACTGCCGCCCCATCCCGACCGGTACGAGCGGGCCATGCGGGATCTGTTTCAAGAAGCGCTTCCATACTCGCCGCTGATCGAACCCGGGGAAATCGACGGCCACCTGTTTATCGATGTAACCGGCACCAGCCGGCTGCTCGGCCCCCCGGTTGACGTGGCCTGGCGCATGTACCGCCGGATCCGGGACCATCTGGGGCTTTCGCCCATCTGGTCGGTGGCGCCGAACAAGCTGATATCCAAGGTCGCTTCCCGTATGGTCAAACCCCTTGGGGAATACATTGTGGGGGAAGGCGAGGAGCGGGCATTTCTGTCGCCGCTGCCTGTATCCCTGCTGCCGGGCATCGAATCCGCCGATCTGTTCCGGCTGCGGGAGTTCAATCTTTTTCACGTGAAACAAGTGGCCGGCCTGACGATGGATCAACTGGCGGTGCCTTTCGGCAAACGCGCGGATTTCATCTACGAATCCGTGCGCGGCATCGACCCGTCGCCGGTGCTGCCCGCGGGCTGGGAGCCGCCGAAAATTATCGCATCCCATGAATTCG
>DATGCF010000131.1:0-3666 GCA_035312245.1 Desulfosalsimonadaceae bacterium
TTGGGGAGCGGCAATCAATGGTTCCCCTGGGTGCATATGACGGATTTGATACGGGCGCACCGGTTTGTTTTAGAGCAGCCGGACATTTCCGGACCCGTTAATTTTACTGCGCCGAATCCGGTCAGAAATCGCGAGCTGGCCCAAACCATCGGGAAGACGTTAAAGCGGCCGGCATTTTTCAAGGTACCCGGTTTTGTCTTGCGGCTGGCGGCCGGCGAATTCGGGGAGATGCTTTTGAACGGCCAGCGGGTGTATCCGGCCAGGCTTTTGGATAATGGGTTTGAATTTACATACCCGGCGCTGGAACAGGCGCTTCGGGATGCATTGGCGTCTGAATAAACGGGACCGAGTTTAAAACTAACTTTTTTGGAGGAGGAGCAAATGGCGACCCAGAAATTTTCCGTACCCAATATTTCCTGTGATCATTGCGTTAATACCATTCGCAATGAACTAAAGGAGCTTGAAGGCATCAACCTCATGGACGGTGACGTAGCCAACAAGCAGATTACCGTGGAGTATGAGGGTCCGGCATCCGAAGAAAAAATTCGGGAGAAATTAAAAGAAATCAATTACCCGGCGGAATAAGCACATGGCGAATCAGCGGGTGAACCTGCCTGTTACGGGAATGACCTGTGCTAACTGCGCCGCCAATATCGAGCGAAGTGTCAAGAAGCTGGCCGGCATTGATGGCGTTGATGTGAATTTTGCATCCGAGCAACTCTCTGCGGACATCGATGCTGAAAAGCTGGATGTGGATGATATCATCGGGCAGGTTGAAAAAGCTGGCTACGGGGTGGCGGCGACCAGGGAAGAGCTTGCAGTTACGGGAATGACCTGCGCCAATTGCGCGGCCACCGTCGAGCGTGTATTGAATCAGAAGGTACCCGGTGTGGTCTCCGCATCGGTTAATTTTGCCACCGAAAAGGCCAGTGTGGAATACCTCCCCTCGGTCACCAGCCCGGAGGACATGGTGGCCGCCATCGAACGGGCAGGGTACGGGGCATCCCCTATCGGCGGTGCCTCAGCAGAAGATGCCGAGGCAGCGGCCCGCGAGGCGGAAGTTCGGGAACAAACCCGGACATTTATCATCGGGGTGGCATTTACACTTCCGCTCTTTATTCTTTCCATGGGCCGGGATATGGGGCTTTTCGGCGGCTGGGCCCATGCAGCGGCGGTTAATTGGCTTTTTCTGATTCTCGCCACACCGGTCCAGTTCTATACCGGCTGGGATTACTATGTGGGCGGATTCCGAAGCCTCCGGAATAAGAGCGCGAACATGGATGTTCTGGTCGCCATGGGGTCGTCTGTTGCCTATTTTTATTCCCTTTTTGTGCTTTTATTTCCGCTGCTCGGCGATCATGTCTATTTTGAAACCGCTGCCGTGATCATTACCCTGATCAAGCTGGGCAAGCTTTTGGAGGTTCGGGCCAAACGAAAGACCGGCGGCGCCATTCGAAACCTCCTGGGCCTGCAGCCCAATACGGCCAGTGTTTTTCGGGACGAGCAGGAAGTTGAGATTTCGATCGACCAGGTACAGATTGGCGATCTGGTCGTCGTTCGGCCGGGGGATCGCATCCCTGTGGACGGCCAGGTTCAGGACGGCTCGTCATCAGTGGATGAATCCATGTTAACCGGTGAGCCGATGCCGGTGGAAAAGGCGGTCGGCGACACGGTGACCGGCGGCACCATCAATCAAAACGGGATGCTTCGGTTTGAAGCCAATCGCGTGGGAAAGGATACCGTGCTGGCTCAGATCGTTGATCTGGTTCAAAAGGCGCAAGGCAGCAAGGCGCCGATTCAGGCGGTGGCGGACCGGGTGGCGGCCTATTTCGTGCCCGCGGTGATCGGGGTGGCGGTGTTAACATTTGTTATCTGGCTGTTGTTGACCGCCGCGTTTGTTCCCTCCATGATCCGTCTGGTGGCGGTCCTTGTGATTGCCTGTCCCTGCGCGCTTGGGCTTGCGACTCCGACAGCCATGATGGCGGGCATGGGAAAAGGGGCTGAAAAAGGGATTCTATTTAAAAGCAGTGAGATCCTTGAGACCACAGCCCGCCTGAATACGCTGGTGCTGGATAAAACCGGGACGCTCACCCAGGGTGCGCCGTCGGTATTCGACGTGCTGCCGGCCGAGGATGCGGCGGAATCAGCGGATGCGCTGCTGCAGATGGCCGCCTCAGTGGAGGCCGGCTCGGAACATCCGGTTGGCCGGGCGATTGTGGCGGCTGCTCACGAAAAGTCCCTGGAAAAGCTTTCCGCGGAAAATTTTAAAGCCCATGGCGGCAGCGGGGTTGAGGGGGTTGTTAACGGGACGCGGATAACCGTTGGCCGTCCGGACTGGCTTAAGGGCTATGAGATCGATTTTTCAAAGGTTGAAGACAATATCCGCTCACTACAGGAGAAAGGCCGCACGGTGATTTCCGTCATCCGGGAAGATCGGCTCTTGGGCCTTATTTCCGTGGGCGACCAGCTAAAGCCGGATTCCCGGGCAGCGGTGGATCAACTCCATTCAATGGGGCAGCGGGTGCTCATGCTGACCGGCGACAATACGGCCACCGCACAGGCGATTGCCCGGCAGTTGAGCATTGATAACGTTATCGCCGAGGTTCGGCCGGATGAAAAAGCCGCACGCATCCGGGAACTGCAATCCCCCAGGCAGCCCATCGGCATGGTGGGCGATGGGATCAATGACGCCCCGGCACTGGCCCAGGCGGATGTGGGGTTTGCCATTGGTTCCGGAACGGATGTGGCCATTGAAACCGCCGGGGTGATTTTAAGCAGCGGCAGCGTGACCGGTGTGCCGCTCGCGGTGCGGCTGAGCCGTCGGACCATGCGCACCGTCCGGCAGAATCTGTTCTGGGCATTCTGCTATAATGTGGTGCTGATTCCGGTGGCTGCCGGGATTCTGATGCCTTTTGCCTGGGCGCCGGCATTTCTGCAGCAGCTTCACCCCATGCTTGCGGCGCTTGCCATGTCGCTAAGCTCTATATCGGTGGTGACCAATAGTTTGATGCTTTATAAATGGAAGATATGAAATCGAAAGGAGGCCCATTATGAATTTGGATAAAGCTGTTTTTCGGATAGCCGGAATCATTATTCTGATCAGTGTGCTGCTGGCCGCGGTGCACACCAAATACTGGCTGATATTGACCGCCTTTGTGGCCGTCAACATGCTCCAGGCCACATATACCGCCTTTTGCCCGTCAGCCAAGGTGTTTAAAATTTTCGGCATAAAGCCTGGCCGGATTTTTGACTGAGACGGGATTCGGCTTTTTACAGTTTCAAACAAATGCATTTGAATTTCGCCGCTAAGGCGATTTATTCCGATGCGTCCATTCGTACTCGTGCTCGTAATCGGCTTTTGATTTTTTCGAGTACGCGTACGAGTACCGTCCCGCTTGCGCGGGACGGCGTGCGATTAAGTTACTTAGAAGTATTACCCCCGGGCTGCCGCCCGGCACCGAGCCTAAAAATAACTTTTTATTCACGTTTAAGGGGGTATGAATATAAATGTTTGGTTTCATTTACCTTACACCTTATACCCTATACCTTAAACCGTGAAGTTACTTAGAAGCGTAAAAGTAACTTTTGCTATCGGGTAAAGGCACTAAGGCACTGAGTTTTTCAAACTGTAAGCCTTGAGCTGTGCCGCACCCCCACTTTGAAAAA
>DATGCF010000132.1:0-3422 GCA_035312245.1 Desulfosalsimonadaceae bacterium
TTGAAAAACCTTGCATATTCTGTTAGCTAAATTGTGCGTTTGGGTTTTGAAGGGCCAAAGCGATTGCCGGGAGGGCATGAAGCCTCCCCTACATTATTTCTTAATACCAACGCTATTTTTTGTAGAAGGGGCGGGGTTTATCCCCGCCCACAAACAGCTTTAAAGGCACTGAGGCACTGAGGCACTGAGGTACTAAGGCACTAAGGTGCTGAGGTGCTAAGGTGCTAAGGTGATGAGGTGCTAAGTTCTTCAAACAATAAACAGTGAACTGTGCCTCCCATTTTAAAAAAGGCCACCACCTGAGCCCCCCTTTGAAAAAGGGGGGATTGGGGGGATTTATATTGGGCCATTGCGGTCCGATAAACCGCTCTTTTTAACTCATCAAGAGTAAACCGGATTAAGAGTAAGATTAAGATTAAGACGTTACCGGAAAGGTAGATCCCATGATACGGGCAGGTGTGATAGGGGCCACCGGCTATGCCGGGGCAGAAGTGGTCCGGATACTGGCAGGGCATCCGCGAGTGACGCTCACGGTGCTGACCTCAAGGCAGTATGCGGGTGCGGCGTTTGATCAGGTTTATCCGGCCATGAGCGGCTGGGTGGACCTGGTTTGCGAGGAGTTTGATTATGACAGTATATGCGACCGCACGGATGTTATCTTCACCGCCCTGCCGCACAAGCTGCCCATGGAGATTGTGCCGGAACTGATTCGCCGGGGGAAAAAGGTTATTGATCTGTCCGCCGACTTTCGGTTTTCGGCTCCGGACCGTTATGAAGCTGTCTATCAGCCGCATGCAGCCAAAGATCTGCTGGAACAGGCGGTTTACGGCCTATCTGAAGTCAACACCCAGGAAATCAAGCGGGCAAATCTCATCGGCAATCCGGGCTGTTATCCCACTAGCGTGCTGCTCCCTCTGATCCCGCTGATTCAGCACCAGTTGCTGGAGATTGATTCCATCATCGCGGATTCGAAATCCGGGGTGAGCGGGGCGGGTCGGTCCCCTGCGCTGACTACGCATTTCTGCGAGGCCAACGAGTCTTTTAAGCCTTATAAAGTGGACGGCCATCGGCATAAGCCGGAAATGGAGGAACTGCTTTCCGCTGCGGCCGGACAAGCCGTTGAAATCACATTCGTGCCGCATCTACTACCCATGACCCGGGGTATGGAAACCACCATCTACGCGCGGTTGACAAAACCGCGCGGGCATACCGAGATTCATAATATGGTGGTGGATTATTATTCGGACTCCCCGTTCATTCGCATTCTCGAAAAGGGAAAATATCCGGACACCCGGAATGTCCGGGGAACCAATTACTGTGATATCGGGTTTGCGGTGGATAAGACCCAAGGCCGGATGATTATCATGTCGGTCATTGATAACCTGGTCAAGGGCGCGGCCGGTCAGGCGGTGCAGAATATGAACCTGATGCTGGGCCTCGAGGAAGTCACCGGACTGAATATCCCGCCGTTTCCAATTTAATTTAACCCATCAAATGGGGGTGATATGAGAATCAGGCAGATTTCCATATTCATGGAAAACCGCTCCGGCCGGCTGGCCAAAATTACGACCACCATCGGCAATGCCGGGATCAACATCCGCGCCATGTCTTTGGCGGACACCTCGGACTTTGGGATTTTGCGGCTGGTCGTCACGGACACGGAAAAAGCCCGTCAGGTTTTGAAGGACCAGGGGTTTACTGTCAAGGTTTCGGATGTCATCGCCGTCTCAATCCCGGATATACCGGGGGCATTGGGAAACCTTCTTTCCATTATTGAGCATGAAAATCTGAATGTGGAATATATGTATGTGGTGGCAGAAAAGCGCATGGATGAGGCGATCATCATTTTTCGGTTCGATGATCTGGACAAGGCTGTTGAGGTGCTGATGGATAATGACATCCATGTCGTGGATGAGAGCAAGGTGCTGAGTGTTTAAAAATTAACAGTCAAAAAGAGGGAGGGGTTGTTGTGAAAAAGTCCATTTTTTGGGTATGCGTCATTGTTTGTTTCATCTTTTCGGCAACTGCGGTCTATGCCGAGCCTGAGCCGTATCATGTGGGGTGCGCCTTTGCGGTGACCGGCAAAGCCTCCTGGCTGGGGGAGCCGGAGCGCAACACGGCCCAGATGGTGGCCGATGAGATCAACGCCAACGGCGGCATCAATGGTCACAAAATTGTGCTCCACATTGAGGATACGCAAGGGGAAAATACCCGGGCGGTCAACGCCGTTAAAAAACTGATCAAGAAGCACAACGTCTGTGCAGTCATCGGGCCCAGCCGCAGCGGCACATCCTTTGCCGTCATTCCGATTGCGGAAAAGGAGCAGGTGCCTCTGCTGTCCTGCGCCGCAGCCGCCAAAATCACCAACCCCCCGGAGGAGCGCCGGTGGATATTTAAAATGGGGCAGAATGACTCCGATGCAGTGCGAAAAATCTATGACCACATGACCGCCCGCGACATTTCAAAAGTCGGGATCATTACCGGGACGACCGGTTTTGGCGCGGCCGGCCGGGAGCAGTTAGAGGCGCTTTCCGAGAGTTACGGAATCGAGATCGCAGCGGACGAAACCTACAGTCCGGGGGCGACGGATATGACTGCCCAGTTGATCCGGGTCAGAAACTCAGGCGCCCAGGCAATCGTCAACTGGTCCATCGTACCCGCCCAATCGATTGTGCCCCGCAACGTAAAACAGCTCGGCCTGGATATGCCGCTTTATCAAAGCCATGGCTTCGCCAATATTAAGTATGCCGAGGCGGCCGGGGAAGCGGCTGAAGGCTCGATCTTTCCGGCCGGCCGGATTATGGCCGCCGAAAGCGTGCCTGCTGATCATCCGCAGAAGGAGGTCCTGATGGCCTATAAAAAAGCGTATGAATCCAAATTCAATGACCAGGTCACCACCTTCGGCGGCCATGCCTATGATGCCATGCATCTGATTGCCAAGGCGCTGGAAAACGTGGGCGATGATCCGGCCAAAATCCGGGATGAGCTGGAACAAACCCGGTTTGTGGGAATTGGCGGCATTTTTGAGTTTAGCCCCACGGACCACTGCGGCCTGGACAAAACCGCATTTGAGATGCTCACGGTAAAAGACGGCAAGTTTGTGGTAATAAAGGACTAGCCGGACCTTTTTCTTTCTACCCAGTGTCAATTTGATGGCTTCGCAAAAAGTCCAATATCTTTGTTGCGCTTCATTCCTCGGGATTTGCGTGCCCCGGTCTTGAACATTTTGCTTTGCCATCTCAAAATCGACTTTTGACGAGACTGTCAATTTAGGACGGGATAAATTTACCGTGGCCAGTGTATGAATAGGCATTGACAGCGGATCAGTTTTATTTAAGTATAGCCGTTTCTATTTCGCATTCCATAATCCGGGGTGACAGTCAATGAATCAGGTCAGCGGCTTGACCGATATTATTCAGTTT
>DATGCF010000133.1:0-26561 GCA_035312245.1 Desulfosalsimonadaceae bacterium
ATTTTTATCGACCGGACCTTCTCCGGCCATTTCGGCAACCTCTGCCATTTAAAAGCCTGCGCTGACTGGCGCACCCTTCTTATAGAACGGCTGGCCTCTGCGGGCTACCCCATTAAGCAGCCGGTCGAAAAATAACTGAAAAATTTTTATTGATGCGGTGAAAAAAATTGGACAAAATGCAAACGCCGTTTACATTTAAATACGATGTTAAAGGCATATATTCAACCCCCTCAAAAAGTTAATCGGAAGCCATTAAAGGAGGATCTTCATGCAGGACAATTTTGCCAATCCAGCACCGCTCGGCCTCATGGGATTTGGTATGACCACCGTACTTTTGAACATTCACAATGCCGGATTCTTTCCATTGGGCGCGATGGTGCTGTCAATGGGCATTTTCTATGGCGGTATCGCCCAGATTATTGCCGGGATTTTTGAGTTCAGAAAGGGCAACACATTCGGGCTGGTGGCCTTTCTTTCCTATGGCCATTTCTGGCTGACCCTGGTCGGGCTCGTACTGCTGCCGAAAATGGGGCTCATCGATGCGGCCCCGCCGGGATTTATGGGGTGGTACCTCTTCATGTGGGGGTTGTTCACATTTTTTATGTATATCGGCACGTTAAAGAAAAACAGGGCCCTGCAGACCATTTTTTTGACCCTGGTGATCCTTTTCTGGCTGCTGGCCGTCAGGGATTGGACCGGAAACGCCTTTATCGGCATCATCGCCGGTTATGAAGGGATTTTCTGCGGGGCCAGTGCAATTTATTTAGGCATGGCAGAAGTCATTAATGAGGCCCACGGCAGGGTGCTGCTGCCCATCGGGGAGCCGAGCGCCGCTTAAAATGCCTCGCACCCGGTCATCTGCGCATGCTTCCGGGATGCGGGGTATTCCCGGCATACTTCCGGCTTTACGTCATGGATGGTGCATTCCCAGCGATCGGTGCCCGGATTTTTTTTGAGCCAGGGACAGACCGGCGCATATCTTCGTGTGCCGGGTTCAATCCATATGGCATAGGAAACAATCCGGCCGTTCCTGCGGAATGCGCCCACCCATTCCAGAATATCGGTCCGGCCCTGGTCGACCCATTCCTGGCGGTCCGCCTCGGTGAGTTCAAACCGGTAGTCCAGTTTACGGCAGCAGCGGCCGCATTGCCGGCATTCAAAATCTGCCATACCGGTTTCAAGCCAGATGCCCTCCCGACCGCCGGGCTTGTCTTTACCGGTCATTGCTGGGGCGCTGAATACATATTCGCACAATCGGGCCAGCTGTGAAGGATCCGGAGGGGCCATTGCCAGTTTGTGATATAGATAGTCTCCCAACTCCCTGAAACTCATTCTTCGCATCCGTCGTTTGCGCCGGGTCGGAACAGCGATCCATACGCCGTTTTGATGCGGATCCGCAATGACCGGGACCGCCGGTCCCAGGATCATCGGGCTGAGTTCGAGAAAGAGGCGGGTCTGCGGCGGGTACTGGGTGAAATCGGCTCGGATGGCCCTTATCGCCTCTTCCGGGGTTAAAAAGGTGTGATCTTGGGCGGACAAATACGCCTCCCGCCAGTTCCGATGTTCACATGGAAAACCGGAAACCCTGACTTGAATTGATCTTTTAATTATAAGATAACAGAATTTCATCGGATGAAAAACGGAAATGTCAAAGAATTTCCGGCAAGGGAGAATCTTTTTTAAATGGGCCATAGGTATGGCAGAGGCGGCCAAATGGGCAAAAATCCCCTCATCGGCGTGGCAGTCATGGTTTTTTTCAACGGCAAGGTGCTTTTAGGTAAACGGAAAAATACGCATGGCGCCGGCACATGGCAGCTGCCGGGCGGGCACCTTGAATTTTTTGAATCAATTGAAACCTGCGGCCGTCGGGAGGTTTTTGAGGAAACCGGACTGGTGATTCAAAATATCCGGAGGGGGCC
Source organism: Desulfosalsimonadaceae bacterium (assembly GCA_035312245.1). GTDB lineage: Bacteria > Desulfobacterota > Desulfobacteria > Desulfobacterales > Desulfosalsimonadaceae > M55B175. Next base: position 1,920 of record DATGCF010000133.1, read on the forward strand.
TTACACCAATGATATTTTTGAAAAAGAGGGTCGTCACTATGTCACCCTGTTTCTGATCGCGGATGCCGCGGGGGGTGAATTGGCGGTGAAAGAGCCCGAGAAATGCGAGAAATGGGCGTGGTTTGATTGGGCGGACCTTCCGGATCCCAAGTTTTTGCCCCTGGCCAATCTTTTGGGGCAGGGATATGATCCGCGCACAGGTGAATAATCGGTTTTGGCGAAAAAAACGTATGCCATTGCGATTTGCGCTGCGGTCTGCCTGAGTCCTTGCTGCGCCCATTGGAAACATGGGCATTTATAAATTTTTGATTTTATCGTTAATAAAAAAATTTTTTATCTTTATTGTCTATTGAAAATATAGTAGAGTCAAAAGCAACAATTTAAAATGCTTCTTTAACGCGGATAGGGTAGGAATATACTCAAATACCAACATCTTAATTTTTCGCTGGAAAAGCCCGAGGGCATGTCAAATTATTTTTTGCCCCGTATAATAAAAGGGCGACGGGCAAGGCGGGATTTTTTCCATAAGGGGGGATAGAGGGCTTCTGCAATGCATCCGGCTACCTCTTATCCATACATATTGAAGGATTTGCTCAAGCATAACAAATATGAAAATATTGTTGATTCCAATATATTGACCCCCTATATCCCCGAGGATTCGCCCATTCCGGAAATCAAGGACCCCCGCCGGACACAGAACCTTTACAGCAACGGCTGCCTCCGGTATCCGGGCTATGTCAAATCCAACCAAATCAATCAGATTTTCAATTACATCGGTTTCATCAAACGGATGAACAAACGGGAGTATGCAGTCTACCTGCCGATGCTCTTTAATGAGTTGAAACGTTTCATCCGGGTGGTTGAGGAAATCGTATATACGCCCTGCATATCGATTTCAACTGAAATTCATGCGGAATTAAACGACGGGCTGCAGCATTTTTTTCAAGCCTATTATAACCGCAACCGGCAAAATGAAGACTGGATTGAACAGATTTGGCGGTACCAGAAGATATATCTGGATCACATCGATATGTTTTTAAAAACCCTCGAATTTACCGGCCGGATTTTTGATTGTAAAACATCGCCGCTGCACACCGAGATTGTCTCTTTTTTCCGGTCCCATTTTGATGATGCATACAGGGATCCCCCGAGTGCCACGGACATCAACTTTGTCGCCAACTGTTGCACCAAGGCGGCATGGGACAATGATCCCAAGACCATATGGTCGGGTGACCGGCACATTACCCGATTATTAAAGGCCATATATAGCCGCTCGAACCTGTACCGGCAGTTTCCCCAGATTTATTTGCGGGCCAGCTATCTGCCGCTTCGATTCAATCAGTTATTCCCCCCCGTTACCTCCGCGCAGCTCCACTAAGACGGAAACCCCGGCGTAAAGGTTTTCATGAGCGAAGATCAGTTTCCTGATCCAGCACGGTTCTTACTTTTTGGGCGATATCTGCCGCCTGATACGGTTTGCCGATGAAACCGAGGGCCCCGGATTTTAATGCCTTTTTGGCCAGGCCGTTGGCCGCATACCCGCTGGAGATAATCACTTTAGCGCTGGGGTTTAGGGCCAGTAATTCCCGTAAACATTGGTTGCCCCCCATGCCCGGCATGCTCAGATCCAGGATGACCAGGGATACCTGATTTTGCTTTTTACGGTAGATTTCAATGGCCTGTTCCGCGTTTTCGGCGCAAAGGACCTGATAGCCGAAATGCTGTAGGATTTCGGTCGCTGCCTCCCGGACCGGCAATTCATCATCTACCACCAGGAGGGTTTCTTTGCCGCCTTCAGGCGTGGCCGATTGCTGAGCAGTTTCAGTGTCCGGCACCGGATCTGAAACCGCGGGCAGATAGATTTTAAAAGCTGTGCCCTGATTCACCCGGCTGTCGCATAATATGTGGCCGCCATGGCTCTTGACGATGCCGTAGACCGAGGCCAGCCCCAATCCGGTGCCTTTGCCCACCTCCTTGGTTGTGAAAAACGGATCAAAAATTTGCTGCACCGTGTCAGCGTCCATGCCGCAGCCCGTATCTGAAACAGTAAGCTGGACAAAGGGACCGGGATCCGCGCCCGGTAGTTCATCATAATCCGCATCCAAAAAGACATTACGGGTTTCAAATGCCATTGTGCCGCCCTCGGGCATGGCGTCCGCCGCGTTGCTGCCCAGGTTTAAGAGGATCTGTTCCATATGCACCGGATCGGCATAAACCGGCCAGAGTGCCTCGTCCAAATCTATCCGGCGTTCAATCATTTTGGGCGTGGTCTGCTTTAACAGCTTTGTCACGAGCTCAATTTCATGATTTAATGATACATGCCGCCGTTGCCCCTCCATCTTGCGGCTGAAAGTCAGGAGCTGCTCAACCAGATGGGCCGCTCGCTCGCCGGATTTCTGAAGCTGGGTGAGTTTGTTGTAATCCGGGTCATCCGGCGCTTTTTTCATGAGCAGGAGCTGGGCGTAGCCGTTAATGGCCTGCAGAATATTGTTAAAATCATGGGCCACCCCGCCGGCAAGTGTTCCGATGGCTTCCATTTTCTGCGCCTGCTGCAGCTGGGCCTCAAGCCTTGCCTTATGCGCCTCTGCCTCTTTACGTTCGGTAATATCCCGTATGATGCCGCGGAAACCCACGGGCTCATCCGCCTCATTTTTGATTACAGAGACGGAAATCTCAACATTTCGCCGTTCGCCGGTTTTGGGGATGATTTCCAGATCAAAGGCTTTGGACGGGATGCCGGTTTTATAAACCTCGTTAAAGGTTTGGAATAGTTTTTCGGCGTTTTTGGCATCCGTGTATTCCTGGTAGTTTACCCCCATTACCTCTTCTGGTCGGCGGCCGGAAATGCGGCAGGCAAAATCATTGAAAAAAGTGAAATTACCCGCCAGATCGACCTCATAGTAGCCGTCTTCGATATTCTCGAGTATGGCCCGGTATTTTTCTTCGCTTTTGCGAAGCGCGTGTTCGGTTTCAATGCGCTCGGAAACATCCCGAACAGACTCAATGGCGCCGATGACATGGCCGTCCAGATCATGGAGCGGAGAAGCGGTGGCATACACATAGGCGCCCTTTCCCCCATAGAGGCCGGGACAGAAAGCTTCCGTGGAGAGTGACCGGCCTATTTTTTTGATACCCGGGTAATGGGATGTGATATATTCATCGCTTTTCAGGGCATGATCCGCCAGTACCGGTCGGGTCTTTTCATAAAATGGGATCGCATGGGCATAACCGCTTTTTCCCAGCATATCCGCCGCGGCAATGCCCGTCATTTCTTCAATCGCGCGGTTCCATATGATGATTTGGCCGGCATTGTTAATGCCGAAGGTCGCATCCGGAAGGAATTCAATGATCTGCGTCATGCGGCGCTCGCTTTCCCGAAGCGCCTCCTCCGCTAGTTTGCGTTCCGTAATGTCAATCACGGTGATGAGGCCGGCGGGCCGGTCCTGATACATCAGGCTGCTGCCGGAAAGCGAGACCCAGATTTCGTTGCCGGATTTGTTAATAATTTTAAAATCATAGGCAGGCGGGGCGTTTTGTCCGGACTGCCGCTTGTTGCCGCGGTTTCTGACAAGGGATTGGTAGTCCGGGTGGACGATTTCCCAGAATCGCATCTGATAGAGTTCATCGGTTGAGTAGCCGGAAATCGCCTCAGCTGCAGGATTGGCGTACACCCAGAAGTCGTTCTGGTAGATCATGATCGCAAACGGGCAGGCTTCTGCCAGGGTTCGGAATTTTTCCTCGCTCTCAATTAAACGGGAAACGATCTGTCTGCGGTCGGTGATATCCCGGTTGATCCCGATCACCCCGATGAGCTGATTGTCTTCATCCCGGATAAAGGAAAATTTCGCTTCCGTCCAGATGGTCGACCCGTCCTTGCAGTAGACTTCCGCTTCGACTGAACGAATACGGTCGGGGGCCGCTTTTCCCGATTTGGCGAGCTCCATTTCCTGGGTCACGATCGCCTGTGCTTTGTTAACCGAATCAGGGGTTGCCATGTCCCGGAAGGAACTGCCGATCACCTCTTCGGCACGATAGCCGCGCATTCTTTGAATCGACGGGCTGACATAGGTATAGTTGAGATCCATGTCCAGTGTGAATATGACGTCCTGCAGGTTGTCTGCCAGCAAGCGGTAGTGCGTCTCCGCTTCTTGACAGGCGTTTTCTGCCTTACGGCAAATTTTTTTCAGGTGGGCGACGTATAATGCCGTATCAACAAGCCGCTGGACTTCATCTGCGGAAACCGGACTTTTTAAATATCCATGGGGAATGGACATCTTTTCTGATGGGAGTTCAAAAACTTGTCCGGCATCACAGAGGAAGAGCACCGGGCAATCGATTTGTGCGCGGATTCGGTCGGATAGGTCTAAGCCGTGGGCAAATGCTTTGGTATTCAACTCAACCAAGACCAGGTCGGGGTCGGCTTTTTCAACTCCATTGAGACCGATCTGTCCGGCGGCCTCCGCATGGTGAACGGCATATCCGAGGTTTTTCAGTATAGGAATGATATCGGATGCACAGCGTTCGGTATCACCGAAAACGAAAATTTTGGATGAATCGGCGGTCTGCTTCTTTCCTAAAGTCATTCTATGTCAAACTGATCGGCCTGGGTGGTTATTAATTACCTCAATTGATTGCATTAATTATAACGAATGTCAATTTAAAACCCATCATGCCAGTCTTTTAAGGAACAGCTAGAAGAATGGTAAGGAAAGTATGTTTACAAACATGAAAAGTTTTAAAAATCGATGCGACCACTCAATCCCTGCCTCTGCCCAGCCCGATGCGCTCCAGGGCGTTTTCAATCTCATCAAGAATGGCCGGGTCATCAATGGTGGCCGGAGTTCTAAATTCTAGATTGTCCGCAATTTTTTGAATCGTCCCCCGCAGGATCTTGCCGGAGCGGGTTTTGGGCAGGCGCTTGACCACCGTCGCCATCTTAAATGCGGCCACCGGACCGATTTGCTCCCGCACGTTTTTGACAATTTCTGCGATTATTTCTTCCGGTTCCCGCGTGACCCCGGCGTTTAAGACCAAAAGGCCCACCGGGATCTGACCCTTAAGCGAGTCCTCGGCACCCAACACTGCGCATTCAGCCACATCCGGATGCGCGGCCAGCACCTCCTCCATGGCGCCGGTGGACAGGCGGTGACCGGCCACGTTAATGATATCATCCGTGCGCGACATCACATAGATATACCCGTCTTCATCAATCATGCCGGCATCTGCGGTTTTGTAAAATCCTGGGTATTCGGTCAGATAGGCCTCAATGAAGCGCTCATCGTTCTGCCACAGGGTGGGCAGCGCCCCGGGCGGCAGGGGCAGTTTGACGGAAAGGGCGCCAATCTGGCCGGCCGGGAGCTCTTCATTATTCGGGTCCAGTACCCGCACATCCCATCCGGGCACCGCCTTGGTGGGGGAGCCGTATTTAACCGGAAACGGATGCAGGCCCATGCAGTTGGCGGCAATGGCCCAGCCCGTCTCCGTCTGCCACCAGTGGTCAACGACCGGGACACCGAGGTGTTTTTCAGACCATTGGATGGTGGCCGGGTCCGAGCGTTCGCCGGCCAGGAACAAAATTTTGAAGTTGGAGAGATCGTAATTTTTCAGCAGCTCGGCATTCGGGTCCTCCCGCTTGATGGCCCGGTAGGCTGTTGGCGCGGTGAACATGCATTTGACATTATGCTCTGAAATGATCCGCCAGAAAACCCCCGCATCCGGGGTGCCGACCGGTTTTCCTTCAAACAGAATGGTGGTGCAGCCTTTAAAGAGCGGGGCGTAGACGATATAGGAGTGTCCCACGACCCAGCCCACGTCGGATGCCGCCCACCAGACATCATCCTCATCAATATCGTAAATGGCCTTCATGGACCATTTAAGGGCCACCATATGTCCGCCGTTGTCTCTAACCACGCCCTTGGGCTGGCCCGTGGTGCCTGAGGTGTAGAGGATGTATAGCGGATCGGTGGCTGCTACATGGACGCAGTCGGCAGGGCTGGCTGATGCCATAGCGGTTGCCCAGTCCACGTCCCGGCCATGCTTTAAATCCGCCGTTGTTTGGGGGCGCTGATAAATGATGCAGGCCTCCGGCTTGGCGGCAGCCAAGTCAATCGCCTCATCCAAAAGCGGCTTATAGGGGATGGTGCGCGCCCCTTCAATACCGCAGGAGGCGGATACAATGGCCTTTGGCATGGCATCATCAATGCGGGTAGCCAGTTCCCGGGCGGCGAAGCCCCCAAATACCACCGAATGAATGGCTCCAATGCGGGCACAGGCCAGCATGCCGATCAAGGCTTCCGGAATCATGGGCATATAGATAATCACACGGTCGCCCTTGGTGACCCCCTGATCAGCCAGTACGCCGGCAAATCGGGCCACCTGGTCACGAAGCGCGGCATAGGAATACTTTTGGACCGTTCCGGTCACCGGACTGTCGTAGATGAGCGCGATCCGATCGCCCCGGCCCCGGTCGTCCACATGGAAGTCCAGTGCGTTATAGCAGGTATTCAACTCTCCGCCGGCAAACCAGTGATAAAGTGGTTTCCGGGAGTCATCCAGGACCCGGTCCCATTTTTTAAACCAGTGGCAGTCTTCCGCCACCTCTGCCCAGAAGCCTTCTGGATCTTTGAGGGATCTTTGATATACCGTATCATAGGGGGTGCTCATACGTTACTCCTTAAATCGGGTTGTTTGATTGACGCCTAAATTGAGCGTTCCAAATTTTAAAAAGGTAATTTTTATATTCTTTTTAGGGGTTTGAAACATTTTTTAGTTTAAAATTTGAAACCCTCCGGGATTTTCAATTTCACCGCACCTACTGCGTCAAATGATGTCTCGCATAGGCGGCTATAGCTCGACATCATTTTCCTTGTATCTGCGGCAAACTTGAAAATCGCTCAATTTAGGTGGCGGTAAAACGGAACGCCAGAAATATTATAGTTTTGCCAGAAAGCCGGTGAGCCGTTTGTTGAAGTCATCGGCGGCCTCAATGTTTGACAGATGATAGGCCTGGGGCAGAATCGCCAGTTCAGCCCCCTGAATATTTTTTTGGATCTGGCGGGCGGCCTCAACAGGCGTGCCCGGGTCATTCTCCCCCACCATGATCAGCGTGGGGATGGAAATTTTGGGCAGACGGGCGGTGATATCAAAGTTTTTGATGGCATGCGCGCATCCCACAAACCCGTCAACCGGAGTTTTTAATATCATCTCCCGAATTTTCTCGGTGGTCGCCGGCGAATGAAATTGAAAATCCGAGCTCAGCCAGCGGTCCAGCGTGGCGTCCGCCACGGCGGTCATGCCCTGTTCGCTAACGGTTTGAATGCGCTCGTCCCATAAGGGATGCACAGCTTCCGGAATTCCGCAGGTGGTGTCACAGAGGATCAGGCTGGAAATACATTCCGGGTGTTTCAGCGCAAGGGTCTGGGCAATCATGCCGCCCATAGAGATGCCCATGAAGTGGGCTTTGCGTATGCCTATTTCATCAAACAGGTCAACCACGTCGTCGGCGAGCATTTCCATTGAATAGGAACCTGCCGGTGCTGAAGTCTTGCCATGACCGCGCGTATCAAAGCGGACAATCCGATATTTTTCACGTAGCGCAATGACCTGCGCATCCCATATGCCGGAATTTCCCGCCAAACAATGGCTGCAAGCAATGACCGGCGCATTATCAGGACCATCAATCTCATAATTGACGGTGATATCGTGGAGTTTGGCCTGCATGGTGCCTCCTTTAGAAGGGTGTGTTTGAATATTATTTAAAATATAACCCTGTCAAAAGGCATCGCAAAAATCAATTTCCGGCCTGTAAACAACGTTTTGTTATGATTAAAAAAAATTTTTACATTAGGGGAGGGGGGAGAAGGGCGGAGTTATCCCTTAGGGAAAAACATCAGATCGAACCTGAACGGCAAATATCAGGATAGCGGTTAAAGGGTTCCCCGGCCTTTTATCCATATGTCCGGCCAGGGAACCATTGTTTGAGTGGCGGTTAGCAGATGGTTTTTGGCCCCATCCGGCGTGCCAAGGATGTTTGGATGATCAGCAGCATCCCGAGGAGGAGCAGCTGCCGCATCCCTCGGTATCACAGCCCTCGGCCATTTGGGTTGGCGTGTCATTGATGCCCACGACCTCAACCTCGAAAGTCAGGGTTTGATCGGCCAACGGGTGATTCAAGTCCACCACCAGTTCATTTTCATCAAATTTGGCCACCTTCGCCGGGATCTGCTGACCGTCCGGGGTCTGGAGGCCAATGATTTCGCCGACCTGTGGATTCATTTCGGCAGGCACTTCCTCACGGGAAAAGGTATGTACATTATTTTCATCCCGGGTGCCATAGCCGTCAACGGGCGCCACGGTGAATTCCTTTTTTTCGTTCAGCTCCATGTCGAGCAGGGCTTCCTCGAAACCTTTGATAATCTGGCCGGCCCCGACCTGGAGTTCCATCGGATCCCGACCTTCAGTAGAATCAAATACTTCGCCGTCTTCCATCATGCCCTTGTATTCGACGGTAACAAACTTTCCGTTTTCAACTTTCTGCATGGTTCTCTCTCCTTCTTGTTGGATTAAAAAAAATGTTTTTCAAAAGTAGGGATAAAAATTAAAATGTCAAACAATAGATTGACTGCATATTGATGATATCCCGGGAAATCGACACCCCTGACTATTGGAGAATAAGTGAATCCGTTCCTTGACCGGCCGGTTTTTTGCCGTATACTATAAATAATACCCTATAGCATGCATGGAGGTCTTATGAGATATACGCTTTTTATAATCGCAATCGTTGCGATGGTCGGACTTGCCTCTTTTGTCCGGGGAGATGAGGTGCATATGAACGTCAATGTCGATCCATCGGGAATGGCAGATGAAATTATCAAACTGGATGAACATGCGGTCAAAATGCGGGAGCAAGCCCGGCAGCGGCTGGAAGCCGAACTGGCGGAACTTTCAACCGAGGCTTACAGGGTAGGGGCTCTGTATTACAAGGCCGGGGAGATCGAAACTGCTGTGGCCTATCTGCAAAAGTCAATATTTCTGGATGAAGCCAATCAGCCGGCGCATGCCCTTTTAATCAAAGCCTCTAACAAGCGGGACGCGCAAGAGCGGAAAATCGGACCGCACTATCATCAGGCAATGAAATATTACCGCCAGGGCATGATTCAAAAAGCGGTGGATGAACTGATCGTTGAGATTCAGAAAAATCCGGAGAACGAGGCGGCCCGCATCAAGCTAAATGAAATTGAGGCCCGGCAGGACGACTAGCCGTATTTATCCATAGTGCCTATTTGATCACACCGTATTCCCCCGCCCCACTGATTCGTACTCGTACGCGCACTCGTGCTCGTAATCGGCTTTTAATTTTTTCGAGTACGATTACGAGTACGATTACGAGAACCGTCCCGCTTGCGCGGAAGTGAGTACGATGAAGTTTTTGAAAAACCTGAACACTGAAACCTGATATTCGTCTTTCCCCCCCCCTTTCTTTACCCGATAGCCGAAGTTAATTGCAGGCCAGGATCCCAATCTTGACTCCATGCCGGTAAAAAGCATGGACAACTCTCTGGTATACCTGATAATAGAAAGTGAGCATACAAGGTTTCAGGAGACCAGCTTTGACCGAAGACCACACGCAATCGAGATTCAGTATCTTTTTTGACCAGCGGGACCACGGCCTGCTGCAGATTGTCAATGAAATGCTTGCCGGTGATATCTCGCACCTGCATGCGCAGCGGCGGTTTTTTCATTATCTCCATCCCCGGGGAATCAAGGAGATGGCCGAGTCCAGGGGCCTTCGGATCGCCTATGCCGTGATCCACCTCTTGGAATCCCTTGAAGGCGGGGAAGTGGAAAATCGGCTGTGCGCCCTTCGCGCGCTGCGTGATGAGGTGATGTGCAGTGACAACCGTGAGCTTTTGATCAATACCGCCCGGGTGCTGATCGAAATTATGAAAGAACTCGTGCGGGCGCACGGCAATTATGCCCGTCAGCTGCAGCTCGCCCATGATTTCCGGGTGGCGGCTTCGGGAAAGTCCCGGATTGTCCGGGGATATTTGAACAAATATCATTTGTTGGAAATGCCCGAAGAGTGGAACCAGCTCGCCTTTGACGATCATGTCCATGATGCCAGCACCAAGGGCCGGAAGTCGGCCACCCATCTGATTATGGATGCCTGGATTAAGGGCATCCGGCGCCTTCGGGTCATCTATTATAATTTCATCCGGTCGGAAACCGCCGAGGAGTTAATCGAAGCGGCCGGTATCATGGGCATACTGGTGCGAATCGGCATCGAGTTTCCCGTCTCATTCTACGGCCGGTATGTCCAGTTAATCTGGGTGCCCCGGGGATTTGCGGATGCGGATGATTTTATCCGGTTTCTTTCCAAGAACCCGGTTGAGAACCTGATGGATGACGGGGGCGAGGTTTCCGACTACCAGCGGAATTATGTGCTGGCCATTCTGGAGCAGTTTAACCGCAAACACCGACACACGATTAATGAAAAGTTTGACATCCATTTACCGGCTCTGGATGTGGGCGAGTTTCTGGCGTTCGTGGGTATTGGCCAGGCGAGCCTTCTGCATCTGGCCAAATTTATCCATGCCAAGCTCCTTCCGCTAATGTCGGCCAAAGTGGCGGCGCTGCGCCGCCGGTTTCCCAATGCAGACGCTGCAGAGCAGCAGCGTATAGCCGAACTGGTCGATGAAATGGATCAGCTGGATCTTCAGGCTATCCATGACGCCTACCTGAAAGCGGACAAGAATCCGGATGTGCCGGATATCAAACGGGCGGATATCGGTGACCCCCCTGCGCTGATGCAACTCTCCCCGGCGGAATTGATCGAGCATCTGGGCCGGCTCCATCTGGGCTACCGGATAACTCTGAACTTAACGAATGTTGAGCCCGAGGATGTACTGGAGCTTCTCTATGATTGCCACGGCATGATCACGCGCCTTGAGATTTTTAATCTAAAGGACTATGCGGACGGCAAGGTCGAACATGTACCGGCTATACATGATTTGCAGCGCTGCATTAACAGCGGCAATGTTATCAAGTTGAAACGCATCATCCTGGAGATGATTGATCGGCTGGAGAAACAAGATGATCCGGTGAGCCGCGAGCGGGCCCGGAAGTTTAAAAAGATACTGGCCAATATCGAATCCCTTAAAACCATGTACAAAATAAAAGAATTAAAACCCCGTATGGGAAGCGATTCCACCGGGTATTCCCCCCGGCATTACGGGATGGGGCTGGCGGTGATGGACTCCCTGCCGCGCCGGGCCCAAAAGGAGGTGTTTGCCAGAAAAGAGCTGCCGCGTTTGATACTTCCTTTTCATGTGGATACGTCGCTTCAGGTTTCTTATAAAACCAATCAGGATGCGGGCGGCGCGTTTAACGCCATATTAAAGGCCATGCGCTGGATGCCCGGGCTGCGATATCTGGGCCGCGACAAGCGGAAGGACTGGATGGCAATGGTGAACTCCTCGCAAATGGTGGCGGCGGGCAAGGGAAACATCGTGACCCTGGGCGGTGTCCAGACCACCCCGTCCAACGGCCTCTCGCTGGCACCCCGAAAAAAGGAGGCGCATGAGCTTCCTCGATCCTGGCGGTATCTCCAGTCCACATTGAAAAATTTCCTCAAGGTCGGGATCGGATTTGTGCCCGCCTTTCTCACCTTTTTATGGACCCATGAGTGGTGGGTGCTCACGTATTTCGGGGCCGTGATCTGGTTTGCCATCACCGGTCTGCGAAATATCGTCCAGTCGGTGATGGGCGGCGGGGGGATCCGCCGGTCTTCACTGCTTCGCTGGAATGATTTTATCAGCTGGGAGCGGCTGGCGGATTCGCTCCTTTTTACCGGGTTTTCCGTTCCCCTGCTCGACTATCTGGTGAAAACCGTCATCCTTGACCGGGGATTTGCGATCACCACATCAACGTATCCGGCTCTGCTATATGCGATCATGGCCGTTGCCAATGGGATTTACCTCTCCAGCCACAATGTGTTCCGCGGTTTGCCCAAAGAGGCGGCCATCGGGAATTTTTTCAGAAGCATCCTCTCCATCCCCGTGGCCTTCGGATTTAATGCCGCGCTGGGCGGTATCCTGGGACTGGCCGGGGCGGCGGGCGTCAATGCCATTCTTCAGAACTGGGCGGCGGTTATTTCCAAGTTCGCCTCGGACTGCGTGGCCGGCTTTATCGAGGGCACGGTGGATCGGACCAAAAACATACAGAACCGGATCAGCGATTACCGGCAGAAGCTCAATCAGTTCCTGGACGTCTACGCCCGCCTGGAAATGATTTTTCCCGAAGATGATGTCTACGATCTTCTGGACCGGCCCATCGAATGGTATCAGTCAGCGGATGAAAACGCCCGGGATCTGATCAAAATTTTAATCATCAATGCTCTGGATCTTTTATATTTCTGGATGTATCAGCCCCGGGCCAGGACCGCGTTTCGGGATATGCTCCGGGATATGGCCCCGGATGAGCGCTGCGTCCTGATCAAGGCCCAGTCCATTCTGAAAATGGAACGGGAAATCAGCCAGATGTTTATCGACGGCATTGCCGGCCGCAATTTTTCCAGGCCCCTGGCGTTTTACCTCTCCCGTTCCGGGGAATATTTGAAGGCCATTGATAAATTAAACGCCGCCTTTGAAGACTACCGGGTGTGTGCATAGATTGGATATATGTATTTACTGATTTTTTATCTTTTGTTGGCGTTGGGCATTTCTTTTCTCTGCTCTATCATGGAGTCCGTGCTGCTGTCCGTAACGCCCAGTTTTGCCGCCGCATATGAGGACCGCTCCCCCCGGATGGGGGGCCGGCTGCGGAAGCTTAAAACCGATATCGACCAGCCGCTCGCCGCGATCCTAAGCTTAAACACCATCGCCCATACCGTGGGCGCGGCCGGCGTGGGGGCGCAGGCCATGGTGGTGTTTGGCAGCGGCTATGTGGGGGTGACCTCCGCGGTGCTGACGTTTTTAATCCTGATCCTATCGGAGATTATTCCTAAAACCATCGGGGCCATATATTGGCGGCAGTTAATCCCGCCGACTGTCATGATGGCCCGGTTTCTCATTTTTGTGCTTTATCCGCTGGTCGCCATGTCACAGTTAATTACCCGGGGATTGTCCCCGGAGGAGAAAGTCAATGCCATCAGCCGGGAGGAAATCAGCGTCCTGGCGGATATGGGGTTTGCGGAAGGGCTTTTTGTTAAAAAAGAGTCCCTGATTCTAAAAAACCTGATGCGCTTCGGCTCGATTCAAGCCAAAGACGTCATGACGCCCCGGCCGGTGATGTTTGTTCTGCCCGAGGACATGAAGGTGGGCGAGGTCTTTAATCAGCATCCGGATATCCGGGTGTCCCGGATACCGCTGCAGAGCCGGGAAAACCAGGTGATCCGATATTATGTTCTGAAAAATGATCTGCTGCTCGCCCTGGCCCGGGATCAAAACGAAAAGCTGTTGCCCGAGTTTGGCCGTGAAATCCTGGTGGTGCCGGAAATGGTGAACCTGTTTCGGTTGTTTGAAAAGCTCCTCGACCGGCGGGAGCATATTGCCCTGGTGGTTGATGAGTACGGCGGCGCCGCCGGCCTGGTGACGCTGGAAGATATCCTTGAAACTTTGATTGGCTCCGAGATTCTTGATGAAACCGATAAGATTGCGAATATGCGCAAGTGGGCGCGTAACCAGTGGTATCAGCGGGCCCGGTCTTTAGGGCTGATTTCGGAAGCGGACGACGCAGCGGAGAACAAATCCCGGAAGACTTCGGGATCGGCTTCTTCGGATGAGGGCTCGGGGGACTTTCAAAAAAAGTAAAGGGATGCATGGCATCCCTTTTATGATCGGATTAACAAATCTTTTTTTTATTACCTGGGCTCTTTGCTCCCCCCTGACCCCTCAATGGAGCACTGGGTAAAATCCATGGGTTTGCCGCAGGATTGACATTTATGTGCTTTATCGAACTCATCGGAAAAAATTTCATTTTCCGCGCCGCACTCCGGGCACTTGCAGGTAAATGCGCTTAAGTTTTTAAACTGCTGAAACCCCGGGCAATGTTGGGGGGTTGTTTGATTGGCCATAACCATGCCTCCTTTCATTGTTGACGTTTAAAAATGTTTAAAACGGGTTTGCTGCCCACCCTGATTTAAAATTCATTTATCCACATATTAGTTAAAATCAATATAATGGCAAATATCTCTCCTGTCCAGCGCTAAATAGCCAGGGGCTGCAGGCTGAAATCCTGAGGTGCAAAGTTTCGAAAGCCGCGGCAGGGGGCGCGTAGGAATGGGGCTTGTGATCCGGCAGGGGCCTTTACCAGTCGTATAGAATCTCCCAGTGATCATTAAATGGCGGATCATCTCTGCCGTAGCGCAGGGTGCGGGTCTTGCCCCGGCCGGGCTGTGCCCCCCCGTGTTCTTTCCAGTAGCGGATATATATCGCCGGGACAAGGGGCCCGGCCTGGCTGGCGCCGGCGGGGTCCGGAATCCAGTCCTCTTTTTCCTCGATCACCTTCCATGCCGTGTCGGTATCCTTGTTTCTTACCCGTTCGCCCACCCGGGGCAGACCCAACTGCTCCCGCAGCTCCCGGAACCGGTAGGAAGCGGTTTCGCTGTGATCCAGAATCCGTTCTCCCATGAACATGATGCCAAAGGCCCCAATCGGTGCGGTAACCAAAATAGATAGCACCGCCACGGCCAGGATGAGTTCGCCCGAGGCCACGCCTGCAGCCAAAGGGACCGCCCCGATGGCGGCCTGCACGGTGGCCTTGGGAATATAAGCCACGATGCAAAACAGCTTTTCCTTGTAGTTCAGAGGGGTTCCGATCAAAGACAGGTAAGTGCCTGCACTTCTGAAAATCAGGCCGATGATGATTACGGCAATGCCGGCAAGCCCGGCCCGCCAGGCAACGTGAATGTTGACCTGGGCGCCCACCAGCACAAAGAGCAGAAGCTCGGCAAATACCCACAGTTTTTTTAGCTTCTGGGAGATGAGATGTGCGATGGGCTCGGATTTTTCAAGGATGATAAACCCGATGGCCATCACCCCCAGCAGGCTGGCGATGGGTACCACGCCTTCTGCGGCCTTTTCCAGCCAGGTCAGAAAAATGGCC
This sequence comes from Desulfosalsimonadaceae bacterium, assembly GCA_035312245.1. Classification (GTDB taxonomy): domain Bacteria; phylum Desulfobacterota; class Desulfobacteria; order Desulfobacterales; family Desulfosalsimonadaceae; genus M55B175. Next base: position 17,022 of record DATGCF010000133.1, read on the forward strand.
ACGCCCATGACCATCATGGTGCGCTTGGGCGGCCGCCAGTCGTATTTTTTAAACAACAGGTAGAGGATGTAGCCCGGAATGATGCCCGCCACGATGCCCAGGGCAATGGATATGGGGATTTCAGTAAGCTTCAGCCACAAATTGACTTCCTCGCCGCCGTGCATGCCCATCAGGATGGTGAAAATAACAATTACGAACACGTCGTCCACAGACGAGGCGCCCAGGATAAGGGTGGGGATGCCCTTTTTCGCCCCCCGGCCGCGGTCCATAAAGTCGATCATGAGCGGCACCACCACCGCGGGCGAGACCGCCGCCAGGATGGCGCCCAGGATGGCCGCATCCAGCAGGCTGATGTGTAAAAACTTGGGCGCCGCCCACATGATGCCGGCCATTTCAAATAAGGCCGGTACCGCGCTCATGATCAGGGCCGCCCGGCCGACGCGGTTTAATGTGTCCCGGTGGAGCTCAAAACCGGCGCGAAGCAGGATCACGATAAGTGCGATTTTCCTGAAATCCCCGGAGACCTCCATCATTTCCGGCCGCATCAGGCCCAGAACATAGGGACCCACAAAGATGCCTGCCACAAGCATCCCCACAAGCCCGGGAACTTTGATCTTTCGAAACAGATAATCCGCTGACAATCCCAGGATGATGATTACCGCAATACTGATCGCCATATGCCGCTCCTGTCTGAATGATCCGCGTCAAGCCGGTTTTGCAAATAAAAAACCCCCGCCGGATATCCCGGGCGGGGGCTGTATATGATTTCCTCTTGATGACGCCTACCCGCCAATGGGAGTAGAAGTCATCATCTTTTTTCGCAATCAGCGGAAAAAGCGGTTTTGGCAGACTTCATTGCCGTAAAAATCGTTAGTTTCCAAGCATCGCCTTTTATCCGAAAGACAATCTCATGTCAAGCAGAAATGGCAACACGCAAATACCTGGGACAGTGTATCAATCATTTTTCGCTTATAGTTTTCCCCCAAGTCTTTTCAGCATTAACTCTTTTTCAAGTGTTCGCTTTCCCTCTTTTACATATACTGATTAAGCCAGCACGTATCTCTTGTTCACTGATTTCCGGGCTTCTTCCCCTCCCAAGAAACGCCAGGCGAGGTGACCGCCCTGGCGTTTCTTTTTGTTTGAGAAAATATTGTTCAGTTCGCCCTGGCCCTTGCAAAGCCGAAGTTTTTGAGGGTTTTTTCTATTTCTTCAAGAATGGCCGGGTGGTCAATAGTGGCCGGGAGATCGTATGCCGTATTTTCTGCGATTTTCCGGATAGTCCCCCGCAGTATTTTGCCGGACCGTGTTTTGGGCAGGCCGTTGACCACGATGGCGGTTTTAAATGCCGCCACCGGCCCGATCCGATCACGGACCATCTGGACCACTTCCTTTGCTATGTCCGAATGGTCGCGATCCACGCCCGAATTCAGCACCATTAATCCGATGGGAACCTGGCCCTTGAGCTCGTCGGCCACGCCCAGAACGGCGCATTCGGCCACATCCGGGTGATCTGATAATACTTCTTCCATGCCGCCGGTGGAAAGGCGGTGACCGGCCACATTTATAATGTCATCGGTCCGGGACATGATATAGGCGTATCCTTTCTCATCGATATAGCCGGCATCCGCGGTTTTGTAATAGCCTGGGAACTCTTCCAGGTAGGACTCCACGAATCGGTCATCATTTTGCCACAATGTGGGCAGGGTGCCCGGGGGCAGAGGGAGTTTGACCACCAGCGCCCCGATTTCGCCGGGCGGCATGGGCTCGTTGTTCGGGTCGACAACCTGCAGATCCCAGCCGGGCACGGCCTTGGTGGGAGATCCGTATGTGACCGGGAACTGGTGCAGGCCCATGCAATTGGCGGCAATGGCCCAACCTGTTTCAGTCTGCCACCAGTGGTCTATGACAGGCACATTGAGGCTTCTTTCCGACCATTGGATGGTGTCCGGATCCGAGCGTTCGCCGGCAAGAAAAAGGATCTTGAAGTTCGAGAGATCGTAGTTCTTCATGAGTTCAGCCCGGGGATCTTCACGCTTGATGGCGCGAAAGGCCGTCGGAGCCGTAAACATGGATTTTACTTTATGCTGGGATATTACCCGCCAGAAGACACCGGCATCAGGGGTGCCCACCGGCTTGCCTTCAAACAGGATGGTAGTGGCTCCCTTGAACAGCGGCGCGTATACAATATAGGAGTGGCCGACCACCCACCCCACATCCGAGGCCGCCCAAAAGACGTCACCCGGGTCTATGTCGTAGATGGCCTTCATGGTCCACTTGAGGGCCACCATGTGCCCCCCATGGTCGCGAACCACACCCTTGGGCTGGCCGGTTGTGCCAGATGTATAAAGAATGTAGAGCGGGTCGGTAGCCTCAACCGGGACACAGTCGGCCGGTTTGGCGGATTTCATTGCTTCGGTCCAGTCAACGTCGCGCCCTTTTGTCATTTCTGCTTTTGCCTGGGGCCGCTGGAGGAGGACACATGACTGCGGCCTGGACTTAGACATGTCAATGGCTTTATCCAGCAGCGGTTTGTACTCGATGACCCGTTTGCCCTCGATACCGCACGAAGCCGATACAATCACCTTGGGCTTGGCATCATCTATGCGGGTGGCCAGTTCCTTGGCGGCAAATCCGCCGAACACCACCGAGTGGATGGCGCCGATGCGGGCACAAGCCAGCATGGCGATAGCCGCCTCGGGAACCATGGGCATGTAAATAATGATTCGGTCGCCTTTTTTCACCCCCTGTGCCGAAAGAACACCGGCGAATTGTGCCACTTCGTCACGCAGCTGTCTGTAGGTATACGTTTTAATCGTGTCAGTGACCGGGCTGTCGTAGATTAGCGCAGCCTGGTCGCCCCTTCCGTTATCCACGTGCAGATCCAGGGCGTTGTAGCAGGTATTTACCATGCCGCCGGTGAACCATCGATAGAAAGGTTTTTTGCTGTCATCCAATACTTTGTCCCACTTTTTATACCAATGGCAGTCTTCTGCCGCTTCGGCCCAAAAACTTTCCGGATCATTGATAGATTTTGAATACGCGGTATCGTAAAGATTGGCCATGAATGCCTCCTTGCCTGTTGACGTTATCTTTCCTTGAACTGTTACGGATTATGCTGTTTTTTTAATCGGCTGACCGACCGGTTCCGCCGCGATTGGCGGGATTGGATTGATCCACGGTTTTCCAAGCGGCAGAACCTGTCTGCCGAATACCTGGGAATAGATGACAGCGGCCATCATGTACCAGGCGTTCAGAGCGCACAGTATTAAAACGAGCGCCGTCGGTTTGGTCATGGCCGGCAAGCCGAAATGGGCCAGGTCAAGTCCTATGAACCCTAAAAGCAGCAAGGTGAAAGTAGAAGCCATTGCACCATGGATGCGCATTGCGGCAACCCACATGATTGCGGTGTAAAGGGTCCAAACCACGAGGAAAAAGCCGATATCTCCGGTGCTGAGAGTGTAAACCTGGAAATGGTTGAGCATCCAGATGCCGCCCAGGGCGAGCCAGAAGGCTCCGTAGGAGACAAAGGCGCTATACCCGAAATTGTTGCCGGCCTTGAACTCCTGGTACCCGGCAATGAGCTGGGCCATGCCGCCGAATGCGAACGCAAGCGCCAGTACCGGTCCGACACCGCACCACCCGAGATTGTGAAACTGCAGAATTAATGTTGTCATTCCGAAACCGGCCAAACCGACCACTGCTGGATTTCCTTGACCTTGTGCTGACATGAGTCCTCCTTTTGAAAAATGAAAGGAATTGAAGAGAAATTGTTCTGCGGATCGCTGTAACCAGTAGCGCAGAATTGGACTTCGGCCCAGGCAACAATGGGTATAAGGGGGAGTATAGAGTGGAAACCAGTTTACCCGCACCGAGTTAGAATCGAATATTGCAATTGATATGCCAATGTTTCTGAAACGTATTTATTTCGATAATCCGGGGGGTTATTGAAAAAATTGGATTTTTAGTGGTTGTAATTCTTCCAATGAATGGGATTATTTTGTCCCGTTTTTATAAAAAATGAATTTAACTATTTGTTTTGATATGAAAAAATAACTTTGGGCGATAAGTGTCTCAATTGAGGACGTTTATAGCCCATAAGCTTTCATTTTGCGGAAAAGGGTCCGCCGGTCAATACCCAGCAGCTCAGCAACCCGGGAGCGGTGCCATTGGTTTGCATTAAGCAGGTGCTCGATATAGCGTTTTTCAAAAGCATTGATGGCATCGTGGAGGGGCAGATTGGGATTATCCGTTTGGAGGGGGGACAGCTCCTGCAAAGCATCGGCGGCATCGTCTAGTGTCGGTCGAGGCAGACAGTGCAAATCGATGCTTCCCAGGGTGATGTACCGATGCACGGTATTCTGTAGCTCGCGTACATTCCCCGGCCAATCGTAATCCTGCATCGCATCTATTACGTGCTGGGGCACCACGGAAATTTTTTCGCCCCGGGAAAAGTCATTGGCGAATTGATTGACCAAAATCGGGATATCTTCTTTTCTTAATCTCAGCGGGGGCAGATAAATGGGCAGAATGTGAATGCGGTAAAAAAAATCTTTGCGGAAGCGGCCTGCTTTCAGGCTGCTCTGCAGGTCGCGGTTAGTGGCGGCCACTATGCGTATATCCGTCTGCTTTATCCCGCTGCTGCCGATCGGAGAGTAACCACCGCCTTCGATGGCACGCAGCAGTTTGACCTGCATATTCAGATTCAGTTCGCCAACCTCATCCATGAACATGGTGCCCCCGTGGGCTGCATCCAAGTAGCCGGTTTTGTCCTGATCAGCCCCGGTGAACGCCCCTTTGCTGTAACCGAAGAATTCACTTTCCACGAGATTGTCCGGAATCGCCCCGCAGTTCACTGTGACGAATTGCTTGTTTCCACGGTCGCTGAGTTCGTGGATGGTTTTGGCAACCAGTTCCTTGCCGGTGCCGGATTCGCCGTAGATGATCACGTGGGCACTGGATTCCGCAGCTTTAAGGATATTCTCATAAACCGATTGCATAATGCGGCTCCTGCCGAGAATTTGACCGAACCGGCTGGTGGTGTGCAGGGAGAACTGAAGCCGGCGATTTTTTTCGGCCAGCATCGCCTCGCGCTGGCGCAGCCGCTCCTCGATCGCCTTGCGTTCAGTAATGTCGATCACCACTGCCTGCAGGCTGCGCACCTGTCCCTCTGAACCGAAGACCGGCGCCTGGATGGCATCATACCAGCGGCCGTCCTTTTCATTGTAATATTCGGTATGTGCGGTATGTCCGGTGAAAACTTCGGTGTGGCGGCACTCCGGGCATGGGTGGTCCAGTCCGTGGAGAATTCTATGACAAGTCTGGCCGGTTACATTCGATCCCACGTGCTCGGCAAGCTTGCGGTTTATGAAATCCAGGCGGAATTCTGCATCGCAGGTATAGATGAAGCCCTCGAAAATCGAGACGATTTCTTTCAGGCGTGATTCACTTTGCCTCAGGGCGGCGGCTGTCTTTTCGCGTGCGGCCATTTCCATTTTCAACTCTGTGTTGGATGACTCCAGTTCGTGGCTGCGCAGCTGCAGGTCATGGGTACGCGCGCGGATTTCATCTTCCAGGTTGGCGTGATACCGCCGGTTTTCTTCCAGGAGACGGGTGTGCTCCATAGCCCGTCGGACCGAATGTTCCAGCACGGCCATATCAACGATGGGCTTGGTGATGAAATCGAACGCGCCCAGCCGAAGAGCCGTCACTGCATCCTGGAGTACGCCGGCCCCGGTGACCACGATCACCGGCACGTCTTTAAGCTCTTTGGCGATGGCTTCGAGAACCTCCAGCCCATCCATTCCAGGCATGCGCAGGTCGAGCAGGACCACATCGGGCGCGGTCCGCCTAATCATTTCCAATCCCTCCTGACCGTTATCGGCCTGGTCCACCTTGAAACCGCTGTCTTCGAGGTAGGTGGAGACGCTGTCGCGGACCATATCCTCGTCATCCACGATCAGCACGCGATTTTCCAGGGAAATTTCAGAAAACACTATCCTTCCCTCCCGTTATTTGTATCCGTAATTCTTCCGGAGTCGGATGCCGGCGGAAGGGAGGCATTTATCGGCAGCCGGATAATGAAGGTGGCTCCCTGACCCGGGACCGATTCTGCGGACAAGACACCATTGTGGTTGTTGGTGATAATAAAATAGGAAACCGATAGGCCCAGCCCGGTTCCCACTCCCACTTCCTTGGTGGTGAAAAATGGCTCGAAGATCCGATTGAGATGCCCGTCGTCTATGCCCGGACCGTTGTCTGCCACCTCTATGACGGCAAATTGGTGTTCCCGGCGCAGTCTCAGGGCAATGCACGGGGGCTCTCGCCTTTGTTCGGTTTCCCCTTGATGCATGGCTTGGGCCGCATTGCGAAGAAGATTAAGCACTACTTGTTCGATTTCGGTAGCAACGCATGGGACCGCCGCCAGCGCGGGATCATATTTGCGTATGATGAGAATGCGGCGGAAATCATATTTCTTTTTCAGATCGTAATCGTGGGTGGCCAGTTCAACGGCCTTATCCAGCAATGCTGCGAGATCGACCTTTGCTTTGCATGACTCGCTGTGCCGGCTGAAGTTGAGCATGTTTTCAACCACGTGGGCGGCGCGTTCGCCGGAGCGCTGGATATTTTTCAGGAACCGGAATATATCCCGTCGCTCCAGGTAGCATCCGATTTTTTCCAGATGCGTGCCGCAGGTGTCAGCATCTTTTTCGTTTGCCGGCAATCCCGGCGACAGGCGTCGCATGATATTTTGAAGGTTCTGCAGAATACCGCCCAGCGGGTTGTTAATTTCATGGGCCATACCGGCTGCCAGGCCGCCCACGCTCATCATTTTTTCAGTCTGTACCATCATGATTTCCATGCGCACGCGCTGGGTGACATTGTCGACGCGGATCACTGCCCCCTTGTCCTGCTCGGCCTCTATTGGATAAGCGCTGATATCCGCGTAAAAGATACCATCTTCATTCTGGCATAGCGCCTTTTCCACTTGATGGGCGGCCCCCTCCCTGATGGCCTTGAAGATCATTTCCATGTGGGGCTTCAGCATCGGCAGAACCTCTGTCACAGGCCGGCCTAAAGCCGTGTTGTCATGCACTCCGGTTATGCGCCCGGCACTCTGGTTCCACTGGGTTACCCGACCATGCAGGTCCACTCCGACGAGCACCGATGGCATGGCATCCACGAAATTTTGCAGATAACGGCGCATGCGGGCCATTTCCCGTTCGGCAGCATGGGATTCATTAATATGTGCCTCCAGTCGTTCCATGAATACGTTGAAGTAATTAGCCAGTCGGCCCACTTCATCGCGACTCTGACGCTGCATGCGCACTGAAATATCTCCCTGCGCGCCTGCGGCAAATCGATCCATCAGTTGCCGCAGCGGATTTGTTATGGACGAGCTGATGCGTGAGGTGAGGGGAAGCACCAGGATGAGGGAGATCAATACCGTGGCCAGGATCATGTGCCCGATGGTTTTGAGGGGGGCATTGAATTCCTCGAGAAAGCTCGACGAGGCAACGATCCAGTCATATTCGGGGATATGATTGAATATGACCAGTTTTTCCCTTGCCTCTTTTTCGTCTTCACCAGGCATTTTCCATGTATAAATGATCTTACCGGTTTTACGTCTGCAGATTTCCTGAATGAAATGGCGCCCATCGACATCCGTGGCGCCGTAATAATTGCCCGTCAGGGAAGGGTGAACAATCAGGTTTCCTTCCATATCCAGGACATAAGAATATCCCGTTTGTCCGAATACAAGAGAGAGGATGCTTTCGCGGAAGTCGTCCACATTAATCAACTCCCGGAACTCTTTGCGGTAGGTGGACACGGAAATGATCCAGTCCCAGGGTTTGAAATAGGTCATGTAGAGGGCTTTGGGCCTGGGGTGCTCCTCGCCGGGATTTCTCCAGTTATACTCCAGGTAGCCTTCCTTGCGTGCCTTTTGATCGGCAATAAATGCATGTTTGGAAAGATCCACGTCGATAAGGGCTTTTTCCGGATGAATCAGAATGATGCCGTTGCTGTCGATGCAGTAAATATAGCCGGTCTTGCCGATGGTCTGGCTGAGCATTATCTCCTGTGTACGCGCCCTGGCTTCGGACATGGTCAAGTCGCCGGCCAATGCCTGCTGGTAGAAGTGATGGGCGATCTCCCGGTTTTTTTCGGCAACGGCCCTCAGGTGGTTCTGGATGGAGACGGCGGCAGACGTCCGCACCATGTTCAAAATGGTCTGGGTGGTATTTTTAAGCTCGCTTTCGATGTTGCTTTCAATAGTCGACTTGACAAAGGAAAAGATAATGACGCTGCCGATGGTCAGTGAAAGGATAAAGACAGCGGAATAGCTGAGGAGCAGCTTATAGCGGATGCGAAGATCCGCGAAGCGGGGAAACAGATTCAATACCCGATTCTCCTGTGAATCGCCCAATTTTAAATACAATCGCACTTTAACTTAAAATCACAGGTGTTTCATGTCAACCTGAAACTACTGTCTTGAATTCGGGGGGATAGTTTACTTGTTTCTCTGTAAATTAAGTATGTCCCCGGATTTCAATACGAGGCTGCATCTGAGGCAGTAGAGGCGGCAAGCTTGAAAATCGCTTAATTTAGGCGGGAGTTGTTTTTTTGCTCGCTCCATCTATGTTGACTCTGAAAACGGAAATATCGTATCTGCTGAATATGCTATCGCATGTGATGATGCACAGTTTTTCCAGCCACCACAGCAGCACATGCGTGTCGAGAAACAGATTCATTTGTCCGCCATGCCGAATGCTTCGGCGATATCATCCGGGAGGTCATCGAAATCATCCGCGATATTGATTTTTCCCTTTAAATCGCCGGGCTGGCGTGGCTGCCGGTTATTCTCATACTTGAGAAGGAGGAAGCAATGGAACAGGTACTAAAATCTTTGACCTTTGAATTTTTCGGCAGCGGCCAGCATAAATTGATGCCGGAGAAATTGTTTGAAACAGAACCCGCCGTACTGCTTGATGTGCGATCCAGAGAGGAGGCGGCGTCCGTTTCCATTAATTTGTCGGCACATCCAAATATCGAGTGTCGCCATATTCCGGTGGATGAAATTCCCGACCGGCTCGATGAACTGCCGAAAGATCGGCTGATTGCTGTTTTTTGTCCGGCCCAGGTCCGCTCATCGATTGTTTACGCTTTTCTGCTGACAAAGGGGTTTGAGCAGGCCAGGGTCTTGGAGGGCGGATACAGCGCGCTTACCGAGGCGGTCAAGCCGGGTAAACTCCTTAAATCCATCCCATCCGAAGCGCAGAGGAGGTAACCCCTGATGATGAATCTAGTCGTATCCTGTGCGCTGATATTTATCGTGGCGGTCACCATGACCATGGTGGGCAAGGGGGGCGGCAATTTTTACGTGGTGATCCTGGCCATAGCGGGCCTCCCTATGCACCAGGCCGCGACTACCGGCCAGTTTATTCTTTTTGCCGCATCGGTCGCAGCCATGATCGTTTTTCAAAAAAACAAGGCCGTGTCATGGCCGTTGGCCTTCCTGGTCGGCGGCCTGACCGCTGTGGC
>DATGCF010000134.1:0-20740 GCA_035312245.1 Desulfosalsimonadaceae bacterium
CGAATTAGGGTTGCACATTATTGCCATCTGTGATCACAATTCTATGGAGAATGCCGCCGCTGCCATGAGAGCCGGCGAGAGGGCCGGCTTATGCGTGATACCGGGAATGGAGATATGCTCCAGGGAAGAGGTCCATTTGGTGGGGCTTTTTGAGAGCCCGGATCAGGCGGCGGCCATGCAGGAGACTGTCTATGCCCATCTGCCCGGCACAAATAATGCCGACCTCTGGGGGACGCAGGTGGTGGCCAATGAAATAAATGAGGTGATATGTGAAAACAATCGGCTCTTAATCGGCGCCACCACCCTTTATCTGGATGCGGTTGTGGATGCCGTGCATGCGCTGGACGGGCTATGCATCGCCGCCCATGTGGACCGGCCCTCATTTAGCGTGATCAGCAACCTGGGGTTTATTCCGCCGGATGTCAAATTCGACGCCCTGGAGGTTTCCTTCCGGGTGCCGCTTTCTGAAGCGTACCAGCAGATTCCGGGCATTGAGCGGTTCCCCTGTCTCACGTCTTCGGATGCGCATTTTATAAAGGATATCGGCCGGGTCTGGACGAACTTTCGCCTGGAAGCCGCCTCGTTCCAGGAAATCCGGTATGCGCTGCAGGGTCGTGAGGGAAGGCGGATTGAGGTATAAGTGAAAGAGTTGTCGCTTCACATTCTGGATGTGGCGGAAAACGGGATTTCCGCCGGAGCGGACCGGATTGAGATCGAGGTAATCGAGGACCGGGAGCAAAACCGCCTGCAGCTTGTCATAGCGGACAATGGCAGGGGCATCCCCAGAGATCAGATTGACCGGGCCATGGATCCGTTTTATACTTCCCGTACCACCCGTCGGGTGGGCATGGGGCTTTCGCTGCTAAATGCCGCCGCCCGCCAGTGTGACGGGCATATGTGGATTGAATCCGATGTCGGCAAAGGCACCCGGATTGTGGCCGAGTTTGTACATGATCATATTGACCGGGCGCCGCTGGGCGATATGGCGGGAACCATGATCAGCTTGATCATGGGCACGCCGACGGTTGATTTTGAATACCGCCATGAAGTGGACGGCAGCGAATTCGTGTTGAGCACCCGGGAAGTCAAGGCGGCTTCGGGTGGCCGGCAGATAACGGATCCCGAAGTGTTTCAGTATATCATGGAAACGCTTCGCACCGGCGAAAAACGGTTGACGGAGGGAGGATAAGCAAATGGCCAAAATGAGCATTGATGATCTGAAGCAGATCAAGGAAAAAACCGCTAAAGAAACCTCCTTAAGGGAAGGAATGGCAAACATTAAGATCACGGTGCACATGGGCACCTGCGGCATTGCTGCTGGCGCCCGGGACGTGATGAATGCCCTGATGGATGAAATGGCCCAGACCGACCGCCAGGACATCCGGGTGGTGGCCTCGGGCTGTATGGGCATGTGCAGCAGTGAACCGAATGTCACTGTGGAAAAAGAGGGCGAAGAGCCGATTGTGTATCAGCATATGACCGCCAATAAAATGCGGCAGGTTTTTCGCCGGCACGTGCTGGAGGGGGAAGTGCAAACGGATTTTGCTTTAGCCAAAATGTAATGACATTTCGTCTTACTCTTACTCTTAATCTTACTCTTAGTCTTTAAACCTTGCGCGAAGGAGGAATTGAATGGCCTGTTTTGATTGGCTGCCACATGTTGAAGCATTTCAAACATTGACGGAAACGGAACTGAAAGAAATCGACGGATTCTGCCGGGAAAAAGAGTTCAGCCACGGCGACCGGATATTTAAGGAGGGCGATGATGCCACCCACCTCTATGTGGTGACCGAGGGGCTGGTGGATCTCAGATTTGATCTGCCTGCCCGGGAAACATCAGAAGCCCACACCCTTTCTTCGGTTCAGGAAAACCAGATCTGCGGATGGTCCAGCATGGTGCCGCCTTTTAGATACAAGCTCTCCGCCTATTGCGCATCTGAGCGCTGCCGGGTCATGATGATTGAACGGAGCCGCTTTCAGGATTATCTTCGGGGGTATCCGAAAATCGGCTACCGGGTGCTGGTCGAGCTGTTGAAAGTTGTGGGCAAACGGTTTCAAAAGCTTCAGGGCACATCCGACGACGCGCCGCTGGCTCTTGCCAAAGTCACCGTGCACATGGCGACCTGCGGCATCGCCGCCGGCGCCCGTGACGTCATGAAGGCGCTGACCGAAGAGGTCTCGCGCTCCGGACGTCAGAATGTGACAGTAGAAACCGGCAGCTGCCTTGGTAAATGCTGGAGCGAGCCGAATGTCACGGTGCAGATCCACAACCAGGGGTCGGTGGTCTATCAGAAGATGGATGCGGAAAAAATGCGCCGGGTATTTAACGAGCATATCATCAACGGAAAGGTTCAAAAAGACTGCGTACTGGAAGAGGGGGGTAAATGATTAGCCTGGATTTTCTGGAGAAAGTGGCGTGCTTTAGCTGTTTGAATGATGATCAGCTGAAAATGGTGCAGGAGCGCGCTGAGATCGCCGAATTTAACCGGGGGGAAAAAATATTCACCCACGGCAGTGACGCCACCCACGTGTGGATCGTGGTGGAGGGCGATGTGGAGCTCCGTTCCGAGGCTCCGGAGGGTGTGCGGGCGACGGTGGAGCCGGCGGTCTCTTTTATGGCCGAGGCCAATGCGTTCGGTTGGACCTGTTTTGTGCCGCCCTACAAGTATCAGCTGTCCGGGTACTGCTCATCCCGGCATTGCAAGCTGATCAAATTCGACCGGGAAGATTTGACCGAACTCTTTGAAAAGGACCCGGTGATCGGCCTGGAGGTCATGTCTTACCTCATGGGCGCAGTGGGCCAGCAATTCGAGCAGCTTCAGGACGAGATTGCCAAGCACAGGGGTCACGAAATCATGAGCAACTGGTAGCTGAACACCTTTTTTCATGCCGCCTGCTCAATTTTTACCGCGCACACCTTGTATTCCGGAATGTTAGCCACCGGGTCCAGGGCCGCGTTGGTGAGCCGGTTGGCGGCTGCCTCGGCAAAGTGGAACGGGATGAAAACCGTTCCGTCCACTGCCAGATCCGATACTTTCGCGCGGGCGGTGATCTCTCCCCGACGGGAGGCGATCCGGATTTTTTCCCCGTCGTTTAGTTTTTGCTTTTCCGCATCCGCGGGCGAGATCTCCACGAAGCTCTCCGGCGCCCGGTCATTTAACCCCTCGGTCCGGCGCGTCATGGTGCCGGTGTGGTACTGATAGAGCACCCGGCCGGTGGTCAGGTACAGCGGGTATTCGGTATCCACCTGCTCCGCCGGCGGGATGAAGTCAATGGCATGGAATACGCCCTTGCCGTGGGTAAACTGCTGGGTATGCAGGATCGGAGTGCCGGGATGATCCAGAGACGGACACGGCCAGTGGATGCCTTCCCGTTCAATTCGGTCATAGGTAATCCCTGCGTAGGAGGGCGTCACCCGGCCGATTTCTTCAAAAATATCTTGCGCGGTATCGTAATTCATGGGGTAGCCCATGCGCCGGCTGATCTCGGCCGTGATCCGCCAGTCCGCCCGGGCTGATCCCGGCGCATCCAGGGCCTTTCGAACCCGCTGCACGCGGCGCTCTGTGTTAGCGAATGTCCCCTCTTTTTCCGCAAAACAGGTGGAGGGCAGCACCAAATCCGCCTGCTGGGCGGTCTCGGTCATAAAAATATCCTGTACCACCAGAAAATCCAGGCGGGAGAAGCTTTTTTCCGCGTGATTTAAATCCGGGTCCGAGACCAGGGGGTTTTCACCGATGATATACATGGCTTTTAAATCGCCGTCATAGGCTTTGGGCACCATATGGGTCACCGTAAGCCCGGGTTTGTCCGGAAGTCCGGTAACGCCCCATTCTTTTTCCATTTTGGTGCGGGCCGCCTCGTCAGTGACCTTCTGGTATCCGGTATAGACATTGGGAAGGCCCCCCATGTCACAGGCGCCCTGGACGTTGTTCTGGCCCCGCAGCGGATTGACCCCCCCGCCTTCGATCCCCAGGTTGCCGCAGAGCATGGCCAGATTGGCAAGCGACTTGACGTTATCCGTGCCCGTGGTGTGCTGGGTGATGCCCATGCAGTAAAGGATGCTTCCCGCCCCGGCATTCCCATAGGTACGGGCGGCCTCGATGATCTGCTGGGCCGGGATGCCGGTGATCGATTCCACGTATTCGGGTGTGAACTTTTCCACCATGGCCTGCAGTGCATCGAATTCGGTGGTCCGGTTTTCGATAAAGGCCTGGTCATGGAGATTCTCCTTGATAATAACATGCATCAGGCCGTTAATCCAGGCGACATCCGTTCCCAGATTGGGCCTTAGCCAAACGTGGGCGTGATCGGTCAGTTTGATATGCCGGGGGTCCACCACAATCAGCTTGGCGCCCCTGAATTTGACCGCCCGTTTGACAAAACTCGACAGCACCGGATGGTTTTCCGTGGTATTGGATCCGGTTACCAGGATCACCTCCGCTTTTTCTATATCCGCAATGGTATTGGTCATTGCGCCACTTCCGAACGCGGCGGCCAGCCCGGCCACCGTGGAGCTGTGTCAGAGCCGGGCGCAATGGTCCACATTGTTGGTTTTAAGCACCGCCCGGGCGAATTTCTGGGCCAGATAGTTTTCCTCATTGGACACCCGGGCGGAGGTAAGCACGCCCAGGCTGTCTGAACCGTATTCATCCCGGATTTCCCCTAAACGCTGCGCGGTCAGGTTCAGGGCCTCGTTCCAGGTGGCTTTGCGGAATTCGCCGTTTTCTTTGATCAGGGGCGTGGTCAGCCGATCACCGGAATTGATGAAATCGAATCCGAACCGGCCTTTGACGCACAGGCTGCCCTTGTTGGGCGGGGTGCCTTCGGCGCCGGTGACTTTAATCACCCGGTTGTTTTTCACGTGAAGCTCCAGTTGGCATCCCACCCCGCAGTAGCTGCAAGTGGTCCGGGTCTTTTTAACCTCCCAGGGCCGCCAGTCGTAGCGCGCATTTTTTTCCACTAGCGCCCCCACCGGGCAGGCCTGGACGCATTCGCCGCAGAACACGCAGTCAGAATCCCTTAGCGGCCGGTCGCCGGCGGCCACGATTTTGGAGTCAGATCCGCGATAGCCAAAGCTGATGGCATTGTTTACCTGGATTTCATTGCAGGCCTGAACGCAGCGGCCGCACAGGATGCAGCGGGAAAAATCCCGGACAATAAAAGGGTTCACCGTTTCCATGGGGTAGCGGGTCTGGGTGGCCGGAAAGCGTTCGCCCGAGACCTGGTATCGGTAGGCCAGGCTTTGGAGCTCACAATCGCCCCAAACCGGGCACAGATCGTCGCTTTGGTCTTCCGCCTGAACTTTCAGCTGAAAAGCGGTCCAGTTCTCGGGATCTCCGCCGCGGACCGCGCAGTTATGGTTGCCCGAGGCCAGCAGAAACTGGAGGGTCATTTTTCGGGATTCAACGACTTCGGGGGATTCGGTCCACACCACCATCCCGGGCTCCGCCGGCGTGGAGCACGCGGGCATCAGGTTTCGCGCGTTTTTGACTTCCACCACGCAGATACGGCAGGCGCCGGTGGGCGTTGCCCCTTTGAGATAACATAGGGTCGGAATATCAACGTCATTGCGGCGGGCCACCTCAAGGATGGTTTCTCCGGGTTCGAATGAGAATGTCTGGTCATTGAGCGTAATGGTTTGTTCTGTCATGACTGCCTCTATTCATTGTTAGTTCAAGCCGACTTTTAATCGATTCAGATCAAATTGACACAATACGATAACTCTATACGATCTTTCAAGAAAATTCATTTTTTTCTTTTGGCCCGATAGTGTTTAAAAACGCCACATGGGGTGAGGTGAACGGCAACACATTTAAGTTTTTAAGATTACTGATAAAAATCATAAAAGTTCGTGAAGGACGGAAATGCTGTGGCAATCGGCCACAGGGTACTGGCGGAAAGATTAATAATATTAATCCTGCTTCTTAAAATTTTTATAATTATATCAATAAGTTGATATTTTTATTCGGACAGTCGGCCGATGGCATTGCTTTTGCAAAATATATCAGCAAACGGATGGTATCTTGCCATCCGGCAGACAACCCACAGCAGAAGGGGGACGGAGACATGGCACGACATGAAACCCAAAAAGGCGTGGCCGGCTTCCAGGTACTTGAGAATGAGTGCATCTGGATGAAAGCCGGTGTGATCAGTTTCCGAAAGTGTGATAATGATTATGACTGTGCCACATGTCCATTTGACCGGGCCATGCGGCGGAGCCTGAAAAAGCACGGGGCAAAGGCGGCCGCTTCAAAGGCGGCAAGTCTTGCCGATGAGCTGAAAAAGCGCTATGACGGCGCCCATCGGCCCTGCCGGCATTACTTGACCGGCCGGGTGGATGCCCCGAAAATTTGCACCAACAATTACGAATGCCACCACTGCGCCTATGATCAGATGCTCGATGAAATGGATCTGATTGATGATATTGCGGCCCCTGCCTATCGCATGGTGGCCGGCTATCGGGTGGCGGATGGATATTATTATCATAACGGCCATACCTGGGCCCGGTTTGAGCACAGCGGCCGGACCCGGATCGGGCTTGACGATTTTTTCGGCAAGCTGTTCGGCACGCCGGAAAAAATTGATCTGCCGCGGCTGGGGGCCAAACTCACCCAGGGCAAGCCGGGTTTTTCCTTTGCCCGGGATCAGCAGGCGGCCGGCGTGCTGGCACCAGTGACCGGCCAGGTGCTGGCGGTCAATGAAAAAGCAAAGGCCCATCCGGAGATCAGCCATCAGGACCCGTATCGGAATGGGTGGCTGATGATCATCGAACCGGATATGCCCAAGCGGAACCTTAAAAAGCTCTTTTTCGGCCGGCAGTGTGATGCCTGGATTGAATCCGAGCAGCAGCACCTGCTGGAACTCATCAGTCCGGAATATCGGCAGATGGCCGCCACTGGCGGGCAGATCGTGGATGATCTGTACGGCAGTATCCCGGAAATCGGTTGGAATAAGATCGTGGAGGACTTTCTGCGCACGGAGCCAGAGTAGGCAGGCATTATCGGTCAACGGGGAGCGGCTCAACAAGCAGGCAGGCCTGCTGCAGATAGCTCTTGCAGTAAGGGCAAAAGCCCATTGAGATCGCATCCAGGGTCTCAATGGCGCCTGAAAAATGCATAAAGCATGCAGGGTCCTGGCAGTGAAAGAGGTCCAGCAGATGCCCCAGTTCGTGAAGCGCCACTTTGGCGGTCCGCTCGTAAAAATCCGCATCCGTTGATTTGGCGCCGTCTTCCAGATCTTTCAGCCGGGAGAGGGAGACCACCGCATGCGTGCCGCCCTGCTGGGCCTCGCCAAAGATGTGGGTAAAAATGGGAACAAACAGGTCGTCATCCAAAAGGGCAAGGACTTTGGTGCACCCGGCAAATGACTGGCTTTTTAGGTGGTTGATCAGCTTGGCCGCGTCATACTGGCCCCGCCGTTCATCCAGGCATTCGCGGGGAAGGGCCATTTGCGGTAAAAAGCAGGCGGGCAGATCCAGATAACCGGACACATGGGCGGCCACAATTTTTAATACGATCTCCGGCACCGGCCCCAGGGCGAGAATCCCCACCGTATGTCTTTTCCGAGGCTTCATAAAATCAATTTTAGGTTCAGATGTATCGGTTTTTACTGGCGCAGTTCATACTTGTTGATTTTTTTGTGCAGGGTGGACCGGTTGATATCGAGAATCCGGGCGGCCTGGCTGATGTTCCACCCGCATTCATCCAAAACCCCCTTGATGTGCCGTTTTTCCACATCCAGCAGTGTCCGGCCGCCGGCATCTGAAAACTGGGCGGGCTTTAAAAAGGAAAAATCCCGGGCGGAAAGCGTCCGGGACTTGGATAGCACCACCGCCCGTTCAATGGCGTTTTCCAGCTCCCGCACATTGCCCGGCCAGTCATAGGATTTAAGCAGCTGCTCTGCCGATGCATCCACATGATCCACATGCTTGGTGGTCTCCTGGCTGTATTTTTTCAGAAAATGCCGGATAAGGAGCGGGATATCCGCTTTTCGCTCCCTTAGGGTGGGGATGCGGATTTCAATCACGTTGATGCGGTAGTAGAAGTCCTCCCGGAACGTGCCGGCCCGGATCAGCTCATCTAAGTTCCGGCTGCTCGCACAGATCAGGCGGAAATCAACATCAATGGGCTGATGGCTGCCGATCCGCTGGATTTTTTTCTCCTCCAGCACCCGCAGCAAATCCACCTGCATTTTCATACTGATCTCGCCGATTTCATCCAAAAACAGGGTGCCGCCGGAGACCACTTCAAGGAAGCCTTTCCGGTTTTTGTGCGCCCCGGTAAAAGCGCCTTTGGTATGGCCGAAAAGCTCGCTTTCCAGCAGGGATTCCGCCATCGCCCCGCAGTTGATGGCGATAAATGGAAAATTGGCGCGGTGGCTTTTAGCATGGATGGCCTTGGCCACGAGCTCCTTGCCGGTGCCCGTCTCGCCGGTCAGAAGCACGTAGGCATCCGTATCCGCAATTTCGGGGATGGTTTCAAATACCTCAACCATGGGGGGGGACTGGCCGATAATATCGTCAAACCGGGTGACTTCGCCCAGCTGCTGTTTGAGATAGTCGTATTCCGCGGTCAGGACCTTCTGCTGGTTGATTTTCTCCATGACCAGGTTGATATGATCCGGCTTAAAGGGCTTTAACAGGTAATCGCTGGCCCCGGATTTCATGGCTTTAACCGCGGATTCAATAGAGCCGTAGGCGGTGATGATCACCACGAAGGTTTCCGGATATTCGGTCTTTACCCGGTCCAGCAGTTCCAGGCCGTCCATGCCCGGCATTTTAATGTCAACGAAAAGAAGATCGAACTGCCGGTTTTCAAGCTTCTCCAGCGCTTCCTCCCCGGATGCCGCGGTCTCCACCGCATGCCCGTACTTGGTAAACCAGTGGTAAAAGGATTCGCGGACAATCATTTCATCGTCAACCACCATAATCCGCATTTTATCGGACATAGCAGATACTCCTTCCTGAATTTAGGTCCTAACGGGTGAGGAGCGGAAATTTCAGTTTAAATACGGTATAATCGCCGGGCTGGCTTTCCACATGGATATCCCCGCCGTGGTTTTTTACAATGCCGTATACGATGAAAAGCCCGAGCCCCGTGCCCTCTCCGGAACCCTTGGTGGTAAAAAACGGATCGAACAGATTGTCGATATGTTCCTTGGGAATGCCATAGCCGTTATCCCGGATTTCCACTTCTGCCTTATGGGTTTTCCGCACAAGGCGCGACGTTATCCAGATATCCCCGCCCGAGGGCAGGGCCTCCATGGCATTGAATATGAGATTCAAAAAGCACTGCTGGAGCCGGTTGGGATCGCCATTGATGATAAGCAGCCGCTCGGACAGATCGGTGTGAAGCGCAATATTCTGAAGCTCCATTTTATGTTGGGTCAGGCTGATCACCGCGCTTAGCACCTCATTTAGATTGGTATCCGTATAATGGGTGGTGGATTCCCGCGAAAAAGAAAGCAGCCCGGATATAATATCCCCGCAGCGCTCAAGCTCGCGGGTCATAAGGCCTGAAATCTCTTTTAGCTTCGTCTTCTCCGGGTCGTCGATTTGCTCTTCCGCCAAGGCAGCCTCTAAATACTGGCTGAACGTCAGAAGCCCCTGAATCGGATTATTGATTTCATGGACGCACGAGGCGGCGAGCTTTCCCAGGGATATCATGCGGTCCTCCTGAACCAGTTTGTTCAGATCAGATTTAAGCGCCTGGACCCGCTCCTCCATCTGGTTGGACATCTGTTTGGTAATATCTCGCCAGATTTCGATTACCCGGTTGATTTCGCCGGCGGCATTTTTGACCGGATAGGTGATGATATCAAAATAGGTCGCCTGATTGTCTGATAGCGAAATCTCCTGGATCACGTGGGAGGACTCTCCCGTGCGCAGTGTTTCCACCATCGGACATTCAAATCCCGGCATTGCCCGTGTGCATGGGGTGCCGAAGCCGTGGAGGATTTGATAGCAGGGTTTGCCCACCACATCGTCCCGGCGTTTTTTAAGTGCGGCCAGATAGGCCTCGTTCACATCTGCAATGGTAAAATCGGTGTTTAGAATCAGGATCTGCTGGTTGGTCTGGCGGATGAGAAATTCGGAGAGCATTTTTTCCATTTCCACCTGGTGCCGGGCGTGTTTGAGCTGCTGGTCAATGTCAAATAACGTCCGGATAAACCGCCCGACATTGTGCTCAAGAATCCCCACGCCCTTGGGCTTTTCATGGATGAGCGCGAGCAGGATCTCCTTGTTGTTGGTGAGCTCGATGATGGCATCCAGTCCCTCGATGCTGAAGAGGTCCTTGAAGTTCTGTGTGGTGTAGATGCCCATCTCCTGGGCCAGCACCACGCCTTCAGCATCCGGGTTGATGTCGCAGACGCCTACCACCCGGATATTCAGATGGGGCAGCGGTTCCTGGGTCAGGAGGTTCAAAAAGAACCTGCAAGCGCTGCCGCCCCCCACAATGGCGAGATTGAGCAGAATTTTAGGGGTATCATACTCGGATTGATTGGATTGGGTATCCATCGGCTTCCCTTCGGGATTCCGCAGAAAAACAACATTTTAATATTATTATAAAAAATATGCCGTTCGGAAGATAAAGTCAAGGTAGAATCCGCGGGATGGCGTGGTTGGGCTTATTATCTGCAGCCCGGCGATGGTTTTGAGAAGTCAGTTTACAGGCGCGGGTATGTCCCACCCAACCCCTCCCTAGTTAGTGGGAAGAAAATCGGCCATGGTTGTCATCCCTCCCCATGCAATGGGGAGGGATCGGGTGGGGTCGGATTTAGCTGTTTTCCTTCTCAAACTTGGCCATAAAATCGGTCAGGGCTTTTAAGCCCTCCACCGGCATGGCATTGTAGATGGAGGCCCGGCAGCCGCCCACGGACCGGTGGCCCTTGAGTCCGCCCAGACCGCTGTTGGTGGCTTCCTCGATAAATTTTTTCTCCAAGTCCTCGCTGGGCAGCCGGAAGGTGACGTTCATCAGGGATCGGGAGTCCTTGTCCGCCGTGCCGCGGTAGAAGTCGCTTGCATCAATGCAGTCGTAGAGTATTTTCGCTTTCTCCTGGTTCCGCTTCTCCATGGCCGCCATGCCGCCCACGGTCTCCTCGATCCATTTGAGCACCAGCTGGACTGAGTAGATGCTGAAGGTCGGCGGCGTATTATAGAGTGATTTCTTTTTGAGGAAGGTGTTGTAGTCGAGCATTGAGGGCAGACCCTCGGGAATCAGCTTAAACATATCATCGCGGATGATCACCATGCAGATCCCGGAGGGACCGATATTCTTCTGGGCGCCTGCGTAGATCATACCGAATTTTTCGGTATCAAGCGCCCGGGAGAAGATGTCCGAGGACATGTCGGATACGATGGGGACCCCGCCGGTATCCGGAAACTCATGGAACTGGGTGCCCTTGATGGTATTGTTGGATGTGATGTGGGCGAATGCCGCATCCTTGTTGAACTGAATGTTTTTGGGGATATAAGAAAAATCCCGGTCTTCTGAGGAGGCGACCACGTTATGCGGCTTGCTCTGGGTTTCCGCCTCTTTGATGGCCTTGGTGGACCAGGTCCCGGTGTTGACATAGTCGGCGGATTTGCTCTCGGGCAGAAAGTTCATGGGAATCATGGCAAACTGAAGGCTGGCCCCGCCCTGAATGAAAAGCACCTGATAGCGATCATCAAGTCCCAGCAGGCGCTTGGCGCGGGCTACCGCATCTTCGATGATGTCTTCAAACCAGCTGGAGCGGTGGCTGATTTCCATCACCGACATCCCGCTGCCCTTATAGTTTAAAAGCTCGCTCTGAATCTCTTCCAATACCGGAAGCGGCAGGATTGCCGGGCCCGGGTTAAAGTTATAAATTCTTTTTTCGGTCATCGCTGGTCTCCTTCACCTAGTTGAAATTTTTTATTAAAATTTAAAATCAAATTGTAATTTATGACAAAATCGTATATAAATGTCAAGTTTTATCTAAGAATATGCTCACTAGCTGAACCCTATCCTACTGTAATGATTGACACTTTTACGGCCTTACCGTAATTTTTAGAAATATGAGGGGCTGTTTTCAAAACCCCGTAAGTAAAGGACTTAAATATGTTTATTTTGGATTATCCTGCTGCTGAGGCGGAAAAGCGGATTGAAGATATCACCCGGCGCGGCCTTTCGTTTAATTCCGAAGACGTCAGCGCCGTATCCGGTATGCTGGATGCGGTAAGGGCCCGCGGGGATGCGGCGCTGATCGAGTATACGGCAAAATTTGACGCCCCGGAATTGACGGAAGCCCAATTGACGGTCACTGAATCCGAATATGAGACAGCGGAAAAAGAGGTGGACGCGGCGTTTTTAAATGCGCTGGACCGGGCAGTCAACCAGATCCAAAGTTTCCACAAAAAGCAGCTCAAAAATTCCTGGTTTGAGGCGGCCCGGCCCGGGGTGTTTCTGGGGCAGCTGGTGAATCCGGTAGGCGCCGCGGGCGTTTATGTGCCGGGCGCACAAGGGGGCATGACCCCGCTGGTGTCATCGGTGCTGATGGGGGCTATCCCGGCACGCATTGCCGGCGTGGATGACCTGGCCATGGTCACCCCGCCCAAAAAGGATGGCACTGTTGATCCGCATTTGCTGGCGGCCGCCCGCCGGGTGGGCGTGGATGCCGTATACAAGGTCGGCAGCGCCTGGGCCATTGCTGGGCTTGCCTATGGCACACAAACCCTGCCGCGTGTGGATGTGATTGTGGGACCAGGCAACATCTACGTGACCATTGCCAAAAAGCTGGTGGCCGGCACAGTAGGGATTGACATGATCGCCGGGCCGAGTGAAATTCTGGTGATCGCCGATGATTCGGCGGATCCGGCATTCATCGCCGCGGATCTGCTATCCCAGGCCGAGCATGATCCCCTGTCATCCGCATTGTTGATCACCGAATCCAGAGGGCTTGCCGAAAAAGCGGCGAAAGAAGTCGAAAAGCAGCTCGCCTCGCTTGCCAGAAAGGACATCGCCCGGCAGTCCCTTGACGCCTATGGCGGCATTATTGTGGTCCCGGATACAGAGACCGCTTTTTCCCTGGCCAACCGGATTGCGCCGGAACACCTGGAGCTTCTGGTGGCCACCCCGTTCGAGTACTTAAGCCGTATCCGCAATGCCGGTGCGGTTTTCATGGGCCATTACACGCCCGAGCCCATGGGCGACTATGTGGCCGGGCCGAACCATGTGCTGCCCACCGGCGGCACCGCCCGGTTTTCATCTGCGCTTTCCGTGGATACGTTCATGAAGCAGAGCAGCCTGATCTATTATTCCGAGGCGGCCATGGCCGAGGAGGCCGATGATGTGATCCGGCTGGCTGAAATTGAGGGGCTGGGCGCCCATGCCGGATCGGTCCGGGTGCGCCATAAAAAAGGGTCGTAAATGATTTTGGTAACCGTTCACGGTTCACGGTTTACAGCTGATAAAAACAGAGAACTGTTACTGATTTGGTTCCGGGCTTGACAACCCAAATGAAGCGTTTTATTTTATATTTAATTTTTTGAGAATATGCTCAAAAGGAAGGTTATGGGACGGCCGCATAAAAAACGATATGTTGCGTACAATCCGGGTGTGAGTTATTTCA
Source organism: Desulfosalsimonadaceae bacterium (assembly GCA_035312245.1). GTDB lineage: Bacteria > Desulfobacterota > Desulfobacteria > Desulfobacterales > Desulfosalsimonadaceae > M55B175. The sequence continues at coordinate 13,591 of DATGCF010000134.1, forward strand.
AGCCCCGGGGTATCCCCATGCTTGAATTGGAAGAAATCCATCTGACCATTGACGAGCGGGAAGCCTTGCGGCTTGCCGACCTCGAGGGCTACTCCCATGAGGAGGCCGGGCGGCGGATGCAGGTTTCAAGGGCCACATTCGGCCGCATCATCGAGCGGGCCCGAAAGACCATCGCGGATGCCCTGATCAACGGCAAGGCCATCAATATTGAGGGCGGCAATTACCGGATCGGGGAAAGTGAGCGCCTGTTTCGATGCAACGGATGCGCCTATGAATGGAATGAGCCCTTTGGCACCGGGCCGCCGGATAAATGCCCGGCGTGTGCGAATACAAATGTTTACCGGGTGCCGGTAAATCAGAAAAATAGACCGGTCGATCGCGCCGAAAGATAATTGCATCGGCGTTGGGATGTGAACCGGATAACAATTTTTGAATAAGGAATTTTTAAAGGAGAACGCATATGGCTGAAAGTTCAGGCGGGTCAAGCGGTCAAAATCAGGATCAGCAGAAATCCAGGGAAATACAGGAGCAGGCGGTAAAAGACACGCTTGGCAAAATCAAGCACAAGTTTCTGGTCATGAGCGGCAAAGGCGGGGTGGGTAAAACCAGCGTTTCGGTGAACCTGGCCATCGCGCTCGCCAATAAGGGCTATAAGGTCGGCATCATGGATGTGGATCTTCACGGGCCGGATGTTCCCCGCATGCTGGGGCTAGAGGGCATGATCGGCGCCAGTGAAAATCAGAAGCTCGCCCCGATGCCGTATTCGGAAAATCTCAAGGCGATTTCCATTGAATCGCTGATGCCGAACAAGGATGATGCGGTTATCTGGCGGGGGCCGTTAAAACATTCCGCCATCAGTCAGTTCATTTCGGATGTGGACTGGGGCGAACTCGATTTCCTCATCGTGGACTCCCCCCCGGGCACCGGCGATGAACCGTTGAGTGTCGCCCAGACCATCGAGGACTGCCGGCCGATCATCGTGACCACGCCCCAGGAGGTTGCCCTATGGGATATCCGGAAATCGATTAACTTCTGCAAAAAAATCCAGCGCGAGCTTTTCGGCCTGGTGGAGAATATGAGCGGCTATGTCTGCCCCCACTGCGGCAAAACAGCGGAACTGTTCGGCACCGGCGGCGGGGAAAAGACCGCCAAAGAATTCGGGATCAATTTCCTCGGCCGGATCCCTTTTGATCCGAACCTGGTCAAAGCGGGCGACTCCGGCTCATCCTTTCAGGATGCCTACAATGACTCAGAAGCGGCCAAGGCCCTTGCCGGCATCGCCGGGCATCTGATCAAGCTGATGGGGGAGTAGATAGGTATTGGGTATTGGGTGTTGGGTATTAGCCCCCAAAGCCCAATATCCAAAATACAATGCCTTTTAAGGTCTCGTAAAAAGCGATTTATTCCGCCGCAGCGGTATTTTTGCAGCAAGTAACGTTTAATTCATACTCGTACGCGTGCTCGTACTCGTAATCGGCTTTTAAATTTTTCCGAGTACGAGTACGAGTACGAGTACCGTCCCGCTTGTGCGGGACTGAGTACGATCAGTTCCTTGGAAGTCGATTTATTTTACCCTTCGTGATTATTACCCAAATGGTTTAAAATCAGCGTAAGCGGCTGGTCATCCTCACCCTCGCCGGCATAGCGCACCGGTCCCGGATGCCGGAAATCATCCGGCCCGGGCTCGGCGGCCAGCCATTTTTCCCGGAGCGATTTGACCACCTGAAAGGCCGGGGATTCAATATCCACAGTGGTGCGTTCCAGAACCAGCGCGAGTTTGCTTTTTCGCTCCTCCAGATGCATCATCGGCGCAATGGGAATGCCGATGGGCTCCCAGTCGGGAAAGCTTTTTTCCAGGTTTTTAATCCCCGCCATCTGGCCGGTCGAACCGGCGGCAATCAGCGAGAAAACCCCCCAGCCCAGGTTGTAGGCATAGGTGCAGTCAAACCACGTGGGGTCGTTGCCCCGGCCGTCATAGCCGTAAAAGTGATTCTGGGTGCTGAACTTGGGCACTGAGGCCTGGAAAATCTTTTTGACCGGGCCGGGAACATCGGGGTTGGTTTTTAGTTCTTTGGCCCTGTCCAGTTCCTGTTTCAGGGTTTTAAGCGAGACGATCGCCGGGCGGGTGAGCAGAAAATATTGATCCGAATTATAGTTATGAAAGATTACCGGCCCATAGGCATCCGGGTCCAGGCCCCCGTTTTCCATGGTCCGCCGGTACCAGGGCCGCTCGATCCCGATCTTGTATTCCCCTTTCTCCTGAAGGATCTTAAGATAGTCCTTGACCAGGCCCATGATCACCTTTTCGGTCTGCACCTGGGAGAACTGGAAATTGCCGTGGCTGTCGCGCTCGGTCAGCAGTCCCTCCTGGAAGAATTCCGGGATGTCATTGAAAAGGTCGTCATCCCGGGTATTCCAGATGCTAAACGTGTTTTCCTCCCGGGAGAGCCGGGCCAGGCGCCGCAGATAATCGAGTTTTTCCTCCAGCGTGGGGAAATCCGAATGAAAATCCGTGTCATGGGTGCTGTTGTAGTCCGCGATGATGGTGTTTAACTTGATGATAAAGATCTGGATTTCATTGATAAACTCGAGCACCCCTTCGGGGATGATGACCACCCCGTAGTTTTTGCCCACCGCCGCCCGGCGCACTATCCCGTCGCATATCACCCGGGAGACGTGGCGGAGGGTCATCCCATAGGCGGTGTAATCAATGGTACCCTGTTTTTTAGCCCGCTCCAGCCTTTCTGTATCCACGAACTCGGCCAGTTCCTCGCCGATTACCAGGATGTTGGGATGGACCTGGAGACCCACCTCCAATCCCAGGTGGCTGGCGGAGCGGCCCATGACCTTGCAGACATGCCAGTATTTGGCATCTGAGCTGCAGTCTGTGGAGAGATTGCTGACATCATTGGCAAACGCCCGGGCAGCGGTGTGGAAGCCAAAGGAGATGGCGACCAGCTGGTTGTCGTCCTTGTCCCGCGCCTGCAAATCGCCGTCAATGGTTTTGGGCACCCCGATGACCTGAATCCCGTCATTATAGAGCTCCTGGGCCAGGAAAGCCGCGTTGGTGTTAGAATCATCCCCGCCCACAATCACCATGGCATCCAGATCCAGGAGTTTGCATGTTTCACGGGCCAGGGAGATCTTTTCTTGAGTATCGATTTTGGTCCGCCCGGTTTTGATCATCGAAAATCCGCCGAGATTCCGATAGTTTTCGATGATTTTTCGTGTGAGCTCGACATAGTTTCGCTCCAGAAGGCCGTCCGGGCCCATCAGGAATCCGAATAGCCGGCTCTCGGGATTGGCCGCCGTCAGGGCGTCAAAAACCCCGGCAATTACATTATGTCCGCCCGGGGCCGGACCGCCGGAGAAAACAATGCCGATATGGCGTTTTTTTTCATAGGATGCGCGCACACTGTCATCCGGGGTGTCGGTGCCGGCAATGGTTTGCACCGGGTTGTCGATAATATCCGGGAGATGCTCGCGGCAGGCCGGGTGGATTTTAAACTGGTAGCGCGTATCCGGGGTAAGGCAGGTGTAGGGGTTTTTAAAGACCGCGCAAAGGTCGGGGATAAAACTCAGCCGTTTCAGCAGCACGGTGTTGTTGGAGCTGGTTGCCTGGGCCACTTCGGATTTTGACAGGAACTGATCGATATTCTCAAATGTCATTTTTCCTCCCACAAGATCGCCATTGAGAGTTAAGCATATAATCAAATTATATTTAAAGTATATCTAAAGTCCCTCAAGAAAACAATGGAATTTAAACCGGTTGCTGATTCGGCAGGGTTTATTTGACATCCGCAATTGACAAACCGGAAATAACGGGATACAAAAAAGTTAAGGATAATTTTTTTAGATTTTCGGAGCGTTAAATGATTCAAGCTTATCGGCAATGGTTCTGGTACTGGTGGCGCAGGCGTCATAGCCAGGGGTGGGCCGTGCGGCAGGTACCGATTTAGCCGTTTAACCGATAAGTAACTGTTCAAAAACCGCGGAGCCTCTCCCATAGAGAGCCCGCGGTTTTTTTATTTTTAAAGACGTATCATTTGGAGGAAGGCTATGCTTATTGTCATGCGCCGGGATGCCGGCGAAGAACAGGTCGAAACAGTCATCAGTGCACTGGAGGCCAAGGGATATCAGGCCCGGCCCATCCCCGGGGGCGACCGGGTATCCATTGCCGTGTTATTTAACAAGGAACCGGTGGATCCGGCCTGGGCACAGGAACTGCCGGGGGTTAAGGAGACGATTCCCGTCACCCGTCCCTTTAAGCTGGTCAGCCGGGAAACCAAGCCAGAGGATACGGTCGTCACGGTTGGCGGTACCCGTATTGGCGACCGGGGGATGGCGATTATTGCCGGGCCGTGCGCCATAGAGGATGAGGACCGGGCCATGCGGATTGCTGAGCAGGTCAGCGCGGCCGGCGCGCATTTATTCCGGGGCGGGGCGTTTAAGCCGCGTACCTCGCCGTATTCCTTTCAGGGATTGGGGGAGGGGGGCCTTAAGATCCTTGAAAAGGTCCGGGAGACCTTTGGCATGCCGGTGGTCACCGAGGTAATGGACCTTGAGTGTTTTGATATGGTGGAGGCTTATGCGGATATCGTGCAGATCGGCACCCGGAACATGCAGAATTTCAGCCTCCTTCGCCGGGCGGGCCAATCCGGCCGGCCGGTACTGTTGAAGCGCGGCATGTCCGCAACCGTTGAGGAATGGCTCATGGCCGCGGAATATATCATGGCCGAGGGCAATCCGGATGTCATTTTATGCGAGCGGGGGGTACGCACGTTTGTCCGCCACAGCCGAAACACCCTGGATTTTTCGGCCGTTCCCGTGGTGCAGCGGGAAAGCCACCTCCCCATTATCGTGGATCCCAGCCACGCCGCCGGTTACCGGGATCAGGTCATGCCGCTGGCCCGGGCCGCCGCCGCGGTAAGCGCCCACGGCGTCATGGTGGAGGTCCACAATGAGCCGGAAAAAGCCCGAAGCGACGGCGTGCAGTCCCTCTACCCCCATCAGTTTGAAACCCTTTGCAGACAGATGCGGGCAATCTATGATATTGTGCAGCATTAGAATTCCACTAGTCCCCTTCTCCCTCTGGGAGAAGGCTGGGATGAGGGTAAAAATTTTATGAAAACACGCACCATATCCGGCCAGACCGGCAAGTCCCAAATCCGGGTGGGCGAATCTTTGGAGAACCTGGAAAACTATCTGCCCGCCGGGCGAACCATTATCATTACCGATGACAATGTCGAAAGGCTCTACGGCGACGCATTTCCCCACCGGGAGGTGATCCCTATCGGCCAGGGTGAGGCCGTCAAGACCCTGGAGACCGTATCTGCGATTTATGATCAGCTGATTGAATCCCAGGCGGACCGCTCGGTATGCCTGTTGGGCATCGGCGGCGGCATTGTCTGCGATGTTACGGGTTTTGCAGCCTCCACCTATCTGCGGGGCGTTCGTTTCGGATACGTGCCCACCACGCTTCTGGCCCAGGTGGATGCCAGCGTAGGCGGCAAGACCGGGGTGAATTTTCGGGGGTATAAGAATATGGTGGGGGTGTTCAACCAGCCCGAATTTGTGCTGTGCGACCCCCGGGTGTTAAAGACCCTGCCGGCAAGAGACCTTGCCTGCGGATTTGCCGAGGTGGTCAAACACGCGGCCATTTACGATGCGGATTATTTTGAGTTTCTGGAGCAGGATGCGAGCCGCGCCCGATCCCTTGATCCTGAAGTCATGACGCGGGTGGTGTATGATTCGATCGCCATTAAGGCCGATGTGGTGAATCGGGATGAGCGGGAAAAAGGCGAGCGCCGCAAATTAAACTTCGGCCATACCTTCGGCCATGCGGTGGAAAAAACCGAAGGCCTGCCCCATGGCGAGGCGGTTGCCATCGGGATGATGATGGCCGCCCGGCTGTCCAGAAGCCGGCATATGCTGGATCAAAAATCCGTCGACCGCCTGGCCGATTTGCTTTCCGCATTCCACCTGCCCCTTGAAAGCCAAGTGGACCAAAAACACATCATGGATGCCCTGGCCCGGGATAAAAAACGCGAAGGCGATGCAATCCACTTCGTGCTCCTGGAAGCCCTCGGCCGGGCCGTGGTTCAGATGGTTCCCATCAGTGAATTGCAGGAGTTGATGGGATTGTTGGACCTAAATTGAAAATCCCGGAGGGTTTCAAATTATAGAAAGAATTGCACCTATCACGTCAAAATGGTATTATTTATATAATTATTAGAATATTATTTGGGCTCTTCACTTTCAGACGATTTCTAATGCATCCATTGATTCAAAAATGAAGCAAATAGAAGAAAGCTATCAACTAATCTCGGTAGACGACCGTTCATTTGATATTCGCTTCTGGCAGGAACAGGGGGATCTGGCCATATTTGAAGCGGTTACGGAGATGCTAAAGGATTATTTCTTGATCAGGGGCGAAAATGCTGACGAGTTCAGACTTCAAAGAACTGTTGAATCTTTTCGAAAAGCATAACATCCGTTATCTTATCGTGGGTGGGTACGCTGTCATGAAATACAGCGAACCTCGGTTTACGAAAGATCTTGATGTGTTTATTGCCACGGATCAAGATAATGCAAAAAGGGTTTATGAAGCTTTAAAAGAGTTTGGTGCGCCGCTTGAAAATCTTTCTCCGGAGGACTTCACGCACAAAGGCTATTTTTATCAAATGGGCAGACCGCCGCTGCGTGTGGACATTATGATGTCTATTCCGGGTGTGGAGTTTGACAGCGCATGGGAAAACCGAAGATTAGTTGAGCTCAATGACAACAGGGTCTTTTTTATTTCCAGGCAGGATCTCATGCAGGCAAAGAAAGCCAGCGGCCGGCCTCAGGATCAAATCGACCTCGAAAAGCTCAAAAAAGCTGAGGATTTGGACGATAATTCTGGCCATTAATACAACAAAATAAAAGCCGATCTTATGCGCAAGTACAAATGACAAGGGAACTGGAAATGAACCCCAAAAATTCGGCGGCCTCGCCAACCACCGTGATGAAACAATGGTGGCTGGGGCCTCAAGGGGCGAGGTGTGGCCTCGGCCATGTGCGCGCATTCTCAAAAGATGGCCGTTGAACTGGGCTATAAGGCCATGCAGTTTAATTCTCTGGTGAAAAGCAATAAAGGCGCCGTGAGGCT
>DATGCF010000135.1:0-18228 GCA_035312245.1 Desulfosalsimonadaceae bacterium
CTGCTGCTTCAGGAGATTTTCCGCCCGAATCACCTCGCTGGTATTTTCAAACACCAGTATGCCCCGGTCTTTCGCCGCTTTGGCCGCCGTCGCCGTTTTCTTTTTGAAAAAGGCCAGAAGCCCCATGATCAGCCTTTTTGAATGTCAAGCTGGTAGTTGTCGCCGTCCTCTCTAATTTCACGGACCTTCCAGCCCTGACTTTCGACCGCCCGGCTGACATTTTCTTTGGAGGCTTCTGTATCCACCAGCACCACAAGTTCTGTATCACTTGTCTGCTTTATTTCATCAAGGGTCATCAGCACCGGCTGCGGGCAGGAAAGGCCCCGGGCATCAACTGTTGTCGCCATTTTTTATCTCCTTGCGGTTTGCGGTTTCATTGTAAATCCGATGATGACGCATACGGCCAGCCCGATGACCACCGCCGCGATCCCATAGGGCCCCAGGCCTTTCGGTGAACTGGCCAGTCCAAAGTTGTGGGAGAACGCGGCCCCAACGATCATGCCAATAACAAAGACCGCCGCATCCCCGTCGCCTTCACCGGACAAAAAGAGCTGGCGTCCCGGACACCCCCCGGCAAGGGCAAAGGCCAATCCGGCCAGTACCATTCCCAGGGCGTTCCAGATATGGAGCGTATGCGCCACCGGCTGATTTTGAAATCCCGGATGGAATTGGCCCAAAATCAGATTGGTGACCCATGCAAGCAGGATCAAGGCCACGACACCGGAAAACAGATGGACCTGTTTGAACAAAATCAGGTCGCGAAATGCGCCCATGGTGCAGAAGCGGCTTCGCTGGGCGATAAAACCGATGAGCAAGCCCACGAGAAGCGAGATGAAAATCGGCGCGGACATGGCGCCGGGGCCTTTGCCGCTGTAGAAGAGGACGCCGCTTTTGGCAGCGCCTTCGGCCGGCGGAAAAATCAGCATTAACAAAAAGAAAAAGGCAAAAATGCCGGGCAGCACCCATCCTGTGGCTTGAGCGAATTGATGGGTCCGGCCAAGCGAGTATCCTTTTTTAAGAAACCGGGTGCCGATCCAAACACCGGCAATCAGGCCGATAATACCCAGAATGGCGTTGCCGTCTCCGCCCGCCAGGCGCAGCATCGCCCGCCACGGGCAACCCAGGAAAACCAGGGCGCCGATCATGGCAAAAACACCTAAAAGAAACCGGACAATCGGCGCCGAGCCGCCGCGCGGGCGGAATTCTTTAAAAATCAGGGCGGCTGCCAGTGATCCGAGGACAAATCCGATGATTTCCGGCCGCATGTACTGGACAACCCCGGCCCGATGCAGCCCTAATGCCCCGGCGATATCCCTTTCAAAGCAGGCCACGCAGATCCCCATATTCCCGGGATTTCCCCAATACTGAAGGAGTGCGGCGACAACACCGATAAAAGCGCCGACGCCAATAATTCCCCATCGTGTGGCAAAATAATTCTTCATAACCTCCCGCCTTTCGTTGATAATCTTTTAGTCGTGACACACAGTTAAATAGTTAGACGCAAATGCTGGGGCCATTTACTCCAGAGCCAACCGTTTTGAGAAAATATCCGTATACATCGTAAAATACGATAATTCAAATTGTTAATTTCTATGGCTTTGCAGGTAAAAATAGAAAATTCCTATGGCAATACTCAAAAGGATTAAACAGGAAATAGTATGCGGCCCTAAGATTTCAAGCGAGGGTGAGCACTTTAAAAAACTATACGTAACACAATCCCTTCGGGATAGAACATACAGTGCATAGGTGTCGTTAGACCGGTGGTCAGCTTTTGCGGTTGACCGTGGTGACCCTGATGGAGCAGACGGAATTTGACGAAAACCCGGGGTATCAGGCATAGCGAAGGGCCAGCGCGTTTATCCCGTGGCGCCAAAAAAAACGCTTTGATCAGTACCGTTTATTCGTATAATTTTAGTTCAGGGTAAAGCCGTTTGGCGCATTCAGGACAAATGCTGTGGCTAAATTCAGCTTCAGAGTGTTTTTGAATATAGGATTCAACGGCACTCCAATACCCTTTGTCATCCCGGATTTTTTTGCAACTGGCACAAATGGGCAGCAAGCCTTTAAGTTGTTTGATATTTTCAAGGGCCTTTTTTAATTCTGCCGTCTGTTTAGCCATTTCAAAGTGTGATTCTATGATATGCTTGAACTGCTCCATTAACATGATGATTTCTTCTGAAAAAATATTCTTTTTATCATCGTGGATGCAAATGGTGCCAAAAATGTCACCGCTTGGCAGTCTCAGCGGGTATCCCATATAGGCAATCAAATGATGCGCAACTTCGGGCGCTTCACACCATTCTTCGGATTCAAGCGCATTTGACACCATCAGCATGTCGTTTTCGTTTATAACTGCTTCACAATAATGATTTGCCAGCTCCACCGTAAGTCCCTCATAAAAAGGATTGTCTGGATTCCGGCTCACCAGAAAAGCTTCAATTTGAGGGGGCTCCACCCGGGTAATGGCGGCGGATTTAACCGACGCCAATCGGCACAGCAAATCCAACATGCTCTGCCATTGATCAAAGTTAATTATTTCAAACGGATCGATACTTTTCAGCTTTAATTCAGGCTTTTCCATCTTTTCTATACCTCAAGCAAGCACTAAAATTTATCCTCTCATTGTGGTCCCCCAAAATCCGGGCCATTTTGATTCCGGATCACGGTTTATCAATATTTGAGCTCACTGGGGTCTAAATTGAGCGTTCCAAATTTTAGAAATTTTTATGTTCTTTTTAGGGGGTTGAAACATTTTTTGTTTAAAATTTGAAACCCTCCGGAATTTTCAATTTCACCGCATCTGCTGCGTCAAATGAGGTCTCGCATAAGTAGGGGATAAAACATAATTTCCTTTGCACAGCCAAAAATTATTATCCGTTATAAGCATAAACCAATGATATGGGTCAATCTTAAAAGCTATCCCGAGCGTTAAATTTTATTGTTTCCAAAAACATGAGACGGCCCCAACCTTTTTGGAAAATGAGCCGGATCGCGGCCTGATTTGACAACCCCCGGCCAGCGCTTATGTTAGTTATTCAGATACATAAGGATTTGGCGGCATGTTAACCAGTGATTGAGAGGTGATACTATGGGTGCATTGGATTGCTTTGGGGACAAGGTATCGGCGTTTTTTATCGGGGTGCTGCTGCTGATCATCGGCATTGCTTTTGTCATTGTGTCGTTTACAGTGCTGCCGATTTTCGGACTAATTGTTGCGATTCCGGCGTTTATCGCCTCGGTACCCTTTTTACGAAACGCATTTCGGGCGGCGTGCGACTATTACGGCTGGTAATTGGTCAGCCGCCTGATTGAATCATTTTTCAAAAAATCATGAAACCAGAAAGGGGTGTTCAACAGATCACCCCTATTTTTATGGATCGGCCCAACCTAAATTTAGGCCCAAGTGATCACACCTTTCTGTGGACAAACCAAAAGATATTTCTTATCCACCCACTCCCGGATATAATCGCGGACGAATTCGGGACGAAATGCCTTTTTTTCAGCCAGCCGGACGCTTAAATCATCAATCAGGGCTTCTTCGGAGGATCCGCCCAACCGGCCGGCGGACTCTATCATATCGTTTGATAGAATCTCGAAAATCAGGTTTAATCGATCGACATTTTCCACCGCCTGGCGCTCTTTTGCCGTGCAGGTACCGTTCGCCACCCGCGTGTTGAGATCCACCCAGCTTTGCCGGATGGGCTGATACGCCGTCTCGACAAAAGCCTCCATATCGGCCGGGCTTAAATCCTTCGTCCGGACAATGGCGGAGTTGGCATCATATTTGGACCAGTCGCCAGTCAAAATTTCCAGGTCAAACCCGGCAATCTGCTCGCGCACGGTGGTGCCCGGAAAAGGCGCCAGAAAATGAAAGCCATGTTCAATATCCATTTCCCGCACCAGGGTCAGACTGTCATTGAGCGTATCCGGTGTTTCCCCGGGCAGGCCCACAATGAAGGAGGCATGCGGCCGGATGCCCGCTTTTCGGCATAGTAAAGCGGCCTGCCGGGCTTGCTCGATGGTAATCCCCTTTTTGATCCGTTTTAACATTTCCGGGTTCCCGGACTCCACGCCAAACGCCACCGAAACGCACCCGGCCCGCTTCATATGACGGAGAATATCTTCGGAAAGGGTGTCCACCCGCACAAAAGCGCTCCAGATAAAACGGACATCCCGATCAATAATGGCCTGGCAAATGGCCGTGACGCGCTTTTTGCTGGCGGTGAAAAGATCATCGGCGATATTAATGATGTCAAACCCTTGGCTGACCAAATCTTCAATTTCATTTATAATTTTTGAAACCGATTTGTAGCGGACCCTGGCACCCACCATTTTACGGCCCAGGCAAAAGATGCATTGATTCGGGCAGCCCCGGCTGGTGATGAGACTGATCGGAAACCCCAGGGCCCGGTATCGGGAAAGCGGGAGCAAATGGCGGGCCGGCCTGGGCAGTTCATCCAGATTTCGGGTAAGCTCCCCGAACCCGGTATCCACCCGGCGTCCGTTTTCCATAAACGAAAGCCCCTGGATGGCCCGCCAGGCAGAACGGTTGTTGTAGACCGGCAGCCAGCAGGGAAGCGTTTTATCCGCCTCGCCCAAAAAAATCAGGTCAATCGCCGGATAGGCTGCCAACGTTTCCGATGCAGCAAAAGAGACATGCGGACCGCCCATGATGGTGACGGCTGCCGGTACGCATCGCCTGGCTGTTTTAAGCATCTCCGCCGCCTGAAGAAAGTTCAAGGTAACGGCCGTGGTGCCTACGATGTCGGGCGAAAACGCGGAGAGCTGCTGTTTTAGTTTATCCGGCGTGTAGCGGCTGACAATATAATCAAATATTTTAACCTCGGCACCGGCCGACTCGCAGGCGGCGGCCACGGCGCAGAGTCCCAAAGGCGGGGACGGGGCTTCCTCCAGCGGATACGGCGGGGCGAGCAGGGCGATCTTCATTTAACCAGCTACCTTTTATGGCAAAAATATATCAACGACGCATTATTTGCTTGAAAATTTAATTTAACTTTCTTATATTATTATGAAAATAATAACCAACGCCTTTTATGGAGGGAGCCGTATGACCGAAAAAAAAGACTTTTTCGAAAAACAGAAGGAACTCCTCAACCAGTGGCGCGAGGATGTCGAGCAGCTGCGGCGCAAGGCCAAGAAAGCCCAGATATCCGCCAGTGTAAAATTTGACAACTATATGGACGAATTGCGGGGCAAGCTGGATGAGGCCACCGTCAAAGTGGAGGCGCTCCGAAAAGCGGGGCAAAGCTCGCGCGACCAGCTTAAATCCAGTCTGGACAAGACCTGGAAGGAGTTGAAAGAGGCTTGGGATAGGGCCAAATCCCACTTTTAAAGTCTGCTTTTAACCCATTACAAGCTTGACTATTTCGTAAAAAGTCAATTTTGAGATGGCAAAGCAAAATATTCAAGATCGCGGCGCGCAAATCCCGAGGGATGCAGCGCAACAAAGATATTGGACTTTTTGCGAAGCCATCAGGCTTAATTCTCGAAAATATCAAGGGTCAGTCTCCGCTCCCGCACATTGGCCAGCACCGCCTTGATAAAAAGATCCTGCCCCACGCCGTAATGCACCTGCCCGTCCAGCGTCCGGACCGATAGGGTGCCGGCGCTTTTTTCCTTCTCGCCCACGGTAATAATCAGGGGGATCTTGGAAAGCTGGGCCTCCCTTACCTTCTTGTTGAGGCTTTCCGTGCGCTTATCCACCCTGGAACGGAGCCCGGCCTCAGTAAACGAGGCATTGACGGTTTCAGCAAACGGCGTCAAAGAGTCGTTTATGGGCAGTATCACCGCCTGCACCGGCGCCATCCAAAGGGGGAACTTACCGGCAAAATGCTCGATCAAAATACCCAGAAACCGCTCGATGGAGCCGTAAACCACGCGGTGGATCATCACCGGCCGGTGCTTGTCATTGTCCTGGCCGATATAGGAGAGATCAAAGCGCTCGGGAAGCGACATATCCAGCTGGATGGTCCCGCACTGCCAGGTCCGGCCGATGGCATCCTTGATATGGATATCTATTTTCGGCCCGTAGAATGCGCCGTCGCCCTCGTTTATCTTAAAATCCATGCCATAGTTTTCAAGCGCGGCCTGAAGCCCGTTTGTGGCCTCTTCCCACTGTTTTTCCGTGCCAATGGATTTTTCCGGCCGGGTGGAGAGCTCCAGGTGAAAGCCTAAGCCGAAGGTGCTGTAGATGCGCTCCACCAGTTTTAACACGTCCAGGATCTCCGATTCGATTTGATCCGGGGTCATGAATATATGGGCATCATCCTGATGGAAGGCCCGCACCCGGAAAAGGCCGGAGAGCACGCCGCTTAGCTCATGGCGGTGCACCAGCCCGATTTCCGCCGCCCGAATGGGCAGATCCTTATAGGAATGGCGTTTCGTCTTGTACAACAGCATCCCGCCGGGACAGTTCATGGGCTTGATCGCCACCTCCGTATCATCGATCATCGTAGTATACATGTTTTCCCGGTAGTTTTCCCAGTGCCCGCTCTGCTCCCAAAGGCTTCGATTCAAAATAATCGGGGTCTTGGTTTCCACATAGCCGGCGGCCTGGTGCTCCAGCCGCCAGTAGTCCATCAGCATGTTCCACAGCACCATGCCGTTGGCGTGAATAAACGGCATGCCCGGGGCCTCATCGTGAAAGGAGAAAAGCTCCAGCTCCGCCCCGATCTTTCGGTGATCCCGCTTTCTGGCCTCTTCCAGGAAATTGAGGTAATCGTTTAAATCCTTTTTATCAAAATAGGCGGTGCCGTATATCCGCTGGAGCTGGGGCCGGTTCGGGTCCGCCCGCCAGTAGGCGCCGGAGACTTTCAAGAGCTTGATCGCCTTGATAAACCCGGTATGCGGAATATGCGGGCCGCGGCACAGATCCGTGAATTCCCCCTGGCTGTAAAATGAGATGGTACCGTCCTCAAGCTCGGCGATCATCTCCTGCTTGTAGGGCTCGCCTTCATAGAATTCCATGGCCCGCTGCTTGGAGACCTCTTCGCGCTTGACCGGGAGCTTCTCCTTGATGATTTTTTTCATCTCCGCCTCGATTTTCGGAAACTCTTCCTCGGAAATCGGGGGCATATCGATGTCATAGTAAAATCCGTTCTCCACCACCGGCCCGATAGTGAGCTTGGCGTCCGGATAGAGCCGGAGAATGGCCTGGGCCATCACATGGGCGGCGCTGTGCCGGAGGGTATCCAAGGCCTCCGGATCCTTGGGGGTGATAAACCGGATATTCGCATTCCGGTCCACCGTTGTATACATATCATAGAGAACGCCGTCGATTTCCATGGCCACACAATTGCGCGCCAGTCCCTCGGATATGGACTTGGCAATAGTAAATCCGTCCGGCTGATTTTCAAACTGTTTGACACTTCCGTCTGGAAACGTGATATTAATCATTGTTTATGAGCCTTTATGGATATCCGTGATTTTTTTGATCAAATTGATTTTTTAAGCAATTCGGCCCACCGGGTCAAGGACAAATCTACTCCGAATCGCAACGGCTTAATATGATGCCACAAAACTACGCTGAGCCCGTCCAATTGATTAACAGCCGATCCGATCTGGCGGCCGCGGTCCGCCATCTGGCCGGCCATTCCGTTATTGCCGGCGACCTGGAGGCGGATTCCATGTTCCACTTCAAGGAACGGATCTGCCTGCTCCAGATGGCTGCCCCGGATATCATCTATATCATCGACCCCCTGGCGATCTCCGATATGTCGTCCTTAAAACCCGTACTGGAGAACCGGAATATCCGAAAGGTTTTCCACGGCGCCGACTATGACGTGCGCAGCCTTTACCGGGACTTTAATATAAGCATGCAAAACCTGTTTGACACGGAACTGGCCAGCCGGTTTCTGGGTTATGCGGAAACGGGTCTTAACGCGATGATCAGACAGGAGTTTGACATTGAGCTGGAGAAAAAATTCCAGAAAAAGGACTGGTCCCAGCGGCCCCTGCCGGATGAGATGATCATCTATGCAGGCGATGACGTCAGATACCTGATCGCCCTCCACGAGCGCCTGGAAAAGGCGCTTCAGGCCAAAGGCCGCCTGGAATGGGCGATGGAGGAGTTTGAGTATATTGCCGCCGTCCGGCCGGAGCCCGGGGAGGCCCGCCCCCTGTTTCTGCGTTGCAAAGGCGCCGGCCGGCTGGACCCCAAGAGCCTTTCGGTTTTGGAAGCCCTGCTTGAGATGCGGATTGAAAAGGCCCGGCAAAAGGACCGGCCGCCGTTTAAAATCATGGGCACCCAGGCCCTGCTTGAACTCGCTCAGGCCCGGCCCAAATCCATGAAAAAACTGGAATCGCAAAACATTTTAAGCCGCCGGCAGATCCAGATGTATGGCCCGGACATCCTGCGGGCAATTAAGGCCGGGGCCTCAGTGCCGGCGGATCAACTGCCGAACTATCCCCGGCATGCCCGGCCGAGGCAGTCGGCAGCGGATCTCCAGAAAATCCGGCGGATGAAGCGCTGGCGGGAAAAGGAAGCCAAACGTTTGGCCATCGACCCGGGCGTATTTTTCAGTAACGCCCAGATCAAAACATTGGTTGAGGCAGCCCCGACGACGATTGAGGGCCTTGAAGCGATACCGGATCTCAAGAAATGGCAGATCCGTGAATACGGTAATCAATTGATTAAAGCCATAAATTCAAGGGAAACCTGATGACCGAAGAGCCGATATCCTTTAAAAGCGAGGGCTTGACCATTGACGGCCGGCTATTCATGGGGGGCCCCGATCGCGGGGTGGTGATTACCCATCCGCACCCCCTTTTCGGCGGAGAGATGAATAATCCGGTGGTACAGAGCATTAAAGCCGTTTACCAGCAAAAAGGCTATACCACGCTGCGGTTTAATTTCCGGGGGGTGGGCAAAAGCCAGGGCCGACATGACGAGGGGCGGGGGGAAAAACAGGACCTTTTGTCAGCGGTGGCGGTTTTACAGGAAAAAGGAGTCAAAAAAATTGACCTGGCCGGCTACTCCTTTGGCACATGGATCAATGCTTTTGCTGCCAATGTGATCCCCGCCCATGCCATGGTCATGGTATCCCCACCCGTGGCCATGCTCGATTTTGGAAAGGATCAGCCCATTGATTCACTAGAACTCGTGGTCACCGGCAGCGAGGATGAATTCGCCCCGCCCCGGCTGGTCAAGCCCATGGTTCGGAACTGGAACCCCGACGCAGCGCTCCATGTGATTGACGGGGCGGACCACTTCTTTTTCGGCCATATCAGTGAACTGGAAAAGATCCTATCCGCCCACATCGCGTAGATAAACCAAACCGGCATTCAGGCAAAATCATTTGCATCAGGGCGGCCGCCTTTTAACAGCGGATTATTCCCCGTACACCGTTACCTTATAAACCCCGTAAATTCCTAAAATATTTTCAACATCCCAATCCACATGATGGATTTTGGTGATGTTTCCGTTCTCCATTGCCGTTTGAATGCTGGCATCGCCGGTGGCCACGAGGGTAAGAACGCTGGTGCACTCGGCGGTCCCGACCTTACTTGCCGATGACATGCCCCCCTCGGCATCCACCGGGAGTTTGACTTTGGTATACAGCGAGCCCACCGGAAAACTGGTTGCACATCCCATTACCATAGGGATTAAAGCAATTAGACCGATGAAACAAATCAATTTTAGATGTTTCATGGCAAACTCCTTTCTTCAAATAACCCTTGAAAACAGATATAAATGTATAAGTTAAACGACATGCCCGAATGCCGATTCGGTTACTGCTGAGAATGGCGGTTTGCTTATTTCCGCCATCGTATAAGCAAATTAGTATGAGATAAAAATATAATCAACATGAAATCATATTTTTCTGAAATATTCCCATTAGGGGAAACAGGCAATTTATTGTTTTACATCTATCTGAAATTTGATACTAATATTTTCAACAGAGCGCATGTGCCAATTAAAAACCATTAATTTCTGTTTCTTGAACCAATTGCCCGTTATTGAATCAATGACCCATCGATTCGCCCTAAAAAGCCGGCGACAGATCCCCACGATTCTGATAAGAGCTCTAATCATTGGTGTCTACGGGATCCTGGCCTTTGCCTCGGCATGGGTCCTTAAGGACTATGCGCCGGGCTACATTATTGACCGGGTGCTGCCATTCGGCCTCCCGCCCCTGCTTTCGCTTCTGAGCGGCGCCTTCCTTTCGGTCTTTGTGCTCAGCCTTGAGCGGATGCGGGTTGAAACCATTCTGTTTTCCTTAATCTGCCTGGCCTTTGCCGGGCTTAATCTGGATATTTTTCTGCTGGGCATCATCAGAGACCCGGAACTTGCCCTCACCATCTCCCGGCTAGACCATTTTTTTCTGGTGCTGATCACCATGGGCGCCAATGTCCACCTGGCCTATCTGGTGGCTGAAAAAAAGCGCCACTGGTGGGTGGTTTACCTGGCATATGCCTTTGGCGCGGCCATCGCCCTTTTTACTCCGACGGAACTCTATTTTCAGGGCGTATATGATTACTTCTGGGGCTTTTTCGCCAAAAAAAACTTCCTCTATGATGTCATGAGCATCGCCTGGCTGGCGGCCATCTTTTACTGCGTCTACGTGCTGGGCCGGGCCTATCGGCAGACCGAAAGCCGCCGCAAACGGGGGACCATTAAATATCTGATTTACGGTTTCGTGGCCGCCGGCGTCCTGAGCCTCACCAACACGCCGGCGATTTACGGCTATGAGGTCTACCCGCTGGGTACGTTTATTTTTATTTCCCTGTTCTTGCTGGCCTACGGGCTTTTCAAATACAATCTACGCATCGCCCTGGAACAGCTCAGAAGCCTTATTTTCCGGATCGGTCACCTGGCGCTGGTCATTGCCGCCGGGTTCTCTCCCTGGGTCTTTCTTTCCGGCAGTTCCCCCCGGCTGCGCATGCTGGCCGGCGTCATTTTGATCGCCTTTGCCTACCGCCCCCTTTACATTTTCTGGGACAAAACCCTCAACCTGGCTATCAAGCGGACCGCTGAAAGGCTCCAGGGCGAATACTACAATTTGACATACACCCTTTCCGGCCTCCACCATCTCCATGCCATCTATCAGGAGATCAGCCAATGGCTGTTCCGGGTGCTGATAAATTCCCGCTGCGCTATGGCCTTTTATAACGAAAAAACCAAACAGTTTGAGGGCTGGCGGACCTGGAACACAGAATCCCCGCCCGGATTCTTCTCCGCCGTAAACAACGTTCCGGCCGGCGATCAGCCCATGACCCTCCGAAAGGATCATCCCCTGATCCAAAAAATTGCGGCCAAAAACCCGCCCCTGGTCACCCACGGGTTAATCCAGCAATGGCTGGCTGAAGCCCGTATTGCCCCGGACAAATCTGACTGGCTGCAGGAAGCCGGGGTGGTGCTCCCGGTGTTTTCCGAAAGCCGGATCATCTGCCTCCTGATGGCGGGCAACAAAATCAACGATCGCTCCTACATCACCGCCGAACAGGAGATGCTCAAAAATATCGGGGTGGTTCTGGCCCCGATCATAGAAAACGCTAGGTTCTTTGAACGTCTGGAGTACCTGGTGGAGCGGCGGACCCGGGCGCTCCATCGCACCCTGGCGGATGCCCGAAAGAAAAGCAAGCAGATCGCCGCCATCAACCAAACGATAAAAAAACAAAACCATATCTTTTTGAGCCTGTTTGAGACCAGCTCCCGGATCCATAACATCGAGGATCTAAACGAGCTGTTCGGCTTTACCTTAAAACACCTGAAATCCCTTTTCCCGCATCTGGGCTTTGGCATTATCCTTGAAGGCGGGAGATCCGAAATAATGGAAAGCGGCGCATTTAAAGGATTAACCGCACTTGAGCAGCGGCTCGTGCTTAAACATCGGGCGCATCTCGGCAATCCGGACATCGATCATATACTGAAATCAGAAATGCCGCCGCACCTGCGCACCGGAACCAAAAACCGGACATTCTATTGGCGCACCCTCCCCCTTCAGGTAAAAGACAACCGCATTATCGGCCATATGGTTATAAAAGGGCCGGCACTCGAACAGACGACGTTAGAAGTGGTCGGTATTTTTCTGGCCCAGGTCTCTGCGGTGGCCCAGTACAAACTCCTGATGCGGCAGCTCGAAACCGTGGCCAATACGGACGGACTCACTGGCGTGGCCAACCGGGCGTTTTTTGAAAAGGCATACGCCGACCATCTAAAACGCGCCTGGCAGTTTCCGGATATCCATTTTTCTCTGATGATTCTTGATTTAAACGGGCTCAAACGGATAAACGACCGATACGGACATGAAAAAGGGGATGAGGGAATTCAGCTGGCGGCCCGGATGCTGGCCGGGCTGTGCCGGGAGACTGATATTCTGGCCCGCATCGGCGGGGATGAATTCGCCCTGCTGCTGCCCTCGGTTGACAGTCAAAATGCCCAAGCATTGCTCAAGCGTATCCGTGACGAAGAGGCGCAACTGAGCCTTGCGGTTGAAGAGCCTCATACAAAGCAGGCGGCGATTCCCCTGCGAATCAGTATCGGCCTGGCCGGATCCGACGAAACAGCGCCGGAAAAAGTGATGAAACTGGCGGACCAGCGCATGTATGTGGAAAAAGAGAACTACTACCAGACCCCGATCCGGGCGCTGTAAACCGAACCCGGCTGAGGGGATAGGACTTGACATCCGTTAACCGGACCCCCATAAAAAAGAACACAGACGATTGAATTTTTAACTGACAGGCAAAAGATTAACTATGCCACAGCAACCGGGCGACATCAAACCCACCGATGATATCGGGCTTCTATACCAAATCAGCCGGGTGCTAAACCAGTCTCCGGAACTGAAGCAATCCCTCTATGATGTGCTGGAGCTGCTTTCCAAAACCATGAATATGGTCCGGGGCACCATCACCCTTTTGAATCCATTAAACAATGAGATAAACATTGAAGTCGCCCACGGCATGCCCAAAAGCGCGCTGAATAAGGGCAAATATCAACTCGGTGAAGGTATCACCGGCCAGGTCATCCAAACCGGGCGGGCGGTGGCTATTCCGAAAATCAGCGTTGACGTCCGGTTCTTAAACCGCACCGCCACTAGAAAAAAGGAGAAAGACCGGGATCTTTCATTCATCTGCGTGCCGATTAAAAAGGAGACGCAGGTGATCGGCGCCCTGAGCGTGGACCGGCCCTATGATCCGGATTACCCGCTGAAGGAAGGCGAAAAGCTTTTATCCGTGATTGCGGCCATGATCGCCACGCAAGTTATCCACCTGGAGCGCATCCGCATTGAAAAGGAACAGTTAAAAGCGGAAAACGAGCGCCTGCAGGCCGAGCTTCAGAAAAAATACCAGATTAAAAATATCATCGGCAACAGCAACAAAATGCGGGAGGTTTTTCAGATGATCTCCCAGGTGGCGGAGAGTAATGCCACGGTCCTGATCCGCGGGGAATCCGGCACCGGAAAAGAATTGGTGGCCAATGCCATCCATTACAACAGCCGCCGATCCAAGCATCCGTTCATCAAGCTAAACTGCGCGGCCATTCCGACTAATTTGATTGAGAGCGAACTCTTCGGCCATGAAAAAGGGGCCTTTACCGGCGCCCTGCATCAGAAAACAGGAAAATTCGAGCTTGCGGACAAGGGGACCCTGTTTTTGGATGAGATCGGCTCCATTGATCCGGATGTGCAGGTAAAGTTACTGCGGGTGCTTCAGGAACGGGAAATCGAGCGGGTCGGCGGGAACAAATCCATCAACGTGGATGTCCGGATTGTTGCGGCCACCAACCGGAACCTCGAACAGGCGGTCACCGAAGGCAGCTTCCGGAGCGACCTTTACTACCGGATAAATGTGTTTCCCATTTATCTTCCGCCGCTGCGGGAACGCAAAACCGACATTCTGGTGCTGGCGGAGTTTTTCCTGGAAAAATATGCCCGGGAAAACAACAAGTCCATCCTCAGATTTTCCACACCGGCCATTGACATGCTGATGGGTTATCATTGGCCCGGCAATGTGCGGGAATTGGAAAACTGCATTGAACGGGCGGTGCTGTTATGTGAGGACCAGGTCATCCATAGCTTTCATCTGCCGCCTACGCTTCAGACCGGTAAGGCATCGGACACCCTGCCCAATATGTCCCTTGAAAGCGCGGTGGAGCGGCTGGAAAAAGAAATGATTGTGGACGCATTAAAGCAAACCAGCGGCAATATCTCCCAGGCGGCCAAAGCCCTTCATACCACGGTCCGGAAATTATCCTATAAAGCCGGCAAATATGATATTGACCCCCGGCAGTATCGCTAAAAATGATGGCTTCCCAAAAAGCTCAATATCTTTGTTGCGCTGCATTCCTCGGGATTTGCGCGCCGCGATCTTGAACTTTTTGCTTTGCCATCTCAAAATCAACTATCTACACAACTCCTGAATTTGATAACCGAAAAGCCTGTTTGAAAAGTTCAATTTTGTTCAAGTTCAAGGACGGCAAAAATTGGGCAAAAGGGGGCTTTTCAAAAAGGCTTTTAGAGTGCATCAGGTCCCGTCTCGCCGGTCCTGACCCGGATGACCTGATCCATGGGCATGATAAAAATCTTTCCGTCCCCAATTTTTCCCGAATACGCTGCCTTTTGGATGGTCTCGGCGACGCGTTCCGCCTCTTCCGCCGCAACGACCACCTCAATTTTTATTTTAGGAATAAAATCAACGGCATATTCCGCCCCCCGGTAAATCTCGGTATGGCCCTTCTGACGGCCGTAGCCCTTTACCTCCGCCACGGTCATGCCATGGATGCCGATATCGTTTAAGGCCTCTTTAACATCATCGAGTTTAAACGGTTTGATAATGGCTTCAATTTTTTTCATAATACCAATCCCTTGATTTCTATCCATTCTATTCAAGCCTGCATGTTTCAAGAAAAGCTGCCGGCGGTTTTAAACCGCCGGGGGAATTAACGGGAATGTCAGGTTTATCAACTTGACACAGGATGGAGATTTTTTCTATATTTTTTTGACCATAAGCCAAAAACGCATATTTTACCCTGGGTAAGCACTCCATTGCTTTCCTGAAACCGGCACACGGAGAGACGCCTAATGCCAGTAAAAGTGTTTGTCAACAGTGATAACACAGCCACGCTGATGTGTCCGAACTGCCAGAACACCCGCATTGTCGACGTTTCCAAATATCTCCGTCCGGATGCGCCATCAAAACTTAAGGCCAAATGCAAATGCGGCCATACTTATGTCGTAGCCCTGGAAAAACGAAAATATTTCCGAAAAGAAACCCAGCTTGAGGGGATTTACCGGTATACGGTTTCCAACTCCGTCGTCTCCTCCGCTGAAGTTCAGGGGCGGCTGATGGTAATCAATATCTCAAAAACGGGCATGCGGTTAAAGTTAAACTCCATGCCCCGGTTTCAGGTCGGAGATCTGATCAATGTGGAATTCCGGCTGGATGACAGCAAGAAAAGCCTGATCAGCCGGAACGTTTATGTCCGTAACATGAAGGGCCTTTTTATCGGCGTGGAATACGCCTCCCAGCCCTCGCTTGACAGTGCCCTGGGCTTCTACCTATTCCATTAAATTTGACGGCTTTGGAAAAAGCAGTTTATACCCCCGTGTCCGTATTTTTGCAGAAAGTAACTTTCTGTTCGTATTCGTACTCGTAATCGTACTCGTAATCGGTTTTTAATTTTCCGAGCACGATTACGAGTACGAGAACCGTCCCGCTCGCGCGGGACTGAGTACGATCAGGTCCTTGGAATCGGTTTACGCCCCTGCGAGGGCATTTTTACAAAAGCAACTCAAAAAAGCGTTCAAAACCTGGCCATACTGTCATTTCGAGCGTCAGCGAGAAATCTTTAAAATAAGATTCCTCGTCACTATCGTTCCTCGAATGACAATGACGGAAAGGCTATGCGCGGGGGACATACTGATCCCATATCCGCCGGACCCGCTGGCGATGCTCTGTCAGCCGGGTGTCGGAGATCTTGGCGGGCTTTTGCTGAAGGCTCAGCCGGTGGACCAGATACCGATACACCAGGTAGGACTGCTTGAGGATATGTGCGGCGATATCACCAATGACGCCGGCGATGGCCAGCGCATTTAACTGCCGAACCACATCCGTCCATTGAATCAGCTCCGGATGATCGTGGGCGTTGAGCAGAATCAAATACTGCACGAGAAATTCAATATCAATAATCCCGCCCGGATCATTCTTGATATCAAAGCGCTTTTTGCCCCGGTTGGTGTCATGGGCGTCACGCATGCGCTGGCGCATGTCCGCCACTTCATGACGCAGATTGTCCATCTTGCGCTGCCGGGTTAAAATCCGGCGGCGGATGTCCAAAAATTGATTGCCCACCTCGGCATCGCCGCTGATCGGGCGGGCTTTGAGCAGGGCCTGATGCTCCCATGTCCAGGCCTCATCCCGCTGATACTCGTCAAATGCATCAATATGGCTGACCAAGACCCCCGCCTTGCCGCTGGGCCGCAGCCGCATATCCGCCTCATAGAGCTTTCCGGTGCTGGTCATGGTGGTCAGAAAATGGATCACCCGCTGGCCCAGGCGGACGTAAAACTGATGATTATCGATCGGTGAAAGCCGGCCGCCGCTGGTATAGCCCCGCGGGGCGGCATGCAGAAACACCAGATCCAGATCCGAGCCATAGCCCAGCTCATACCCGCCCAGCTTGCCGTAAGCAACCACCGCAAATCCTTTTCCGTGATCCCCTGAAACGCCAGTGGGCAGGCCGTACTTGTTCTCGAGATGCGCCCATGTAAGCGCAAGTGCGGTATCGAGCACCGTTTCCGCCAGATAGGTCAGCCGGTCGCTCACCTTCATTAACGGCAGCAGGCCGGCCACATCTGCGGCGGCAATCCGCAGCGTATGGCTCTGCTTGAATATCCGGAGTTCATCCATCTGATGCTCCAAATCCCAAGGATCCACACGGTCGATAAGCTGCTGGATCTCCTGTTCAAGCTCGGCCTTACCCAGCGGCACATACAGGCTCCGCGGGTCCAACAGCTCATCCAGGAGCAGGGGATGCCGGGCCAAAAACGATACGATCCAGGAACTGGCAGCGGCCAGTTGGATCAAATGGGTCAGGGCCTCGGGATTTTCAAGCAGCAGGGCCATATAGCAGGAACGGCGGCGGATTGAGCGGATCAGCTCAAAAACCCGCTGCAAAACCGCAGCCGGGGCCTCGGATTCAGACGCCTTCTGCAGGATCTGGGGCATCAGGCGGTAAATCCGGTCCCGGCCCTCACAGGTGATATCCGAGGCATCCGGGACATCCAAAAACTGACGCAGGAGCCCAAGTATTTTATCCGGCTCCGCGAATCCAATTTCCGATAGGATCTGTTGGGACCGGTCACTGTCAGACAGGGTGCTCCATAATTCCTCCACCAGCTGCCCGGCTTCCGCGATCTGCTCGGAGGTTTCCGACGGATCGGCCAGCAGCTCGTTAAAATGGAAATGCACCCGTTCCATATGGGCGGCGAGGGCCTGATAAAACGCCGGCCAATCGGAAAACCCCATGGAGATCGCCAGCCGCAGCCGCGGCAGTTCATCCTTGGGCAGGGTATGGGTCTGCCGGTCCTCAAATGCCTGGAGCCGGTTCTCGGTGTCGCGAAGGCACCGATACGCATCGCATAGCTCATTGTAGACGGCTTCCGGAATGCAGTTCTCGTCCAATAGTACTTTTAATGTCGTAAGGAGGTTGCGCGTCTGAAACGCCGGGTTCACCCCGCCGCGGATCAGCTGGAATACCTGCCCGAAGAATTCGATCTCCCGGATGCCGCCGGGGCCCTGCTTGATATTGTCGTAAAGCCCTTTTCGCTTAACTTCCCGGACGATTTTCCGCTTCATTTCACGAAGGTCTTCAAAAGTGCCGAAGTCGAGATACCGCCGAAATACAAAAGGCCTGAGCCGATCAATCAGGCGGTTGCCCGCCTCCCGGTCGCCGGCCACCGGGCGGGCCTTGATAAGCGCATATCGCTCCCACTCCCGGCCCTGATGCTGATAATAGGTTTCAAGGGCGTCAAAACTCATGGCAATCGGCCCGGAGTCACCATAGGGGCGAAGGCGTGTATCCACCCGGAATACGAACCCGTCCGGGGTATTTTTGGCCAGAATATTGATAAGCCGCCGGAAAAGCTTGGAAAAAAACTCTTCATGGCTGATCGGGCGGCCATCCGAGGCAATTTGTCCCATCTCGGGAAACGCAAAAAGGAGATCCACATCAGACGAGTAGTTTAATTCAGCGCCCCCCAGTTT
>DATGCF010000136.1:0-3057 GCA_035312245.1 Desulfosalsimonadaceae bacterium
CGCGGTCAAAAAAGGCGGGGCAATAGCGAGCAGTTGCGTGGGGGGGCTAAGCGGCACGTTTATTCCGGTAAGCGAGGATGCCGGCATGATTGATGCGGTGATCAAAGGCGCGCTGGGGCTTGATAAACTGGAAGCCCTGACTGCTGTCTGCTCGGTTGGACTTGACATGTTTGCCGTGCCCGGAGACACGCCGGAAGAGACGATTAACGGCATTATCGGGGATGAACTGGCCATCGGGGTGATCAACAACAAGACCACCGGGGTGCGCATAATCCCCGTGCCCGGCAAACAGGCTGGGGATCTTGTGGAATTCGGCGGCCTGTTGGGGGCTGCGCCGGTCATGCGGGTCAACCCATTTTCCGCGGGAGAGTTCTTAAAGCGCGGCGGCCGCCTGCCGGCGCCCGTGACCAGCATGCGGAATTAAATAAATAGATTATCTGGCGTCACTGGCCACCGCAAAAGCCCCGGTGTAACCGGTTTGGATCAGTCGGGCCTCGGCCTTCTCCGCGCCGGCCAGGGAGGTAAACCGGCCGACCTGCACCCGATAATAAGTTTTTGATTCCCGCACCACCGATTGAATGAAAACCGGCTCTCTGTAGGCCCGCAGTTCGTCACGCAGCTTTTCGGCAAGGCCTTTGTTGACAAACGATCCCACCTGAACCGTAAAATCTCCGGTATAGAAATCCGCATGCCGCGCGCCGGCCGGATCGGTCTCCGGCTGGCCCTTTTCCAGGGCAACAACCTCCACCTGAGCGGTGCCAGGCCCGATCATGCCGATCTCCTCTGCTGCCCGGCAGGAAAGATCAATAATCCGGTCCCCAACGAACGGGCCGCGGTCATTAATTCGCACCACGGTTTCCTTACCCGTATCCAGGCTTCGCACCAAAACGAATGTGCCGATGGGCAATACTTTGTGGGCGGCGGTCCGGGCATGCATATTATAGGTTTCCCCGCTGGCGGTCTTTTGGCCGTGGAACGGATCCCCATACCAGGAAGCAATTCCGGATTGGCGAAAACCCTTGGAATCGATTATGGGATGGTACCATTGGCCGTTTATCCGATAGCTGTCCGGGGTCTTTAGCGTTTCGGGAACAGCTGGTTCAGGCGGAATCTCAGGCACCGGCGCGGCTGTCCGGCAGCCGGGAAAAACAAGCAAAAAACCCGAAATGAGCAGAGAAACGGCGAGGCCGGCAAACAGCCGGACCCCGGGCATCCGGTCCTTCCGGTGATCAAAAAGCGGCGAGAGTTTCATAGGGTTTTTAAAAAATCGCAATGTCTCAATCTCATTAACTTAATGTCCCATTACCCCCCTTCTCCCTCTGGGAGAAAGTCAGGATGAGGGTAAAATTGGCTTAAGTTAATGGCATTGTATAATGTCTACTTAAACCGGTCATCAGATCGTTTGCCGGAAACGCTTCGCCCGGCTTTTTCAAGCCATCCGGTCCGGACGTTTTCCTGGGCGTCAAATTCCGGGGCAAAGGGCTTGATATCCAAAAGCGGGGTGCCGTCCAGGATATCCACGTTCCGGATGTGGAGCAGGCCGTCGGCAACGCTTTCCAGCGCCACAATCGAAAAACCGATGGGATTCGGCCGCTTGGGGGCCCGCGTGGAAAACAGCCCCCGCTCCACATCATCCATAAACGGTATAATATGCAGCTTATACCCCTGACTTAAATGAAAGTGATAGATCAAATAAATATGGGAGAAGCCGTCGAGATCATCAAGGCCGTCCCTGTATGGCTCATAGACCTCAACCGTGCCCTTGACCCCGGCTGCGCCCTTTGGCTGAATCGGCATGCCCTCAAGTTCTTTAAACGGGGAATGAATCACGCCGATGGGTTCAAACTGAATGGTCATATGTTATCTCTCTGGTTGGTGGATTTGTTTTATCTGTGATGGAGCATATCGAAAAACGCTTTTCCTGGCAAAATGAATTCTTGAGCAACGATCAACCTGAGATGCGATTGCTGTCTTTCAACAGCATCTTGAGATTTCCCCCGGTGATGGCCTGTTCCACTTCCCGGGAGAACCCCAACTTTCGAATTTTTTCAAGCTCGGCGGGCGGGTGGCCGAAGGGGAAGTCGGAGCCAAACATGATCCGCTCATGGCCGTAGGTATTAACGTAGGCCAGGATAGTCTCCGGCGCGGCAAGGCTCGTATCCGTATACACCCATGGATTTTGCCACAAGCCGGCCTTTTCAATCGCCCGATAGCCGCCGTTTAAAAAGCCCAGGTGCGGAATAATCACCCGCACTTCCAAGGCCAGCTCATTGATAAACCGGATGGTGTTTCGCAATTCCTCTTCCAGAACCACCGGCATATGGCGGCGCCGGATGTCATCTATGGCCGCATGGCAGGCGGGATCATCATAGTTATATTCGGGCTCATCCGCATGCCGGTGCCACTTGATGCCGCGATGCCTTTCCGTGAGCTGATCAACGGCAAAATCATTCCAGATAAAAAAATAGGGGATCACTTCCAATTCCCGATCTTGGAGGCCCAGCAGGTATTGGTTGGAGGCCTCCCGCTGGTTCTGCCAGTGCAGATTATCATGAAAATCCGGATCATCCCGGTCATAAATCTCCGCGACCGGGGAAAACATGACAACCCCCTCGATGGAACTTGATTTCACATGGGCCAGATAATCCTCGAAGCTCTGCGGCGGGTAGCGGTCAATGATGCCGCAATGGGCGTGGGCGTCGATGATGGTTGATTTTATATCATTCATCCGAACCCCTATTTAAGTTTTCTTTATACAAGTATCGAACAATCGGAAAAGGGTGACGAGTCAATTTTGAGATGGCAAAGTAAGAAGTTCAAGATCAAGGCGCGCAAATCCCGAGGAATGCAGCGTACTAAGTTGTACGTGAAATTCCGAGGGATGCAGCGCAACACAGATATTGGGCTTCCAAGGAACTCAATACTATATATTGTTATTCCGGACCTTTCCGCTACTGTCATTCCGAGGAACGATAGTGACGAGGAATCTTATTGTAAAGATTTCTCGCTGCCGCTCGAAATGACAGTATCGACGGGTTTTGAGCGTCTTTTTTAGTT
>DATGCF010000137.1:0-17370 GCA_035312245.1 Desulfosalsimonadaceae bacterium
AAAAACACCGCCGCGGCGGCATAAACCGCTTTTTACGAAGCCGTCAGGGTTTAAGTAGCTTAAAACCGGTGTCTTTGTCGTAAACCCTTTGTGCCGGAGAGTCAAGCAGCTCATATAAAATCACTTCCATGACATGCCACACCCGAACCCCGGATCGCACGCATCCGGTGACTGTTGCATCGTTTCGGCCGCAGGCCATATGCATGTGAAGGATGGGCTGGCCCGTGTCGTCCGGAAACAAAGTGCCGGTTCCGGAAATTTCGTGGACATTTTCAAGCATATGATGCATGGGCTGAATCTGTGCGGCTCGGCCGGCTTCCGGTCCCACCACCAGCTTGGAGCCCTGATCCGCCCCGCCAACGGCGATTAAGGCGGCGGCCCGGATATTTTCCGCCCACGCCAGCTGTTCAATTGCCTCATGAAGGATATCCCCGTCCTCCAGGCGGATCACAAAAACGCGGCCATAAGTGGCCTGGCTGTATTTCATGCCGAAACCGCTCCTTTATCTTGAATTACCGTATTTTTTGCCCATGCTGATAGGATACGGCATCCGCCGGCAGATTAATCAAATACATATCCTGCAGCGGCAGGCATTGGCCCACCTGAAAGGCGGATGGCAGATAATGCCGGATTTCGCGGAATACCCCGGTCGGGCAGGTAAACAACAGTTCATAATCCTCGCCGCCGGCAAACATGAAGCCGTGCGCCGAAAGCCCGTATTTATGGCAGAACTCCGCCAGCCGG
Source organism: Desulfosalsimonadaceae bacterium (assembly GCA_035312245.1). Taxonomy (GTDB): domain Bacteria; phylum Desulfobacterota; class Desulfobacteria; order Desulfobacterales; family Desulfosalsimonadaceae; genus M55B175. The sequence continues at coordinate 745 of DATGCF010000137.1, forward strand.
GGCTCAATCGGCACTTCCGCCGAAGTAAAGGAAATACTCAAATTCGCGGCTTTGGCCAGGTGCGCCGCATCCCCGGCCAGGCCGTCGCTCAGATCCATGACGCTGGCGACCCCGTGATCGGCCAGAATCCGGGCCGCATCCATCCGGGCCCTGGGGGATTTAAACCGATTGATCAAATCCGGAAACGCCGGGTCACCATATGCCAGGCACTTCAGCCCGGCGCGGGCCAGGCCGAGGGAACCGGTCACATAAACGCCCTCACCCGGGCGGGCGTTTTCCCGCCTGGGAAAAAGATCCGGCCGGCCGCTGCCCACGGCAAAAAGATCAATCGTCAGCTCCCGCGCCCCGGATAGGTTGCCCCCGCCAAGACATGCCCCATGCCGGTCCAATCCTTTACGAATGCCGTCATAGAGCTCAAAGACCGATACTTCGGCCATGTATGGGGGAAGCCCCAGATTAACAAACAATACCCGAGGCTGTGCATAGGCGGCGGCCAAATCGCTGAATGTGATCTCCACCGCCTTTTGGCCGATCTCGGCCATGGTCTGCCACTGCCGGCGGAAATGGATAAATTCCCGCTGGGTATCCGTGGTGATGACCGGATGATCGATCCGGTTTAAGAGCGCCGCGTCATCGCCTGCCGGCACCCGCATGATGGAATCATCCGCCGGCAGCCGGCTAAGGAAGGCATCAATCAGGGAGAACTCATCCGCCCAGGGCGCAAGCAACTTTCGCGGCTTGGCGCCGCTTGCCCGGGCAAATGCCGCTGCCGCTTTAGAAGGTGATACCGCGCGGGTGATCGTGCTGATCACCGCCCCGCCAGATGCGCCATGGGCCATACAGTCCGCCACGTTCTGCGCATTCACCCCGCCGATGGCCACCACCGGCAACGGCGAGCTTTCAGCCATTTTTTTTAATCCGGAAAGACCGATCACCGGCTTGGCATCCGCCTTGGTCGATGTGACAAACACCGGGCCGGTGCCGATATAGTTGCAGGAAGATAGATCGGTAGCCGCCAGCTCATCAGGCGTTGATACGGAAACCCCGATGATGGCGGACGGCCCCAGAATGTCCCGGGCCGCCTGGGGCGACGCATCGGTCTGCCCCAGATGCACCCCATCCGCGTCCACCGCCTTTGTGAGCAGCACATCATCGTTTATCAGGAAAGGCACCCGGTGCCGTCGGCAGATATCCCGAATCGCTTCGATTTCCGGAATATCTTTTATGTTAAAATTTTTATTGCGATACTGAACACAGGCAGCGCCGGCCGCAATAGCGGTTTCAACCTGGCGGGTGAATGAAAGCTCAGGCGCCTGGTCGTCTGTTATAAAATAAAATCGCAGGTTCTCCGCCGCCCAGGGTTTCACCGCCCGCCTCCCGCGCTGCTGACATCGGCTTGACGGATCCCCTCAAACCGGGCCGCCCACTCAAGGAGCCGGTCCACCTTACCCGGCCCATAGGTCGCCACATTCTCCACGACCGAGTCGAATGCCAGGGGCCGGCCATTTAAATGCGGTTTTTTGGAAAAAAAATTATCCGCATAGCAGATAATCTCTTCTTCAAGGGATACGGGCCGCATGTCATGCTCCGGCAGCGGCAGATTTTCGGATCGGATCTCCGCCGCGGTCAGACCGACGCCGACATGCCGTTCGCATACCAGCGCATGCCGAAAAAGCCCCTTTTCTTCCAAAATCTCACGGCCAAGAAAGCCATGACAGATATACGGGTATTTCCCCGCGCATCCGATGGACGGGGCATTCGTGAGATAGACGCCGATATCGTGGAGAAGCGCCGCCTCCCGGATAAACGCAAAATCCGGCCTGAGATGGGCAAGGCGCCCGGCTATTGCCAGCGCCCGATCCGCCACCGCCCGGGAATGGATCAAAAGGGTTTCACGGAGTTTACTTCCGGGCGGGTAGAATTCGCTGATGACATCAATCGGCTGGATGCGCATGAATCTGCTGTTAGGCCTGGTGTTTTCCGGAAAGAAGCACGGATTCGATAAACGAATCAATGTCTCCGTCCAATACACTGTCCACGTTGCCAATTTCCAGGTTTACCCGGTGGTCCTTGACCATTTGATAGGGATGGAGCACATAGGAGCGGATCTGGTTGCCCCAGGCGATCTCGTCTTTGCTGTCGTGGAGTTCCTGGAGCCGTTTTTTCTGTTTTTCCTTTTCCATCTGATACAGCCGCGCGCGCAACACCTTCATGGCCAGCTCCCGGTTTCTGAGCTGGGATTTCTCCTGCTGGCTCTGCGCGACAATGCCAGTGGGCAGATGCGTGATCCGGACCGCGCTGCTGGTTTTATTGACATGCTGGCCGCCGGCGCCCTGGGCCCGGTAGGTATCAATGCGAAGATCATTCTCATCAATGTCAATCTCGATTTTCTCGTCCAGCTCCGGATAGACGAAAACCGAGGCGAAGGAGGTATGCCGCTTGCCGTTTGCGTTAAAGGGTGAAATCCGAACAAGACGGTGAATCCCGATCTCGACTTTCAGGTATCCAAAGGCATACTGGCCGGCCACGGAGAACGTGGCCCCTTTAATACCCGCCTCATCGCCCTCCTGCATATCGATCATCTCCATCTTATAGCCTTTCCGCTCGATCCAGCGGCTATACATCCGAAACAGCATTTCCGCCCAGTCCTGGGCTTCCGTGCCACCGGCCCCGGCATTGATCGACATGATGGCGTTATTCTCGTCATCCTCGCCGTCAAGGACCAACTGCAGGGAGAACCGGTTGATCTCTTTTTCAAGCTTCTCCGCTTTGCGTTCCGCCTCTCCGGCGGCCGCGTCATCGCCCTCCTCGACAGCCAATTCAAGCAGCACGTCGCAGTCTTCCACCTCTTTGTAAAGGGCGTTCCAGGAATCTACTTTGGACGAGAGCCGGGCCCGCTCCTTTAAAATCGTCCGCGCGGCATCAGAATCCTCCCAGAAGCTTGCTTCGGCAATCTGTTTTTCGATCTCTTCCAGCCGCTGCTCTTTGCCCGGCAGGTCAAAGATACTCCTTGAGCTGGTCCAGCTGATTGTAGAGGTCCTGAATGGTTTGTTTAAGTTCGACAGCCATATGATGTATCCTCCTTTGGCAATTAGGTATTAGGTGTTAGGTGTTCTCCTGTTACCTCTTCCCAATACCCATCTGTGTCTGCTTTTTTTAAAAAATAATTGTACCACAATTATCATGCCGCTTGCAATAAGACAGCCAATGGGCAGCCAATCTTTATGCCGCGTATAAAAAGTTTCATGATCCTTGATCAAGGGGATGCCGCGGGACAGCACCGCCGTTTCGAAGAGATGGCTCGTCTCCATCACCCGGCCAACCGGGTCGATATAGCCGCTGATCCCGGTATTGGCCGCCCGGACCAGGGTCCGCCGGTTCTCTATGGCCCGGAATACGGCCATGGAAAAATGCTGGTAGGGCGCGCTGGTTTTGCCGAACCACGCATCATTGGTGATATTGATTAAAAAATCCGCCCCGTTATTTACCATTTCAATGGACAGGGCCGGAAAAATACTTTCATAGCAGATGAGCATCCCGATTTTTACGTCATCCCAGCCCATGGTATGGCCCCGCTGGCCGGCATCAAAACTTCCCACCTGGGCGACCATGGTGTCAATAAACGGCAGCCATTCATTAAAGGGCACATATTCGCCGAACGGCACCAGGTGCACCTTGTTGTAGCGGTCAAGGACTTGGCCGGCCGGGCCGATCAGGTAGGCGCTGTTATAATACTTGGGGGCCCGGTGATCCAATTCAACCGAGGGCGCGCCGATAATAAAGTATTTATCCGCCTGTTGAATCCCGCTTAAAACCTGTTCAGTCAGCTCGGTATGATAGTCAAAATAAAAGGGGGCCGCGGTCTCCGGCCAGATAATGAGTTCCGGCGTCGGATTGTCTGGGGCTTGGGACAGGTCGAAATATTTTTGAATGGTTGTCTCCCGAAAGCGGCGGTCCCATTTGTGCAGCTGCCGGATATTTCCCTGAATAACCCCCACATCGAGCGTTTCCGCCTCGGCGGACAGGCGGTCCATCGCATGCATTCGAAATTGACTGTACCCAAAAATCGCGCCCAATGCCGCCAGCACCGCCAAACAGCCGGCCCCGGCGAGCCACCCCCTGATCCTAACCCCCTGCCAAGGCTTTTTGGACACACCCAATACCAGCACCAGCAATGCGGCATTGGCAACCACGATGATCGCGGATATCCCGTAAACACCAAAAATATCCGCAAATTGGATCAAACCGAGGTAATCGGCCTGGGAGTAGCCCAAAAGCCCCCAGGGAAAACCGGAAAACAGGATGGATCGCAAATATTCCAGGCTAACCCAGAACACCGGGGCCATGATCAATATGACTGCCGGCCGGCGGCCGGTCCAGGTCAGCAGAAAGGCAAAGACCGCCGGATAAATAGCCAAATAGAGGGCCAGCAGGATAAGCAATAGAAGGCTCAGGCTTACCGGCAAATACCCGTATATCCGCATGGTCGGGACCAGCCAGTAAATAAGCGATAAATAATGGACCATCCCCGCCAGAAGGCCCAGCATAAAGCTTTTCCGGGGCCCGGCATCCCGGATCGCAAACAGCAGAAAGACAAGCGCCCCCCATGCGGCATAGGCCACCCCCATTTCCGGAAAACCGGCGGTGAGCAGCCCGCCGGTCAACACCGCCAGGATTATTTTACCCCAATTGTCGGCTATCGATTGAACAAACCCCATTTTCCCGAAATCCTGTTTTATAGATTCGGCCATCCTTTGCACTCCGGCTTTACCATTTTATTCCGGTTCTGTCATCAGCCAGGCAGCTCTTTTTCCCGTTGGCGTTGTGTTTTTTGTAATTTTATGCCAAAAACGGCATGATACATTTTGTTTTGTTAAATAATCAACCCGGATATAGCATATGCACATGATGAAAATGTTGATCACCGGGGCCCAGGGCCAGCTCGGCCGGGACTGCGTTGACGTTTTGGGTGAAAAATACGCCGTCACTGCGGTGGATGTGGAGGAGATGGATATTGCCGCCGGGGCATCCGTAAATGATTTTATTCAGTCATTGCAACCCCAAGTGATTGTCAACTGTGCGGCATTCACCCAGGTGGACGCCTGTGAGACCCAGGCGGAAGCCGCCTGGCGCGTCAATGCGGACGGCCCGGCAAACCTGGCGGCGGCGGCCCAAAAAACCGGCGCCCGGCTGATTCATATTTCCACGGACTATGTGTTTGACGGCCAAAAACCGCTGCCGCAGGCCTATATTGAGTCCGACGCCACCCACCCGCTCTCTGTTTACGGTAAAAGCAAACTCGCCGGAGAAGAACGAATAACAGCCTCCTGCGACAACTATATCATTCTGCGGACCGCCTGGCTTTACGGGGCAAACGGCAAGAACTTCATCCGCACCATTTTAGGCAAAATATTGAATGAACCGGACACCCGGCTCAAAATCGTCAATGACCAATACGGCTCCCCGACCTGGAGCTATCAACTGGCCCGGCAGATCGACCGCCTGCTGACGACTTCTGCCACCGGCATCTACCATGCCTCGGCCGAAGGCTATTGCACCTGGTATGACCTGGCGGTAGCCCTTTTAAAGGAGTTTGATTTAACCGGCCATATTACCGCCTGCCCCACCGCGGCATACCCCACCCCGGCGGTTCGGCCGCAAAACTCGATACTTGACAATTATCGCCTGAAATTGGAAAACCGCAATGTAATGGAGCACTGGCAGAGCGCTCTCAAGGCATTTATCAAAACCCACGGCCGGCAACTGCGGGCCGAGTTAAACCGAATTTGAGCGATTTCATGAATCTTCTTGTCACCGGCGGCAGCGGCTTTATCGGCAGCAACTTCATCCGGTATCTGCTGACGGAAACGGACTTCAACGGCCGCCTCATCAATGTGGACTGCCTGACCTATGCCGGCAACCCGGAGAATCTCACGGATATCGAAACCCGCTTCTCTGACCGGTATATATTCGTTAAAGAAAATATCTGCCATGCGGAAGCGATGGCCAAGATATTTGACTTCTACAGCATCGACACGATCTGCCATTTTGCCGCCGAATCCCATGTGGACCGCTCCATTGCCGCCCCGGACGCCTTTATCCAGACCAATATTTTCGGTACCTACACGCTATTAGAGCTTGCCCGAAAACGCATGCACCACATCCAGCGCTTTCATCATATCAGCACGGACGAGGTCTACGGCAGCCTGGGGGAAAAGGGCTTTTTCAGTGAAATTTCCCCCTATCAGCCGACAAGCCCGTATTCCGCATCCAAAGCGGCGTCCGATCATCTGGTGCGCGCCTATTTTCATACCTATGGCCTGCCGGTGACGATTTCCAACTGTTCCAACAATTACGGCCCCTACCAGTTTCCGGAGAAACTGATTCCGCTGATCATTTTAAATGCAGTAGCGCAAAAGCCGCTCCCGGTCTACGGAGACGGCCTAAATATCCGGGACTGGCTCTATGTCAGAGATCATTCCGCTGCCCTGTGGACCATCCTTAAAGCCGGAGAAATCGGTGAGACCTATAACATCGGCGGCAACTGCGAACTTGAAAATATCCGGCTGGTTGAACAGATCTGCGAGATCATCGATGGCATGCCGGAATTGCAATGCAACACCTCCAGAAAGGACCTGATTACGTTCGTGACAGACCGGCCCGGCCATGACCGCCGGTATGCCATTGATGCGAAAAAAATCATGACTGATCTCAAATGGGCACCGGAAACGCCGATTGAAACAGGTCTCCGGGAGACGATTGAATGGTATATCAGCAACCAGAATTGGGTCAACCGGGTGATGAGCGGTGAATACCGTGATTGGATCAAACAGCATTATAACTTTTAATAAATAGGTGGGCGAATGAAAGGCATTATTCTGGCCGGCGGATCCGGCACCCGGCTCTACCCCTTAACCCGGGTAACCAGCAAGCAGCTCTTACCCGTCTATGACAAACCGATGATCTATTACCCGCTGTCCGTGCTTATGCTGGGCGGCATCCGGGATATTCTCATTATTTCCACGCCCAATGATCTGCCCAATTTTGAGGCCCTGTTAGGCGACGGCTCATGGCTGGGTATCAATCTTCAATATGCCGAACAGCCGCGGCCCGAAGGCATCGCCCAGGCCTTTGTGATCGGCGAATCCTTTATCGGCAATGACCCGGTATGTCTCATTTTAGGGGACAACCTGTTTTTCGGCCATAACCTGAGCGGAATTCTAAAATCCGCCTTTAACTCAAATCCCGGCGGTGTGGTATTCGGGTATCGGGTGGTTGACCCCAGGCGCTACGGCGTGGTGGCATTTGATGATGACGGGATGGTCATTGACATTGAAGAAAAACCCGCGCACCCCAAATCGAACCACGCGGTGGCCGGCTTATACGTCTACAGCAATGAGGTCGTCGAAATCGCCTCAAAGCTTAGGCCATCCGACCGGGGCGAGCTTGAAATCACGGATGTCAACCGCGCCTATCTTAAAAAAAACGCCCTAAAAGTGGAACTCCTTGGCCGGGGATTTGCCTGGCTGGATATGGGCACCCATGAATCCATGCAGCAGGCGGCCAGCTATGTGCAGACCATTCAGAAGCGCCAGGGATTTAAAATCGCCTGCGTCGAAGAGATCGCCTATCGGCTGGGCTACATCTCAAGCAATGATTTAAAGACCCTGGCCGAGGCCATGAACAAGAATGAATACGGGGCCTACTTAAAAGACATTGCCACATTCAAGCGCGCGGAGCTTGCCCAATGACGATCACCGTAACACCGCTGGCCCTGCCGGAAATCCTGTTGATCGAGCCCCGGGTCTTTACCGACCACCGGGGATTTTTCCTGGAGACCCATCATCAGATAAAATATACGGAGGCCGGCCTGGACCGCACCTTTATCCAGGACAACCACTCCCGATCCCGCCAATCCGTGCTTCGCGGGCTGCATTATCAGCTCCGCAAACCCCAGGGAAAACTCGTGTATGCGGTAAGCGGCGAAATATTCGATGTGGCGGTGGACATCCGGCGCGGCTCCCCGACCTTCGGCCAGTGGACCGGCACCCGTCTATCTGACGCCAATCACCGACAGCTTTTTATTCCCGAAGGCTTTGCCCATGGCTTTGTGGTATTAAGCGAATCCGCGGATGTGGTATACAAATGCACACAATTCTATGAACCCGGCGATGAGTACGGGATTTATTGGAAGGACCCGGCAGTCGGCATTGACTGGCCGGTTGAGGCGCCGATTCTTTCTGAAAAGGATCAGCTATTCCCTAATTTGAATTCAACTCCGGAAGCCTATCTACCGGTTTATACCGCGGGTTAATTTTCTAAAGGAAAAATGGTCGGGGCGGCAGGATTTGAACCTGCGGCTTCCTGCTCCCAAAGCAGGCGCGCTACCAGACTGCGCCACGCCCCGGTTATGTGAGCTGGTACTAACATCCTTTGATCCATCATGCAAGCCGTTATCTTTACTTTTCTCGAAAAAACGCATCAATCCCATGGCAAAGACACTGCGCGGCAGAGGCCAGAAAATCCGGATCGTTCAGGCGGCTCTCACAAGACGGATTGGTCAGATACCCGGCTTCGACGATTACCGCCGGCATATTAATACCTTCAAGGAGCAGTAACGGGGCTTCAGCAGATTGAACGCGGCCGATTGACGGGCAATTCTTAAGATGATCGGTCACGGTTTCGGCAAGCGACTGGCTGGCCCGTGTATATTTTGTCTGAATTTTACGCCAGTTCTGACTGCGGCCGGCAGAGCCGCTGTCATTGCCAGCCGACATGGGTGATCCCGATCGGCCCGCATCCGGATTAAAGCCATAAACGGTCCACCTGTCCAGGCCCGCCCGAAAGAAACCGCCCGAGTGAATGCTGATAAAAAGCGCCCCGTCCTGGTGATTGGCCATTGATGCCCGCTTTTGAAGGCTTACGCCGTAATCGCCCGTTCGGGTCAATTTCACCCGGTATGCGGGCTGCAGCGTTTCTTTTAGAATATTGGCAAAGCTCAGCGCGGCATCTTTTTCCAGGCTGCCGCCCGGCCCCTCTGCGCCGTGATCATGGCCGCCGTGCCCGGGATCGATAATAATTACCGGCTTTTTAGAAGCTTCCGGCGCTTCCGAGACTTCCCCCCATCCGGGGGTCAATCCCAACCAAGCCATGATAATTAAACCGCATATCAGATATCGCTTGATTTGGCTGCGGGTTCCTCGCATCATGCCGTAAGTCCTCAATTTTCCTTGACACCAATATATAGAGATATTATTTTAAGCAGGATTTTCATGCGGATCAATAAATTTTATATTTAATTCCAAACGGTTGATGACGATTCTCAAGGACTTCGCGCCGACGTCATCAACTTTTTATTTGAAAACGGGCTTAAAATCAATAGCGAGAGTGGCGGAATTGGTAGACGCACTGGACTTAGGATCCAGCTCTTGAAAAAGAGTGGGAGTTCGAGTCTCCCCTCTCGCACCAAAAAACACAAAGCCGCCGGAACCGGCGGCCAAACGAATAACCCAAACGCATGGCCGGAAATTTTTCACCTGATGCCGCCTTTCCGCCCTAGACAACGGGAAGCTTCAATAAATACAGGAGGTTTAAGGATTTAATTATGGATGTAACAGTCGAAGACATCAGCAGCGTCAAAAAAAAGCTGCATATCGAAGTACCCCGCGAGGAAGTGGCCAAAGAGCTTGATTCAGCCTATGATAATCTCAAAAAAAATGCCAGAATCAAAGGCTACCGGCCGGGCAAAGTGCCGCGCTCCGTGCTGGAGCGAAAGTTTTATAAAGATGTGCACTCCGAGGTCACGCAGAATCTGATCCAGAACACCATCTTTGATGCTATTCAGCAAAAAGAGCTGCCTATTCTTGGCACGCCTGAAATCGATCCGTCGGACTTAAAACCGGACGAGTCTTTTACCTATGATGCCACGGTGGAATTAAGGCCCGAATTAGCTGAAGTCGATTTCAAGGGGCTGAATCTGCAAAAAACCAATCATCAGGCGACTGAGGCTGAAATCGACAACCAGATTGAAATGCTGAAAAAACATCTGGCCGAGTATCATGCCATCCAGGAAGACCGGGCCGCTGTTGACGGCGACTACGTGGTGATCGATTACGAGGGCTTCAAGGACGGCCAACCCTATGCGGAAACCGAAAAAACCGAGAACTATACGCTGAAAATCGGCCAGGGGACGATTTCCGAAGATTTTGACCAGCAGCTTATCGGCATGCCCCCCGGGGAAACCAAGACATTTACCATCCATTTTCCGGAAGATTATCATAACGAAAATCTGGCCAACCAGGATATCGAATTTCAGGTCACCCTTAAGGAAATCCGCGAGGAAATCCTGCCGGCGGCGGATGATGAAATGGCCAAGAAGCTCGGTGAATTTAATTCAATGGCGGAGCTTCGCGAGGAGATCCGAAAAAACCTCCAGCAAGGCTATGACAAGCGGGCGGATCAGGAGATGCAGGAGCAGATATTTGAAAAACTCCAGAGCGAGGACTTTGAAGTCCCTGAAACCATGGTGCAGCATGAAATCGACGGGATTATTCAGGATGCGGAGCAGCGATTCGCCCAGAACAGCCTCTCCATGGAGCAGTTGGGTCTGACCCGTGATAAAATGGCCGAGCAGTATCGCGACCTGGCGGAAAAACAGGTCCGCCGGCATCTGCTGCTAAATAAAATCATCGAGCAGGAAGCCCTTGATGTTACGGATGAAGAACTGGAAGCCGAATACCAGCGATTTTCAGAAGCTACCGGGCAGCCGGTTGAAACCATTAAAACCTACTACAAGCAGAATCCGGACAAGCTGCAGGCTTTCAAGCATGCATTACTTGAAAAAAAGGCAATTGATCTTATAATAAATCATGCGACGATAGAAACCGTGGAACCTGAACAATCCTCGGAAAATCCCGATGAAAATGCAGACAGCAATGCATAATGAATAAGGAGGAAATACATTGCCTTTAATCCCAATGGTCATTGAACAAACCAGCAAGGGGGAGCGCGCCTATGACATCTACTCGCGGCTGCTTAAGGACCGGATTGTTATTCTGGGCACCCCGATAAACGATGAAATCGCCAACCTGCTGATTGCGCAGATGCTTTTTCTGGAGTCCGAAGAACCGGATAAAGACATCAACTTTTATGTGAACTCACCGGGCGGCTCTGTCACCGCCGGGATGGCTGTTTATGATACCATGCAGTACATCAAGCCGGATATTACAACCGTCTGCATCGGTCAGGCGGCCAGTATGGGCGCGCTGCTGCTCGCAGCCGGCGCCAAGGAAAAACGCTACACCCTGCCCAATGCGCGTATCATGATCCATCAGCCCATGGGCGGCGTGCAGGGCCAGGCGTCGGATATCAAAATTCAGGCGGAAGAAATCATCCGCCTGCGGTCAACCCTCAATAATATTCTTGTGAACCACACCGGACAGGATTTAAAACGGATTGAAAGAGATACGGACCGCGATTTCTTCATGTCCGGCGAGGAAGCCAAAGAATACGGTATAATTGATCATGTGATCTACAATCGCGACGACCTCGATAAGATCACTGAAACGGAGGCATAATATGTCAGTTAAAGGCGACGAGAGCAATGAGAACCTGTTTTGCTCATTCTGCGGCAAAAACCAGCAAGAGGTGAAAAAGTTGATTGCCGGTCCCGCCGTCTATATTTGCGACGAATGCATCCAGCTCTGCAGCGAAATCATTGAAGAGGAAAACATCAAGGATTCGGACATCGCCAACCGGATCATGACCCCCTCTGAAATTAAGGAAAAGCTGGATGAATATGTCATACAGCAGGATCTGGCCAAAAAGATCCTGTCCGTGGCCGTTCACAATCATTATAAACGGCTGGATACAGCGGTAATGACCGATGACGTGGAGATCCATAAAAGCAATATCATGATGATCGGCCCGACCGGCTGCGGCAAAACTCTGCTGGCCCAGACGCTGGCGCGGTTCCTGAATGTGCCGTTCACCATCGCGGATGCCACCAGCCTGACCGAAGCCGGCTATGTGGGCGAAGATGTTGAAAATATTGTCCTGGCGCTTCTGCAGAACGCGGATTACGATGTAGAAAAGGCGCAGCGGGGCATTGTGTATATTGACGAAATTGATAAAATCGCCCAGATGTCCGACAATCCCTCCATCACCCGGGATGTCTCGGGTGAGGGGGTACAGCAGGCGCTTTTGAAAATCATTGAGGGCACCACGGCCAGCGTTCCGCCAAAAGGCGGCCGCAAGCATCCGCAGCAGGATTTCGTCAAGGTGGATACCACCAACATCCTGTTCATCTGCGGCGGCACCTTCAACGGTTTGGAGCAGATTATCCGCAAACGCATCGGGTCCAAGGCCATGGGCTTTGGGGCGAACATTATCAGCCCGACTCAGCAGAGCGCCAGCCAAATTTTCAAGCAGGTGGAAACCGAAGACCTCATCAAGTTCGGCCTGATTCCCGAATTTGTGGGCCGGCTACCGGTAGTGGCGACCCTGCAGGATCTGGATGAGGCCGCCCTGATTAAAATTCTGACTGAGCCGAAAAACGCGCTTATCAAACAATTCAAAAAGCTGTTCGAAATCGAGGGGGTGAACCTCAGACTCACCGATGCCGCGCTGTCCGCCATTGCCAGAGAGAGCATGAAACGCGGCGCCGGCGCGCGAGGCCTTCGCGCCATACTTGAAAACACGATGCTCAACATCATGTATGATCTGCCCTCCATCGGCGGCGTCAAGGAATGCGTCGTGGGCGAGGAGGTGGTGGTCAATCGGGAAGACCCGATCCTTCTCTATGAGCAGCCAAAAAAACAAGCCTGATTTGTAAGATATGCCCGGTCAGCGCGCAAGCCGCGCCGACCGGGCTTCACTTCAACCTGCCGAAAAAAACTCGGTTCTCCCCCTGACAACCAACTGATTCGGGTTTAAATTTAATATAGAAGAATAGTGACTTTAATATGGCAAACGAAACATACACATACGACAACAATGCGGGACATTCGGAAATGAACCTGCCGCTTCTGCCCCTGCGCGATGTGGTAGTTTTTCCGCACACGATTTCTCCGCTCTTTATCGGACGCAGCAAATCGATCAGTGCGATTTCCGAGGCCATGCATCAGGACAATAAATACATCCTGCTGGCCACCCAGTCTGATCCCGGAAAAGAGCACCCAACGGACAAGGATATCAAAACCATTGGCACGGTTGCCAAGGTGCTGCAGATGCTGCGCCTGCCGGATGGAACGGTCAAAACCGTGGTCGAGGGAAAATTTCGGGGCCGGATCGTTAAATTCAACCCCAATGAAACCTTTTTCGAGGTCTCCGTGGAACTCCTTGAGGAGCCGACCATCGACCCCAATGAAAAGGAAGCGTTCTTTCGCAATATTCTGCAGGCATTTAACGAATATGCGGAACTGAATAAAAATCTGTCCAAGGAGACCGTTGAAAACATTCAGTCCATCAAGGATCCGACAGAACTCCTGTATACCATCGCCGGACAATTCTCTTTCAAAACCAAGGATAACCAGAAGCTCCTGGAGACCCTTTCGCTTGAGGATCGCCTGTCGCAGCTGCTGCAGCTGATCCATGATGAAATCGTGGTCATCAAAACCGATCAGAAGATCAAAAGCCGCGTCAAAACCCAGATGGAGCAAAGCCAGAAGAACTATTATCTCAATGAGCAGATGCGGGCCATCAAAAAGGAAATGGGCGCAGATGACAGCGATGGCGACGATTTAAAGGAGCTTGAAAAGCGGATCAAGAAAAAAAAGATGTCCAAGGAGGCGGCTGCCAAGGCGCGTCAGGAGCTTAAAAAGCTTAAAATGATGACGCCCATGTCCGCCGAGGCGACCGTTGTGCGCAATTATATCGAATGGCTGATCAGCCTGCCCTGGTACAACAAAAGCAAGATTAATACGGACATTGAAAACGCGGAGCAAATCCTTGATGAGGATCACTACGGCCTGGCCCGGCCCAAGGAGCGGATTCTGGAATATTTGGCCGTTCAATCGCTGATGCAGAAAATCAAGGGGCCGATTCTGTGCCTGGTGGGTCCGCCCGGCGTTGGCAAAACCTCGCTTGCCAAATCCGTCGCCCGGTCGACGGGCCGAGAATTTGCGCGACTGTCGCTCGGCGGCGTGCGCGATGAAGCGGAAATCCGGGGCCATCGCCGCACCTATATCGGCGCCATGCCGGGGAAAATCATTCAATCCTTGAGAAAGGCAAATGTCAACAATCCGGTATTCTGCCTGGATGAAGTCGACAAAATGAGTATGGATTTCCGCGGCGATCCGTCTGCCGCCCTGCTCGAAGTCCTCGACCCGGAGCAGAACTATTCATTCAACGATCATTACCTGGACGTGGAATACGATCTCTCGGATGTGCTGTTTATTACCACAGCCAACACCCTGCCGGATATCCCGCTGCCGCTTCAGGACCGAATGGAAATTATCCGGCTGCCCGGCTACACCGAAATTGAAAAATACCATATTGCCAATAAATTTCTGGTCCCCAAGCAAATCCGCCAGAATGGATTGCAGGAGGACCGGATTAACTTCTCGAAAAATGCCATCTACGCGGTTATCCGGGATTACACCCGGGAGGCCGGCGTCCGGAACCTGGAGCGCGAAATTGCGTCCATCTCCCGAAAAGTCGCCCGGGCAATCTTGAAGGAAAACCGGGATAAAATGGTGCGGGTCACGGCCAAATCCGTGGAGAAATATCTGGGCCCGCCCCAATACCGGTTCAGCCAGATCGAGAGCCAGGACCAGGTGGGTATTGTCACCGGCCTTGCCTGGACCCAGTTCGGCGGCGAGCTGCTTTCCATCGAAAGCGTTATTATGCCGGGCAAAGGCGAGTTCAATGTTACCGGCAAACTGGGCGATGTGATGAAGGAATCCGCCCGGGCCGCCATCAGCTATGTCCGGTCCCGTTCTGATCAGTTCAATATTGATCAGAAATTCCATGAAAAATATGACTTTCACATTCACGTACCTGAAGGGGCGACGCCGAAAGACGGGCCGTCTGCGGGCATTGCCATGTGTGTCTCAATTGTTTCGGCGCTTACCAAACTGCCGGTTAAACGAAGTGTGGCCATGACCGGCGAGATTACCCTTCGCGGCCGGATACTGCCCATTGGCGGTTTAAAAGAGAAAATTCTGGCCGCGCATCGGGGCGGAATCAAGCAGGTGCTGATCCCCAAGGAAAATGAGAAGGATTTAAAAGAAATCCCGCAGAGCGTGGCCAGGCAGGTCAAAATCCTGCCGGTCGAGCACATGGATGAGGTGGTCAAGCACGCCATTCTCGTCAAGGAAGGCGAATCCCCGTATACGGAGCAGCACCAGCAGTTTATGGCTGAAGCCGCGGAAACCACCGAACCGCTGCCGGCCAGCTTGCAGCATTAAATAATGCTGATTAATTTATTTTACGCTTGACAGTAATGCTGCCGGCTGTTAAAAAGCATTTTCTAATTGAGGGCGGATAGCTCAGTTGGGAGAGCGGCGGCCTTACAAGCCGTAGGTCACAGGTTCGAGCCCTGTTCCGCCTACCAATTATTTGACAATTTTACACACGGGGGCGTAGTTCAGTTCTGGTTAGAACGCCGGCCTGTCACGCCGGAGGTCGCGAGTTCGAGTCTCGTCGCTCCCGCCACCAATTAAATCAGGGGTTTAAGAGAAATCTTAAACCCCTTTTTTATGGCCTTGGGCTGGAGTTTTCCAACCCTATTTCCAACCCGGAGCCTTTACATTTTAGTGCGGATGAAAAAGCTACCTAATGTTTTTTCCAGCATTACATCATTACAGCACCCCCAAAACAAAAAACCTAATAAACATGCCATAATCCTGTAATCAACCCATTCAAACCCCAGAAAAATTCACAGCATCCTGCCATGGCTTGTGGAACATTTATCCCGCACCTGCAGCTCTGAATGGTGGAATGGTAGAGGCCGGATTCGTTAAGGATATACATCCACCTTTTTTTGTAATTCCAGTTACATCGGCGACGGGAATATTCATGCCATGGTACTTATCTTCGTCCAATCCTCGGATGAGGACTTTTCCATACTCTAAATCCAGCATATTCGCCACATCCTGCGCCACAAACCACGACCGTCGAGCATTGCGCGCCCCTTATTAACCCGGATTATCGCTTGACAGGGAATAACAATAGATTTACAGATAAGGCACTGCTTTTCCTGTGGAAAGGCCCCGGCTTGTTAAATTTGGCCCTGATTGCCGGGGCTTTTCTTTTTTGTTTCTTGGCCGGTTATGCTTTTAAGCCGTATTCTTTGACTGCCTGCTCTACAGATTCACAATATTTCAATAATGCCTCCATCTCACCTTCATTGAATCTGTGGTAATATGACACTTCAGGTCACTTCCGGCAGGAATAAATATACCGATATTTTCAGCCTTGTTCCATCATATTCCCCATGGATTTTTTCCCAGAAAAAACGGAAGGGAGGAAGCTGAAAAAAGAGCGGACCTGTTGAATCTTTACTAGGTCCGCTCTGATTTTATTAGCTAATATTTGGTTTTAGTATTCTTTAAATCTGCATGATTGGCGTATTCTAATTTAAAATCCTTTTCATGCATTAGTTGCTCAGGTTTTCTACCTTTTCCT
>DATGCF010000138.1:0-3041 GCA_035312245.1 Desulfosalsimonadaceae bacterium
TCAATCTCTTGTTTTTTATCGCCCTGGTGAGCATTAATCTGGGCATCTTAAATTTATTGCCCATCCCCGTGCTTGACGGCGGGCATCTCATGTTTTTTTCCATCGAGGCGGCCACCGGCCGGCCGGTCAGCCTGAAAACCCGCGAAATCGCGCAGCAGGTGGGGATTTTGCTTTTGATGATGCTTATGGTGTTTGTTTTTTATAATGATATCATGCGGATTGTCTCGGGGTGAAACAAAGGGTTTGAGGTGTAGGAATAGGGTTTAAGGTTTAGAAAAGGATTCAATGTTAATTTAAGGCTGTTTTATGAATTAAAATTCATTCTGCCGTGCTTTAGTTTAGATTGAGGCTTTAAAGCATGAAAATTCGTTTTTACATTGATCCCGAAACCAAACAGCCACATATTTATAATCACGATGTGGATGAAAGTGAAGTTGAAACTATTTTGAAAAAACCCGGTGAAGACCGGCCGGGCCGTGAAAGCTCTCGTGTTGCGATAGGCCGGACTAAAAACGGGCGTTTTTTGCGTGTAATTTACGTGCCTGATACTGAACCGGATAGTATATTTGTGATTACAGCATACGATTTGAAGAGTAAACCGCTTAAAGCATATAAAAAACGACTGAAGAAAAAGGGCAAATGAAAAAAATGAAAAAGCAGGGCAACTTCCCAAAAGGGTGGGATGAACAGCGCGTTAAACGAGTGCTCGATCATTATGAGATGCAGTCTGAGGATGAAGCCTTGGCCGAAGACGAAGCGGCTTATGAAGACCCCGATCAGACATTTATCGAGGTACCCAATGATTTGGTGCCTGCCGTGCGGGAATTAATCGCAAGACAGGATGAGTTAACCAAATAGCTTTGAATGCGCCTCTGCGGGAGAAAGCAATCAATATTATAGTTATTAAGCATCAGATATCGCATTATAATTTATGGCCCAGCGACTCGAAATCACCTTAAAACCGGAGCTCTTTGATGCCGAAGGCGAAGGCATCCGCAAGAAGGCAGCGGCTTACTTCGATCTTCCAGTGGAAGGGGTACGATCCGTTCAGGTGCTGACCATTGATGCGGCGTTCTCTCCCGAGCAGCTGGAGATCATTCGGACGGAAATATTTACCAATCCGGTGATTCAGACCTCTTCCTATGATCCGCTCCCCATCGCATTCGACTGGTGCGTGTGGGTGGGCTACCGCCCGGGGGTGCGGGATAATCCGGCCAGCACCGCAGTCGAGGCCATCCAGGACGTTCTGGAAATTCAGTTTCCGGAAGGCGCGGATGTGTATACCTCCCGCCGGTACTGCATCAAGGGCCCGGCATTAAACCGTTCAGACGCGGAACTGATCGCGCGCGAGCTTTTGTCAAACGACATCATCCAGCAGGTCCGGGTGTTTTCCAGGGCTGAATGGGATCCGGAGACAGGTATCGGCTTAATCATCCCGAAAGTCTATCTGGATCACTCGCCCACGGTTACCAGCATTCCCATTGATTCGGATGAAACCCTCAAACGGATCAGCGACGAGCGCAACCTGGCCCTGAATCCAAACGACATCCCGGTCATCCGCCGCTATTTTATGGACCCGGCCATCCATGCGGAAAGAAAAGCGATGGGCCTGTCCGACCCAACGGATGTGGAGCTTGAATATATCTCCCAGGCGCGGAGCGACCATTGCAATCACAATACGTTCCAGGGGCTGTTCCGGTATACGGATTTGGATACCGGGCGAAACGAGGTAGTGGATGATCTGTTTAAAACCTTTATCAAAAAGCCCACCCTGGCGTTGGCGGAGAAAAAGGATTGGGTGATATCCGTCCTCTGGGATAATGCCGGCGTAGGCCGGTTTGATGAGGATCATTATTACGTGATCACCGGGGAGACCCACAATTCCCCTTCCAATATGGAGGCCTACGGCGGGGCGATTACCGGCATTGTCGGCGTATACCGCGATCCCCTGGGTACCGGCCTGGGCTCTCGCCTGGTCATGGGCAGCTACGGGTTCTGCGTGGGGCCGCGCGATTATGACGGGGATTTGAAACCCCGGCTCCATCCCCGGCGGCTCTTGGACGGGGTGATCGAGGGCGTCCGGGACGGGGGCAATAAAAGCGGCATTCCCACCACATTCGGCCAGGTCATTTTTGACCCGGGCTATATGGGCAAATGCCTGGTGTATGTGACGGCCGTGGGGCTCATGCCGGCAGAAGCCGCCGGTAAGCCGGCTGAACTTAAAACCACAAGCCCGGGCGAGCGGGTCATCATGTGCGGGGGCCGGGTGGGAAAAGATGGCATCCACGGGGTGACCGCATCTTCGGAAACCTTCTCAGAGCATACTCCGGCCGGCCACGTACAGATCGGGGACCCCTATACCCAGAAAAAGATGCATGATTTTCTGCTGGAGGCCCGGGATCAGGGGCTTATCCAGTTTATCACGGACAACGGCGGCGGCGGACTTTCCTCTTCTGTGGGCGAATCCGCCCGGTTTTCAGACGGCTGCGAGGTTCAGCTGGATCAGGTGCCGCTTAAATACAGCGGCCTGGATCAATGGGAGATCTGGGTCTCTGAATCCCAGGAACGGATGACCGTGGCGGTAAAGCCAGAGGATGTGGACCGGTTTATGGCCTTATCCGAAACGCACGCGGTGGAGAGCACGGTCATCGGCAAGTATACCGACTCCGGAAAACTCCATCTCACCTATGACGGCCAAACCTGCGCGTATGTCAACATGGATTTGCTTCAGTCCGGGTTTCCGCAGTGGGAGTTTGACGCGGAATGGCGGTCTCCGGAATATCGCGGACTTTATGAGCCGGTGATCGGACCGCCGGCGGATTATAACCGCCTGTTGGGCGACCTGCTGTCCCGGCCCAACATCGCATCCAGGGAATGGATTACCCGGCAGTACGATCATGAAGTCCAGAGCGGCAGTGTCATCAAGCCGCTCGTCGGAGCGGAGCGGGATGTGAACAGCGATGCGGTCGTTTTGCGGCCGGTGCTCTCCTCCAGCCGGGGCCTGGTATTTGCCCAGGCCATGCTGCCCATGTATTCGGCCA
>DATGCF010000139.1:0-4911 GCA_035312245.1 Desulfosalsimonadaceae bacterium
CCGCCTGCGGCTACAACTTTTCCGGCGGGGGGGACTTGCCGGCAGGGATAAAGACGGTAAGCATCGGCATATTCGAAAACAGAAGCGGTGAGACGGGCATTGAAACCCTGATAACCAATGACATCGTCAACCAGTTCACGCGGTTTGACAATGTCCGGATTGTTGACAGGGAGGCGGCGGAGGCGGTTTTAACCGGCACCATCAAAGCGGCCAGAATCCGCACCATTGCCCATAGAAGCCCCACGCAATCGGCGGAGCGGCGTATCACCCTCTTTCTGGATGTGACCCTGCGAAGCCCGGATGGTCAAAAAATCTGGTCCGCCAATGATATTTCAGCCAGCGACTCCTATGAGGTCGCGGCCGAAAAATGGCGCACCGAACAAAATAAAAAATCCGCTATTGCCGTTCTTTCCGAACGCGTGGCAGAGCGGATTTATTACCGGTTAACTGATCGATTCTAAACGGCAGACAGCTGATTAATGCGCCGCGCCAGACGGGATTTTTTACGGGATGCGGTTTTCTTGTGGATCACCCCTTTTTTGGCGGCCTTATCAATCACCGATTTCGTCCGGTTCAGTTCATTGGCCAGGCTCTCCACATCACCGCCTTTTTCCGCGCGGGCGAGTTTTTTGGTAGCGGTTTTCACCCCGGTTTTAACCGCCCGGTTCTGCATCCGACGATTTTCATTCTGCCGAATCCGCTTGATTGCTGACTTATGATGTGCCAATAGTATCACTCCTTTTTGAATTTTTTTAATAATAACGTGATTTGATACCGGATCGCATCGACTGTGTCAACAAAAATTTGTGATGCGTGGCAGCCGAAACTGAGTCCATTGGAGCCATTAACCTATGGTATTCTTGATCTAAATCTTTTATGAACTCCGAAAAGAAAAAACTCACCAAAGCCGCCGGCGTCATCGGCAGTGCCACCCTGTTGAGCCGGATCATGGGGTTTATCCGGGATATGGTCATTGCCTGGTTTTTCGGGGCCGGACTCTTGTCCGACGCATTTTTCGTAGCCTTCCGGATACCCAATCTCCTGCGGCGCCTGTTTGCCGAGGGCTCGCTCTCCATTGCGTTTGTTCCGGTATTCACCGAATACTTGAAAAAGGACGGCCGGACTGAGGCCTTTAAAATGGCCCGATCCACCCTTCGGATGCTCTCCATCCTGCTGGTGGTTTTAACCGTTGCCGGCATCCTCTCCGCCCCCTGGATCGTCCGGGTGGTGGCCCCGGGATTTACCGGCGCCAAATTCACCCTCACCGTCACCCTGACCCGGATCATGTTCCCCTATATCTTTTTTATCTGCCTGGTGGCGCTTTCCATGGGCATTTTAAATACGCTCGGCCATTTTGCCGCCCCGGCGCTGGCCCCGGTATTTTTAAATGTGGCCATTATCGGGGCGGTCCTTTTTATCGCCCCGCATATGGAGACCCCGGTGGCGGGGCTGGCCATCGGCGTGCTGATCGGCGGGTTTTTACAGATGCTCCTGCAGGCCCCGTTTTTAATCAAAAAAGGCTTCCGTTTCTGGCAGACGGCCCCGGTCTATCATCCCGGGGTCAAGCGTATCGGCAAGCTTATGGGGCCGGCGGTTTTCGGCGCCGCAGTCTACCAGATCAATATTTTGATCGGCACCCTGCTGGCCTCCCTGCTTCCAGAGGGAAGCGTCTCCTACCTCTACTACGCGGACCGGCTGGTGCAGTTTCCCCTGGGCATTTTTGCCATTTCCATGTCCGTGGCCGTATTGCCGAGCCTCTCGCGCCAGGCGGCGGCGCATGACTTTACCGCCCTGGCCGACACCTTCAGCTATGCGATTCGCCTGATTTTTTTCATCACCCTGCCCGCCATGATCGGATTGATCGTCCTGCGGGAGCCGATCGTGGCGCTTCTCTTCCAGCGGGGGGAATTCGGTGCGGCATCCACCCGCATGACCGCGTACGCCCTGATATTTTACAGCGCCGGTTTGTGGGCGTTTTCCGCCGTACGGGTGGTGGTCTCAACCTTTTACTCTTTGCAGGATACGATCACGCCGGTCAAGATGGCTTCTGTCTCCATTATTGCCAATATTCTGCTGAGTCTCCTGTTAATGGGTCCGTTAAGCCATGGCGGACTGGCGTTGGCCACGTCTTTGGCCTCTATGATCAACTTCGTGCTGCTGGTATGGGTGCTTCGCCGGCGGCTGGGTGAGCTTTCCGGCAAATCAATAATTGAATCCATCGGCAAATCCGTGGTATGTGCGCTAATCATGGGCGGGGTTTTGGGGTATCTGCTGGGCGTGTTTCCCCTGCCGCCGGGCGCGCCCCTATGGCGCCTGCTTGCGGGGGTTGCGATCGGCGTGATTCTTGGCATCGGCGTCTACGGTGCCTGCGCGTATGCCCTGAGATGCCCGGAATTAAAGGATATCGGCCGAATGATCAAAAAGGAGCCCCTGGCATGACATTAAAGCCATGGCATTTAAAAATCGGGCTGGCCGCCGGCATTTTCATTCTGGCGGCCTATCTGGGGGCGATCATATTCGGCGATAACGGATTGATGGAGCTGAACCGGAAAAAAGCCCAGCTGGAAAAGATCCAGGCGGAAAACCAGGGCATTGAAAAAAAAAATCAGGCCCTTTACCGCCGGGTCAACCGCCTGAAAAACGATCCTGTCTATCTTGAATATATCATCCGCCGGGAGTTGTCATTGGTCGGCGAGGATGAGATTGTATTCAAGTTTAAAAACAATCTTACTTCCGCAGCGAACGAAGAATATCCCTGACCGAGTCCGGATATTCGTCCCGCTGAATCCGCCGGACAAACTTTAAGGCGGTTTTGCCGAAAACAGGAATCCGCCAGATATAGGGCAGGGTAAAATCAATATTTAAAAGCTTGGCCGCGCCGGGCCGCAGCTTGCTGTCCGGGCTGGACTCGGTATCCGATTCAGATACCAGGGCATCCATGGAAAATTTCACCCGGAGCCCGGACCGGGTTGACAATTTTTGGGACTTGGGACCGGCTTTTGCCTTACCACTGTCGGGATTTCCCTGTCCGCCCTTATTTTCAAGGCCTTCAACCACCTCAAATGCGCGATCCACTTTGTTTTCATTCTGCTTGGCTTCACCCATGAATCCGTCTCCCTGTTTTTATGATCGTCTGAGAAATATCTTCAATATCCTCAATGGCGCGTTCCACCTGCTGCCTGTTTTTTTTATTGTTTTCCACAATTTTCGAATATTCGTGAAGGTTCAACCCCTGGCGGTTGAAATTTTCATATACCGCCCGGCTCGGATACACCACATCCAGACAGGATACATACATGGGCAGGATTTCATCAAAATATTCAAAGCATTTCCGGGGGTTGACCCGGGGGTGCACAAACACCGGCAGCACATAAAAATGCGACCGCTTCTCCGGCACCGCCTTGATAATCTGCTGGATAATCGGATACAGGTTATTCATAAAGGCGGTCTCATCATTGGTCGAGGTCCGGAGCGGGATGATCACCAGGTCGCAGAACGCGCAGGCAAAACGGGTATGGAGCTTGCCCGTCCCCTCGCCCGGAATATCCATGATCATCAGGTCATTGTGGGCGGAAATCGCCTTTATCCCCTGCTGAAACACCTCTTTCTGACTGCTTGAGATGTGGTGAAATGACACGTGCCCGGAATTATACCCCATCTCCTGGCGCTCATCCCACCAGTTTTTAAGCGTCCCCTGGGAATCCAGTTCCACAAGGGCGATAGAAGGAAATTCCCGGTGCATGGTCCGGGAAAACGCCGTGTTCACAGCCAGCGTACTTTTGCCGGTCCCCCCCTTTGTCTGAACAAATCCAATGATCATGCAATATCCCTGCTATTCCTTACACCTTAACCCCTATACCCTAAACCTTTCACCTTTCACCTTATACCTTTTCCTATACCGCCGACTGCTGCTTCATCTTCACCGGATCATGGCCCTCCCGGGCCGCCTTGGCCAGGCGCGCGACCTCGGCGATATCCGCATCCGAATATACGCCGTTGACCCCGGAAATGGCTGCCAGCCGCATCCCGTGTTTTATCCCCAGTTTATAGATCTCCTTCACCTTCTGCCATTCGATCTCACGGCCGATGGTGAAAATTTCAAACCGGCCCTCAAGCGCCAGCACAATGGTTTCCGCCAGACAGGCATAGGCCACCTTGGGCGGGAGGCCAATATCGCGCATCTCCATATTTTCACCGGGAAGCAGGATTTCCCCGGATTCAATCACCAGTACATCCGGCCGCTTGGCTACATCCTCGGAGGAAAGATCTAAGGGCCGGGCCACGTCCGTAATAATGCATCCGGGTTTGACCTGCATGATATCGATAACACTCTTGCCGCCGCCCGCGGAAGTGGCGGTCACAATCACGTCCATGTCTTCCAGATACTTGTCCGCCCGGGTAGAGATCTCTACTTTGACATCCGGGGTCTCCTCCTGGATCGACTCCTTTAATGCAAGGAGCTTGGAATGACGGACATCCACCATGTAGACTTCTTTAAAGGCCATGGCCAAAAGCCGGCAGCAGACGGAACCGATGGAACCGGTAGCGCCGACTACCATAGCTTTTCCTTTAAGCGTCTTGCCCCGCTGCTCCACTTCAAGGAGTCCCATGCGGCGGCCGGCATCCGCGGCCGCCCACAGGGCGCCCGAGGCGCTGTAGCTGTTGCCGGTGGTAATCGGGATATCCGCCTTTTTGGACACCGTCACCCCGGCATCCCCCACCACCTTGGTGAATGCGCCCAGGCCCATAATTTGTGCGCCCATGCGCTTGGCCAGCTTGGCGGCCTGAAGCAGGCGCTTGTAAGTGAATTCCGGGCTGTGGGAAAGCATCTGCTTGGGGGTGCCGCCCACGGTGATGAGCCAGCCTTCGGCTTCAACCCCGGTCGGGGATTTGATCCCGGACATCTTACAG
>DATGCF010000140.1:0-6951 GCA_035312245.1 Desulfosalsimonadaceae bacterium
TTATCCGCTCTGCGGAATAAAGGCTTCTCCTCAAATATCCGGCGGGCCTGCGGCGAGTTGCCTTGACTTTTTGCCAGAATATTTTATTTTTAAGATTCAACATGAAGCTTGATTCAACCATTCATTGGGTCATTCCGAGGAAGCGAAAGCGACGAGGAATCTTTATGTAAAAGATTTCTCGATGTCGCTCGAAATGACAATGACATTGCTTTGTTGCCGGCTACCGGATTTCAGTAGACTAAATTGATACATTTTTAATATAAAGGTGAGGAACTTGTTATGCCGATTTATGAGTTTGTTTGTGAAGATTGTCACCATGAATTCGAAACCCTGTTGTCAATATCAGATAAAAGCCAGCCCAAGTGTCCGAAATGCAATTCTGACCAGGTTAAGAAGAAGCTTTCCGCCTGCGGCATCCGGCCTCATGGCATCCCGACCGGTGCGGGCGGTTTTACCCCGCCGGCTTGTTCTTCCAGCGGGTGAGCGACGAATTAAGCTGCTTCTGGCAGAAGCAGGACTTGATGTAATCGGCGGGAAAAATTCTTTAGGGGATGATGAGGGCGTTCTTCAGGACAGTAGGGAATGCTTTGCAGCCTCTGCACATCTTGATTTTTTCCGTCCAGTTGGCCTGAACGGTGCCGCTGCAGATCGTACCGTTGATAAACCAGCAAAGCATGCCGGCTTTAAACTCCCAAGCTGGGCAATCCAGCTTGTATGCATCCGGGCAGCCGATAATTTTCCAGCAGGGCTTGCCATTGACCCAATCGCCCTTTTTGAGAAATAGCAGAAACAGCATTTGCCGTTCGGCATGGGCGGGGATATGGCGCCAGCCCTGTTCATAGCTGCGCACGGCTTTAACGGATCCGCCCAAAAGCGAGGCCATTTCCTGCTGGGTCTTCCCCAATTCTTTGCGTATTCCGATAAATTCTTCTGATACCACTTTTATTGACTCACTTGGTTTATCTGTTTCTCCTTGATTAGACGAAATTAATCATTTTTTCAATTGAATTCGGCCCGTTCCCATTGGCCTAGATGCCATTTTCATCAAGCCGACCCGATTCAGCTAGCATTTCAAGCCCTTCAAAGTCCAAAATTTCTATTTTTCTGCCATTTACTTGGATCAGATCCTTCTCGCTCATTTTTTTGAGAATCCGGGAGAGGGTTTCGGGAATGGTGCCCAGAAAACTGGCTAAGTGGCCTTTGGATATATGAAGGGTCAATTCGGATTGATTCTGCTGCTCTTCGGCAAGTAAAAGCAGATAGCCGGCCAAGCGCCCGGGGACTTCCTTTAGCGAAAGGTTCTCGATCTGTACGGTAAATTGCCTAAGCCGTTTGGAGAGCACCGCCAGCATGTTTAGCGCCAGCGTGGGGTCTTCGGTAATCAGCGCAATAAATCGATCCCTGGGGAAAAACAGCACGCGGCTCTGCTTTACGGATTCGGCCGAGGCCGGAAAGACGTCGCCGGAAAATACCGGTACTTCACCGAACGGCTCGCCCGGGCCGAAAATGTGGAGGATATGTTCCTTTCCCTCCATGGAAAGCTTGTAGATTTTGACCTGTCCCTCAACGACAATGTAGAAGCCGCTGCCCGGATCCCCCTCTGAAAATATCCATTCGCCCTTTTCAAGGGACTTTTCAACGGCAATTTTCAGCACGGCATCCAGGTGATGTGGGGGCAGCTCCCTGAACAGTATGGATTGGGACGCAGCAGTTTTATTCATTGGTATTATTCTATTGTATATTCGAATCCGTCAATGAGTTTGACCTCCCCGAAAACCGCCTTTGATTTAATTGTATAATCGCCTTTTTTGGATAAATCAAGATCCGCGCCGAATCCGCCGGACATTGCCATGGCCATGGCCTTTTGCGTCTCGCCATTCGGGCCTTCAACCAGAAAGCCCACCTTGGGCGCTTCAATGCGTTTGCCTGCCGGCGGATGGATGTAGAGCATCAAATGATGGGTGGCATCCATCTCCGGCATATCGGCCATATCCTTCATTCGTTCGTGCATGTCAATAAGCCGATAGGAGAGTCCATACCCCTTGACCGTTGTCTCCCGGATCAGCTCCCCGTCATTGCTGCCGTGGGAAATTCCGCCATGATCCATTTTTTCCTCCGCCTGCAGGGGCAATGCCAGGCCAATCGTCAAAACAAAGCAAATTGTCAATTTTATAATGTGATTTTTCATTTTAGGCCTCCTTCGCTACACGTCTTACTCTTACCCTTAATCTTACTCTTACTCTGGTTTATTCCTTCTAATCTGTTTTTCGTCTCATCTCCCATCGCTTCCAAACATCGTATACCGCCGGAATAATGATTAATGTAAGGATTGCCGAGGAAATCAATCCCCCCACCATGGGCGCGGCGATCCGCTTCATCACCCGGACCCCGGTTTCCGTTCCGATCATTATCGGCATCAGGGCGATCAAGGTGGTGGCCACGGTCATCAGCTTGGGGCGCACCCGTTCCACGGCCCCGTCGATGACGGCGCTGTTCAGGTCCGCAAAGGTGTTCATTTGACCTGCGTCCCGTCGGCGGGCATACGCCTCGTCCAGGTACACCAGCATGACCACGCCGGTTTCCGCGGCCAGCCCGGCAAGCGCGATAAAGCCCACCACCACGGCCACGGACAGATTATACCCAAGGATATAGAGCAGCCAGATGCCGCCCACCAGGGCAAACGGGAGGCTGGCCATCACGATGGCCGCCTCGGCCACATTGTGAAAATGAACATAGAGCAGAATAAAGATCAGCAGAATCGTCAGCGGCACGATGATGTTTAAGGTCTTCCGGGCTTCCTCCATGTATTCAAATTGCCCGGACCAAGCCAGGGAGTAGCCGGTGGGCATGTCTATTTGCTCCCGGACCACGTTTTTGGCATTTTTGACGTAGGTGCCCATGTCCACGCCTTTTAGATCCACATAGATCCAGGCGGTTTTCCGGGCGTTTTCGCTCTTGATCATGGCCGGCCCTTTTTTAATGGAGAGATCGGCCAACTGGGCAAGCGGCACGTGGGCGCCTGTGGGCGTTGCCACCAGCACGCGTTTCAAGCGCTGGATATCATCGCGAAGCTCCCGTTTGTAGCGCAGATTCACGGGGTATCGCTCCAGACCCTCCACCGTATAGGTGACATTCATGCCGCCCACCGCGCTCATGATCACTTCCTGAACATCGTCGACCGTGAGGCCGTAGCGGGCGATTTCATGGCGCCGGATGTTAAAATCCAGGTAATTGCCGCCGGTGACGCGCTCTGAATAGACCGACAGCGTGCCCGGGATGTCCCGGACTACCGCCTCGATCTCGGTGCCGATATCGTTTAGCACGGAAAGATCCGGCCCCGTCAGCTTGATGCCAACCGGTGTCTTGATGCCGGTGGAGAGCATGTCGATGCGGGTTTTGATGGGCATGGTCCAGGAATTGGTCAGTCCCGGAAACTGGATGGCCGCATCCATGTCGTCTGAGAGTTCCTCGATGGTCAGGTGCCGCTCTTCGGGCAGGATTTTTGCCAGTGGTGCTTTCAGCCATCCCGGCCAGTCCGAGAAAAACCGGTCGATTTGCGTTTTGCGCCACTCATGGGAAACTTCGCCTTTAACGGTTTCCGGCCAGACCCAGGAGAAGGGGAAATGCGCCCATTCCGGCCAATTTGAATAAAACCGGTCCACGTGGTGCATTTCATATGCCACCTTGGGCCGCAGCATAATGGTGGTCTCAATCATGGTGAGCGGCGCCGGATCGGTGGCTGTATCGGCCCGGCCGATTTTTCCGTGAACGCTTTTGACCTCCGGAAACCGGGCAATGATCTTATCGGTCTGCTGCAGCAGTTCCCGGGCCTTGGTAATGGATATCCCCGGCAGGGTGGTGGGCATGTAAAGCAGATCCCCCTCGTTTAGCGGCGGCATGAACTCGCTGCCCAGGTCTCTGGCGGGGAAATAGGTGCCGGCCATGATCAGGACGGCGATCAGTATCGTGGTTTTCCGCCAATTGAGGATGGTCCGGATCATCGGCCGATAAATTTTGACGAAAAACCGGCTGATCGGGTTTTTCCCTTCCGGCCGGATGCGCTGGGGGAACAGGCAGAGCAGCGCAAAGACGGACACGCCGATGGCTGCTGCCAAGCTCCACCTTGGTAGGCTAATGCCTGCGATGCCCCCGGCAATTACCAGCACGACCGGTCCGGCCGCGGCCGCCAGCCAGATGCCAACCCGCCGCTTGCGGGAAGGAACCGGCGCCAGGGGCTTTTCCGTGATAAAAAAGGTCATCAGCACGGGGATGATGGTCACGGCCAAAATTGAAGAGGCCGCCATGGCAAAGGTTTTGGTAAAGGCCAGGGGCATGAACATCCGCCCGGACTGGCCGGTCAGGGAAAACACCGGCAGAAAGGATACCGTGATGATCAGCAGGCTGTAGAAAAGCGCCGGCCCCACCTCTTTGGCGGCATCCGATATGATCTGGGCGAGCGGTTTTTTGTCGCGGTCCCGTTCCAGGTGTTTGTGGGCGTTTTCAACCATCACGACAGAGGCGTCCACCATGACACCGATGGCGATGGCGATGCCGCCGAGGCTCATGATGTTGGCGTTTATTCCCAGGGGATACATGATCAGAAACGAGGCCAGCACCCCCACCGGCAGGGTGAAGAGGGCCACAAAAGCGGATCGGAAATGCAGCAGAAAAATCAGGCAGATGATGGCCACCACGATCATTTCCTCGATCAGTTTTTTCTGAAGCGTGTGGATGGCGCGCTCGATCAGCCCGGAGCGGTCATATCCGGTTTCAATGCTAACCCCTTCCGGCAGGCCCTGTTTAAGGTCATTTAATTTTTCCTTGACCCGGTGGATGGTATCCAGGGCATTTTCCCCGTAGCGCATGACCACGATGCCGCCGGCGGTTTCGCCCTTGCCGTTCCAGTCCAGCAATCCCCGCCGCAATTCTGGCCCTTCATTAACGCTGGCAATATTTTTAAGCAAAATGGGGGTGCCTTTGGCGTCAACCCCCACGGCGATTTCTTTAATATCGGCGATTGACTTGATATAGCCCAGGCCCCGCACCATGAATTCGGTTTCGGCCATTTCGATAACCCGGCCGCCGACATCTTTGTTGGATTTCTGGATGGCCCGCTTGACGCGTTGGATGGGCATATCATAGGCTATCAGTTTGTTGGGGTCCACCGCCACTTGGTACTGCTTGACAAACCCCCCGAGACTGGCGACTTCGGCGACCCCCTGGACGGCCATGAGTTCGTATTTGAGATACCAGTCCTGGATGCTGCGCAGCTCGGACAGGTCATGCGCGCCCGTGGTGTCCTTTAGCACGTACTCGTAGACCCAGCCCACGCCCGTGGCATCCGGACCCAGGCGAGGAGTGACCCCTTCGGGCAGCCGGGCGGCGGCCCCGTTCAAATACTCCAGAACCCGGGATCTGGCCCAGTAGAGATCGGTGCCGTCCTCGAAAATAATATAGACAAAGGATAAGCCGAAAAAGGAATAGCCCCGCACGGCTTTGGCATAGGGGACGCTCAGCATGGTGGTGGTCAGGGGGTATGTCACCTGGTCTTCCACCACGCGGGGCGCCTGGCCCGGGTAGTCTGTGTAAATGATGACCTGGACGTCGGAGAGATCCGGAATCGCATCCAGGGGAATAGACTTTACGGCCAGAATCCCGCCGGCAATCACAAAAAGTGTGGCCAGGATGACCATGAATTTGTTTCTGATGGACCAGTCGATGATTTTTTCGATCATTTTTCACTGCCTTCCAGTTCTTCGAAAAAATCCGTTTCATCTTCGGATTCACCCTCTGTTTTTGAAGCTTTTTCCTCTTCCGGCGGGGTCATTTTCTGGACCGATTCATTGAGTTTGGATTCCGAATCGAGCAGGAACTGCCCGGAGGTGACAACGGTCTCTCCCGGGGCCACGCCCTTTAAGACCTGGACCATGCCCCCGTCCAGGGGCATGCCCAGGTCAACCTCACGCGGGGTGAATTCTCCCGGAGCGCGACGTATAAAGACCAGGTTTCGCTCCCCGGTCCGGATAACCGATCGGGCGGGAACTTTGATGCCGGTCTCACCCATGCTTGTCCGGATTTTAACATCCGCGTACATGTCCGGCTTAAGTTCCAGCTCCGGGTTGTCAAATTCGAGGCGCACCACCACGTCCCGGGTTTTGCGCTGAAGATAGGGGTATACGTAGGAAACCGTGCCGGAATAGTGTTTTCCCGGCAGGTAGGGCAGGGTCATCTCCACGGACTGGCCTTTTTGGACGGCTGCCAGTTCATATTCGTATATATGGGCTTCCACCCAGACCTTTGAGAGGTCTGCAATTTCATACACTGTGGTGCCGGATTCAACATAGGCACCCTCGAAGGCATTTTTCTGGGTGACCACGCCTGAATAGGGCGACCGGATGGTCAGGTCCTGTCGGATGGCCCCGCTTTTTTCGATTTCAGAAATCTCCGTTTCGGCAATATCATAATAGCCCAGGCGGCGGCGGACCGAATCGAGCACCTTTTTATTTGTGCTGGTCGGGCGTTCCTGATAGTTGCGAAAGGCTTCGATCAGATCCTGCTGGGCCGTAATCAGTTCCGGGGAATAAATATCGAACAGGGGTTGGCCCTTTTCAACCATTTCGCCTGTAAAATCCACATGCAGTTTTTCCAGCCACCCGCTGAATTTTAAATTGATACGGGTCATTCGGGTTTCATCATAGGTGATATGCCCGTAAGTCCGGATCGTATGGGTGAGCGCCCCCCGCTCGACCTCGGCTGTTCGGATACCCATGTTGAGTTCCACCACCGGGTCGATGGAAATGTTGACGCCGCCCACCAGTTCGTCCTCATAGACCGGGACCAGGTCCATGCCCATGGCGCTTTTGCCCGGCTCATCATAGGTTTCGTCAGGGTTCATGGGCGCCCGCCAATAGGCGACTTCCCGTTCTCCCGAGCGCTTTTCGCCCGACTTGT
>DATGCF010000141.1:0-11850 GCA_035312245.1 Desulfosalsimonadaceae bacterium
CATGATATCGAGGGCCAGCTAACCATCGCCGTTTTGGAAGGAAGCGGCAAGTTTCTGGGAAAAGACGGGGCGGAAATGGCCGCCGGGACCGGGGATGTCCTGGTCTCAGATATTGCCGAGCCCCACGGTATTGAGGCGGAAACCGATATGCGGGTGCTGGTGACCATTGCCCCGCCCATATAATTGGCGAATACCGATGCCGCCTGTATTCGGGGCGGCATCGGCCCCAAAAATGGCGTAGAGCCGATTTTTTGACAATTTCCGGAAACATGATAGGTTGTAGGATATAACTCAATGTCATTAACTTAAGATGCCATTCCCCCCCTTCTTCCTCTGGGAGAAGGGGGGGATGAGGGGAAAAATGGCTTGAGTTAATGGCGACTAACTGCCCATCACTGGTTATCCGGAGATGCCATGAAAAAAGATGATGACGCCGGCAGTGAAAAAACCTGCCGGGAAGAGACCGAGCAATACTCCAAATACCGCAGCCGGCTAGCCGACCTGGTAAGTCGCATCGCCGGGGGCTGCGATGACACCCGCTGCTATTCCCATGTCGACTATGAGCAGCTGCCGTCGCGAACCGCGGTAGTAGAGTTGATCCATAAATTCCGGGAAATTTTGTTCCCCGGGTACTTTAGTCGGGCGAAGCTCGATCCGGCCAATCTGGGCTACCACATCGGCCAGACCGCCTCTGAGGTGTTTGATATGCTGGCCGAGCAGATTACGCGAAGCATCCGTCATGAATGCTTCAAATATGATCTGGATTGCTCGGACTGCACAGAACGGGGCTATAACCATGCCCTGAGCCTCCTTGAATCCATCCCGGAGATTCAGAATACCCTGGGCCAGGATGTGATCGCCTGCTATGAGGGCGATCCGGCGGCAAAAAGCTATGATGAAATTATTTTCAGCTACCCGGGCATCCTGGCCATTACCGTGCACCGGATTGCAAGGCGGCTTCATGAGATGGAGATTCCGCTTTTGCCCCGAATGTTGACCGAGTATGTCCATTGCGAGACCGGCATTGATATTCACCCGGGGGCGTCAATCGGCGAGCGGTTTGTCATTGACCACGGCACGGGCATTGTGATCGGCGAAACCACGAAAATCGGTCCCAATGTCCGCATCTATCAGGGGGTGACCCTGGGGGCGTTGTCCGTGCCCAAGGATAAGAGCGATGAGATGCGGGATCAAAAGCGGCATCCCACCATTGAAGAGGGTGTGATTATCTATTCCGGAGCTACCATTCTGGGCGGGGATACGGTGATCGGCGCGCGCTCGGTCATCGGCGGCAATGTCTGGATCACCCAATCCGTCCCGCCGGATACAACCGTGCTGCTGGAATCGCCGCGGTTAATATACCGTTGATCTAACAAGAGGGGCTTTAGATTCGGATCTTGGTGCAGTTTTTCCCGGGCCAATGTGGTTTTGGTTTCGTTGCCGATGGCACAGCGAAGGCAGTCATCGGCGTTCGGGGGCACCTCTCCCGTGCGTTAATCAGAAAGGAGATGCAGCAGCTGTTTTCCCTGAGCGCATCAATTCAGAAGAGGCATCAGAAAATACGGAAATAGGTCCTCAAGCCGGTTGAATGCGAAGAAAGAACAACTCTACGGGTCAGCATTACTAGCTGCGTCGGAGCGGAATACAAGTAAAAAATAGGACTTAAATTGAGGTATGATTCGGCCGCTCGGGCCGTTGGCCATATCTTGCATGCCGGATAGTTAGGCGGCGGTTTCAGGGCCTATTCCGGATTTTTCCTCGCCGAAGTATGCCTGCGCCTCCCTGTGCATCTGATTCAGCTGGTCGGTCAAGTCCCGGCGTATTTTTTCGATCTGCCGGTCATCGGCATCCGCCGGAACAAAAAGGGGCGGGGCATAAAAAAAGACGATATGGCTAAACGGCAGGGGCAAAAGGGTCCGGTCCCAGCTATTAAAGAGTTTTTTCCGGTTCGCCCAGCACATCACCGGGATAAGCGGAAGCCCGGTTTGTTGGGCGATTCTAATGATACCGGTCTTGGCGATGCCGAATGGGCCCTTGGGGGCGTCGGCCACAAGACCGGCACTGCATTGGGTCTGATTCACCTGTTCAATCATTTGGTACATGGCTTCTTTTCCGCCCCTGGAGCTTGAGCCGCGGACGGATTGAAACCCGAACAAGCGGAGAATCCGGTTGATTAAATCCCCGTCTTTGCTTTGGCTCACCATTATCAGGCCATTTCTGTTACGGAAATGATAAACAAAGTAAAGCAGGCCCTGATGCCAGGAAACAAAAAGGAGGGGTTTATTCTCGCGAAGATATTGATTCTCATGTTCCTTGCCGAATACGGTCACCCGGCAGGTTCGATAGATCAAGTGGGCGATAACATAAAAAATGTATGATGCGGCTGAAAATAGAACCCTTGTTTTCCAGTCAATTTTTTTCTTACTTGCCATGTGGTCCTTTTTGCGACGCCGTCAAAGTTATTGCCACACGCCTTTTAGCAGATTCATCACCGTTTCACCGCCTTGTGAATCGGCATAGTTTAAAATAACCGGGATGAATTTGGCTACCATCCCTTCATCCAATCCCAGTTTGGAAAACTGATTCTTCACCGTATTGAGTCGATTGACATTTTCAGCGGTCTTTTTGAGCCCGCCCAATCCTTCGGCGGCAGCGCCCATTTTACCGGACAGCCCGGAAGATGACCCTGAAGCCTGCGGAGCGGCGGAAGTCAGCTGGCTGATCCCGGGAAGCGATTCTGAAACCTTGCCAAACTCGTCTTCCGAAAGCCCCTTCTGGGCCATCTGGAACAGGGACCCCGCTCCGCCGGAGGCCTGTTTTTCAGTAACGCCCAACTGATCGGTAAGCAGCTTGACAAGTCCCATGGTATTTGATGTGTCCGCTGAAAAAGCCGGTCCGGCCCAAAGGAAACCGACCAGCCCGCATGCGGCGATAATGCCGGTAAAAATTTTTGTTTTCATGACCATCACCCTAATGTCTTGTTAGATTTACGGTTAAAAATGATGATATATATTTAATATTATTATCCAACCACTAAAAACGCAAGGCGATATTATCAATTTGGACTTTATTGTTTGAATTGATGCCATATCGGGGATATTCTTAAAGGTATTGACACCTAAACCTGAAATAAGCGGTTTAAATTTTTATCTATATTTGACGAGGGGCAGCGACGATGAAAGTCTTTTCCACTGTTCGGTACACGATCGGGGCCACCCCCCTGGTTCGGCTTAAAAAGCTGACGGCGGATTTGGCGGCGGAGATTCTGGTCAAGCTCGAGTTTTTTAATCCCCTGGGAAGCGTCAAGGACCGGATCGCCGCTTCCATGATCGAGGGGGCGGAAAAAGAGGGTAAAATCGGACCGGATACGCTGATTGTCGAACCCACCAGCGGCAACACCGGTATTTCCCTGGCCTTTATCTGTGCCGCCAAGGGCTACCGGCTGTGTTTGACCATGCCTGAGACCATGAGCATGGAGCGCCGAAAGCTCCTGGCCCATCTCGGCGCGGAGCTGGTGCTCACGGAGGGTAAATTTGGGATAAAAGGATCCGTTCAGACCGCGAGGGAAATTCTGGCCGCTAATAAGAATGCATTCATGCCGGATCAATTTTCCAATCCCGCCAACCCTAAAATTCACCGGGAAACCACGGCCGAAGAAATTTGGAATGATACCGAAGGCGGGGTGGACATATTCGTGGGGGGCGTTGGTACGGGCGGCACCATCACCGGCGTGGCCCAGGTGCTCAAGGAGCGGAAACCCGGGTTTAAATCCGTGGCCGTGGAACCCGCGGATTCGGCCGTGCTCTCCGGCGGTGAGCCCGGCCCCCACAAGTTACAGGGCCTTGGGGCTGGTTTCGTGCCGGAAGTTTTAGATCAATCGGTCATCGACGAGGTGATCACCGTAGGGGCGGAGGAATCCTTTGACATCGCCCGACGGCTCGCCAATGAGGAAGGACTTTTGTGCGGTATCTCGTCAGGCTCAAATGTGGCGGCGGCCATGCGGGTCGCCAGACGGGAAGAGTCCGCAGGGAAAACCATTGTGACGGTGCTGCCCAGCACCGGGGAGCGCTATATCAGTACCGACCTGTTTTTATCGGATTAAGTGTTTTGGAAGCACTCTCCTGGGCCGTTTGCCCGGGACCGAGCCTATAAATAACTTTAAAGGCACTTAGGCACTAAGGCACTAAGTTTTTCAAACTGTAAGCCTTGAGCTGTGCCGCACCCCCGCTTTGAAAAAGGGGGGATTGGGGGGATTTAAAGGAAATTGCCCTTTTTTATAAGCCTTTTCCAAAGCCAAAAGCGCTGAGTCTTTTAAACCGTAAACTGTGAACTGTGAACCGTGAACTACTTAAATCGTAAAGATTTGGTTTCATTGACCTTACACCTTATACCCGAAACCTTAAACCGTTAAGTTACTTAGAAGGGAATGCATATATGCCAACCCCCTACCAGTTTGCGACCCTTTGCCTGCATGCCGGGCATACCCCGGATGCTGCGACCCGTTCCCGGGCGGTGCCGGTTTATCGGACCACCTCCTACGTATTTGATGATTCCAGCCACGCGGCCGATCTTTTTGCCTTGCAGCAGCCGGGCAATATCTATACCCGGATGATGAATCCCACCCAGGCGGTGCTGGAGAACCGGATGGCCGCCTTGGAGGGCGGGGTGGATGCCCTGGCCCTGGCATCCGGCACCGCGGCCATCTATTATTCGATCATCAATATCTGTTCTGCCGGCGATGAGGTGGTCTCGGCCAACAACCTCTATGGCGGCACTGTCACCATGTTCAACAATATTCTGCCGCAGTTTGATATCCGGGTAAACTTCGTGGATCCGCGAGATCCCCAAAACTTTGAGGCGGCCATTACGGATAAAACCCGGGCGCTTTTCATGGAAACAATCGGCAACCCCGCCCTTGAGGTCACAGATATCCGCGCGGTGGCTGAAATCGGAAAGAAATATCAGCTGCCGGTCATCGTGGACGGCACATTCACCACGCCGTATCTTCTGCGGCCTCTTGATTACGGGGCGGATATCGTGGTGCATTCCATGACCAAATGGATCGGCGGCCATGGTACGGGCATTGGCGGTATTGTGGTGGATGGCGGCCAATTCGACTGGACCGACCCAAAATTTGATCTCTACAATACCCCGGATCCCAGCAATTTTAATTTAAGATTTGCCCA
This sequence comes from Desulfosalsimonadaceae bacterium, assembly GCA_035312245.1. Lineage (GTDB taxonomy): Bacteria > Desulfobacterota > Desulfobacteria > Desulfobacterales > Desulfosalsimonadaceae > M55B175. The sequence continues at coordinate 5,187 of DATGCF010000141.1, forward strand.
TGACCTGGGCGCGGATAATCACAAGGCATTTATTATCCGCATGCGGCAGGTACCGCTTCGGAATTTGGGCGCCTGCATTTCTCCGGACAATGCGTGGCTGTTTCTGCAGGGATTGGAGACCCTGCCGCTGCGGATGGAGCGGCATTGCGAAAACGCCATGAAAGTGGCGCATTTTTTGACATCTCATTCAGGGGTGGAATGGGTCCGGTATCCGGGGCTGCCGGAGGATCCGGCGTATCCAGTCGCCAGCCGATATTTGACCAAAGGCTTCGGCGCCATGGTGGTCTTTGGCATCAAGGGCGGCCGGGATGCGGGTCGGCGCTTTATCGACAGCTTAAAGCTCTTTTCCCATCTCGCCAATGTCGGCGATGCCAAAAGCCTGGCCCTGCATCCGGCGAGCACCACACATTCCCAGCTCACGGAAGAGCAGCAGCTGGCGGGCGGACTTTCTCCGGACATGATCCGGCTTTCCGTGGGCATTGAGAGTATCGATGACATCCTGGCCGATTTGGAACAGGCGTTTGCCGGGGTGAGCGGATGATTACTGCCGCATTGCAGGAAACGATGTATACGGCCCAGTGGTATTTTTTTCAGCAAGTACGTTTTTAACGTCTTACTCTTAATCTTACTCTTAATTTTAATCTAAACGAAGGTCTCCGCTGCCATTTCCTTAAAAACCTATATGGCGGGCTGGTTATGCTGAAAAAATTATTCAAGATATTACATGGCCGCCTTAAAAGCGGCAGCCAGCTAAAACCTGCCATGGAAGGGGTGGAGCGGATTGTCCGGACCCGATGTCCGAACCTGATAGTGACCCGGAAAAATCGGGACTTGATGATGGATGCGGTCCAGACGGCCATGAACCATGTCTCCGGCCTGATTGACCAGCTCCCGGGACCGGTGGCATGCATGCCGGAAAAATGGGATAAGGATCCGGTTTTAAACGCTCTATTTGTTGACTCTGATGCCATACGAGAAACGCTGCAAGCCAGCCGGCCGTTAAAAAATTTTTTCAAACAAAACCCGGCATCCCGGGCGGTTGCGCTGCTGACCGCTGCCTGGCGCGAGAAAACCGTCTTCGGCACGGCGCAAGAGGGCCAGATTGTCCGCCGGAGCGTGCCGCAGCAGGCCATTTCGTTTGAAGATCATAAGCTGATTGCCCCGGCCGCGGATTTAACTAAAGCGAGGACGACACTTCAAAAAGAAGCGATAGCAACCCTGTGCCAACAGATGTTTGTCCAAACTCGGGATTTGAAGGAATGGCAGGCGGAGCTTAAGAAACAGCGGGATCTGCTGGCCTTTAAGGTCGCGCCCGGAAATGGCCGGGCCTCAGGTGAAGCATATGCGGCTGAAAAGCAGGTCTTAACTGCGATTGATGAGAAAATAGAGTCCATTCAAAAGGAGCTGGGGACCAGCGAGAGCAACTTTGAGTACATGATCCGCAGTGTCTCCAGGCCGTGGGATTTGTTGCAGTTTGAAACCGTTTCGTTGCGGCTCAGCCGTCTGGGGATTGTCTTAGACAGCGAGCCCGATTCATGGGCCAATGAATTCAGACTGGCAAGGTATAAAATTGATCAGATACCCGAACAGGGCGCCATATGGGTGACGGTGAATCGGGAGGACCTGGAGAAAGACTGAGGCAGAAATTTTATAATATTCGAAAAACCATGTAGGCGGCGAAGATAGCGAGCAGCAGGGCGCCTTCCCACCGGTCCAGGGACTGCCGTCTGCCGGTGAACATGGTGGCAAAAAGGATAAAACTTGCCAGCACGACCATCCCGATGTCCTGGTTGCTTGCCGGTTGAAAGGGCAGGGGTTTGATAATTGAGCTGATCCCCAGGACAAAAAAGATGTTGAAAATATTGGAGCCCACCACATTGCCCACCGCCATTTCGACATTGCCCTTGTAGGCCGCCATTGCCGACGTAGCGAGCTCAGGCAGAGAGGTGCCGACCGCGACGATGGTCAACCCCACCAGCGCTTCGCTCAAGCCGAACGCGGATGCCATGTGCACGGCCCCGTCGACGATCCACTTGCCGCCCAGCGCCAGGCCGATCAAGCCGCCGATCATAAGGATCACGCTTTTGCCCATCCCCTGATTCAGCCGCGGTTTCTCCACTTGCTGGCTGCCGCCGACATGGGCGATGCTTGCCGAATAGTACATGAAGATGCCGAAAAACATCAGGAAGATGAGGCCATCGGAGCGTGAGATATCCGAATACGCCCAGCCGTCAATCAGGTTGTCATTGGCTGTGGCCCATAGCGCCAATGCGGCCAGCAGGCTGAAGGGAATCTCCCGCCAGACGGTGCCGCGGGTCACCCGCAGCGGGTGAATCAGTGCCGAAAATCCAAGGATTAAAAGGATATTGGCGATGTTGCTGCCCAGCACATTGCCGATGGCAATGCCGGTGCTGCCCTTTAAGCTTGCGGAAATATTGACGAACAGTTCGGGTGTGGAGGTGCCAAAGGCCACCACCGTCAGGCCAATGACCAGATCCGAAATACCGAATCGCCGGGAAATGGCGGACGCGCCTTCCACCAGCAGCTCCGCGCCTTTGATCAAAAAGGCGAAACCCAAAAGCAGCAGCAGGTAGGGTAGTAAATTAGTCATACGTGGCCAAATCGAGTTTTAATTTGTTTAGGGTGAATTGTCATGTTGCCATAACCTCTGCTGCTTGTTAATAAAAAAATTGGATGGCTTCGCAAAAAGGGGTTTATGTCGTCATGATGGCATTTTTGCAGAAGGTAACTTATGATTCGTACGCGTACGCGTACTCGTAATCGGCTTTTAATTATTTCGAGTACGATCACGAGTACGAGAACCGTCCCGCTTGCGCGGGACTGAGTACGATTAGTTCCTTGCAAGTCAGACCGTATAGGATTGATAAGATTATGAACAGCGCCAAAACCGCTTCTAAAACCCAAACAGAAGGCACGCTGGGCACCTTTGCCGGGGTGTTTACCCCGAGTGTTTTAACCATCCTGGGCATTATTCTCTTCCTGCGCCTGGGCTATGTGGTGGGAAATGCCGGCCTGGGGCTGGCGCTGGTCATTATTGCCCTGGCCAATGCCATTTCCGTGTTAACCTCGGTCTCCCTTGCCGCCATTGCCACGAATATGAAGGTCAAGGGCGGCGGAGACTATTACTTGATCTCACGCACGCTGGGGTTGGAGTTCGGCGGGGCTATCGGAATCGTGCTGTTTCTGGCCCAGTCGGTCTCCATCGCGTTTTATAGCATCGGTTTCGGCGAAGTCCTGGCGGCCTTGGTGCCCTTTTCCATGCCGGGGCTTTCCCAGGTGATTGCCGCAGCCGCCGTGCTTCTGCTTTTTATATTCGCCTGGCTAGGCGCGGACTGGGCGGCCCGGTTTCAGTTTATTGTCATGGCCATATTGGTTGCGGCCATTGTGTCCTTTTTTGTGGGCGGGGCTCTGCGCTGGGATACCGCCATGCTGATGAAAAACTTTTCAGCCCCGGCCGATACTCAGTCATTTTGGATCATATTTGCCATCTTTTTCCCAGCGGTCACCGGATTTACGCAAGGCGTCAGCATGTCCGGCGATTTAAAGGACCCGGGCAAAAGCCTGCCCAACGGTACATTTGCGGCCGTGGGCGTCTCCATTGTCGTCTATTTCGTGGCCGCAGTGGTATTTGCAGCTTCGCTTCCGGGCGATATTCTGGCAACAGAATACAATGCCATGAAGCGCGTGGCAGCCATTGATGCGCTGGTGCTGGCCGGTGTGATTTCAGCGACCCTTTCCTCGGGCATGGCCTCATTTATGGGCGCTCCGCGGATTCTCCAGTCGCTTTCCGCAGACCGAATATTTCCCTTCCTGCAGCCATTTGCCAAGGGGGTTGGCCCCACCCACAATCCCCGGCGCGGGGTGCTCTTAGCCGGCGGCATTGCGCTTTTTACCATCGCGCTCGGCAACCTGAACCTGATCGCCCCGATTGTGTCCATGTTTTTTTTGATTTCTTACGGGCTCTTAAATTATGCTACCTTTTTTGAGGCCCGGGCCGCAAGCCCCTCGTTTCGGCCCACATTCCGCTTCTACGACAAGCGCTTAAGCCTTGCCGGCGGCCTTGCCTGTCTGGGCGCCATGCTGGCCATTGATGTCACCGCGGGTGTGGTTGCGCTGGCGCTGTTATTTGCCGTATTCCAGTATGTCCGGCGAACAGCCGGCCCGTCCCGGTGGGCGGACAGCCGGCGGTCCTACCGCTTCCAGCAGATTCGACAGCACCTGCTGGAAGCGGCCGAGGCGCCCGAGCACCCGCGGGACTGGCGGCCCAACCTGCTAGTGTTCTCGGATGATCCCGAGCGGCGCAAACCCTTGCTCCGGTTTGCGGACTGGCTCCAGGGGGACAGCGGATTTGCCACAGTGGTTCGCATCATTCAGGGCGAGGGCGGTAAGATGCGCAAGCCGAAAGCCGATGCGGTTGAAGAGTTGGTGGAAGATATTCATGAGCTAGAGGCGGATATGTTTCCCCTGGTGGTAAACGGTCCCAATATCCGGCTGGTGCTTCAATCCCTGGTCCAGTCCTATGGCATCGGCCCTTTAAAGGCAAATACCATGATGACCAACTGGATCGGACGGAGTGATAATTCGCCGTCCGAATACCGCAGCAAGCGGTTTGGTATTTATTTGAGTGCCGCCTTTCGTCAGGGGTTTAATATTCTTTTGTTTGCCGCAAGGAAAGCCGAATGGCAAAAGCTCCAGGAGCTGCCGGCGGAAAAGCGGCGGATCGATGTCTGGTGGCGGGGCGATGCCACCAGCCGACTGATGATTCTTTTCGCGCATATGATTCGTTTGAATAAGCCGTGGAGCGGGGCAAAGATCCGGGTGCTGGATGTGAGCGCGGATGTATTTGTCTCCGGACGGACGGTGGCGGACCTGGAAAATACCCTGTCCGAGATCCGGATCACCGCGCAGCCGGAGATCGTGGCCAGCGCCAATGCGGATGCGGTGGCGGCCTATTCCGAGGACGCCGCCCTGGTATTTCTGCCTTTTCGGCTGATTCAGGAAGAACCCAAAGATCCCTTCGGCAATGAACTCTCCGGCCTGCTTGGCCGGCTGCCGGTGACCGTGGCGGTGCTGGCGGCAAAGGATGTTGATCTCTCCGCAGAGCCCGAGGCGGGTCAGGCCGGCGAGATTGCCGAGGCCATGGATAAGCGCGATGATGCCCGGAAAAAAGAGAAAGCTGCGGAAAAAGAAGCGGAAAAAGCCTCCCGCGATACCGAGGCAGCCATCAATGCCTGGCAGCAGGCCATCGAAGAAAGGGAATCCGAAGATACCATCCGGCAGTTGAACCAAGAGGTGATGAATGCCAAAAACCGGGCCGTGCAGGCCGCCAGAAAAGCCGCAAAATTGGCCGCCCGGGTGGAGGATTTAACCCGTGTGGCCCGCCAGCTGGGAGCGGATATTCCGGAAGAGAAAGAAAAGGAGGAGTCCGCGGATTAGCCCCGTATACGCGTAGGTTGGGTTGAGCGTCAGCGAAACCCAACCTAGATTGCTTACTCCGGGCGCGTACGAATTGCCTTGGCCGCGTCAAAATTTGTTATTACAATTGTATCAACAAATTTATGCAGGAGGATACCATGTATGCCATAAAGCTAAGAAAAATCGGGAATTCCATTGGGATTGTTCTTCCCAGGGAGACATTGGCCAAGCTCAAGGTTCGTGAAGGGGAAACCATTTATCTGACGGACGCCAAGGACGGTTTTCGGATCACGCCTTATAACGAGGAGTTTGAGGTCCAGATGAATGCGGCAGAGCAGATTATGAATGAAGACCGGGATATTCTTCGGGAACTGTCTAAAAAATGACCTATCGCTGGATTCTGCTCGAAACGGTTTTAGCCATCCACGACCGTCAGATTGATGATCACGGCGGCTTGCCCGGCATCCGCGATCATGGGCTAATTGAGAGCGCTGTCAATCGGCCGCAAACAGTCGCCCTTTATGCTGAAAATCGATTCGATGTTTTTGATCTGGCTGCCGCTTATGGATATGCGCTTATCCAGAACCATGGGTTTTATGACGGCAACAAACGAACGGCTTATACAGCCACCCGCCTTTTTTTAGAGTTAAACGGATATCGGATGACTGCCCCGCCAGCTGAACGCGTGATGATGTTTCTGAAATGCGCCCAGGGGGAAATTGAAGAGCCGGATTTGGCTGAATGGCTGCGTCAAAACACTCTTAAGAATAAATCGGATGTCTGATTTGATGAGGCCTTCAAGTATCGCGCTCAGGCCTTTGTTTTTGGCGTTTTTGCTGCTGGTAGGCATTTCTTAGTTCCAGGATTGTTCGGACCGCGTTATCATTGGCCTGCAGGCGCTCCTCGGGCGACATCTTAAGAAACATGGCCACCAGGGTTTTGTCAACACCTGAGGAATCGCTCGGTTTTATCTCCTTCATCTCGTTGATCAGCCGGCGTTGGGACCGGATGCGTTCGTTTTGTGATTGATCAGGCATCAGGCAAATTTTTGCATGAAAGCCTCTGACACAAAATACCCAACACATTTTTAAGTTTGGGTGATGTCATGTAAAAACAGCAGCCCACTGTGGCTAAATAGTTTCAACCACCAGGACTTATGCGCCTGACAAATAGATGGTTATTGATGATAATAACGGCCACTTTGAATTAAGACTGTATAAATTTAGCA
>DATGCF010000142.1:0-2885 GCA_035312245.1 Desulfosalsimonadaceae bacterium
CTGATCCGGACAGGCAAGCTTCAGGTTCAGGTCCAGGGCCGCGGCCGCATTAATCCAGGAGTGGGCCATATTATTGCCATCGCCCAGCCAGGCGATTTTCAAACCCTTATATCCGCCCTTTTTCTCTATGACGGTCAGTAAATCGCTCAACACCTGGCAAGGATGGTACAAGTCGGTTAAGGCGTTGATGACCGGAATGTCCGCCGCGTCGGCGAACTCTTCCAGAAATGACTGGGAATAGGTCCGGATGGCGACCACATCAAGATACCGGGACAGCACCCGCGCCGTATCCTTGACCGGCTCGTTTCTGGCCATCTGGGTGTCCTTGCTGCTGATAAAAATCGGCACCCCGCCAAGCTGGATGGCGGCCACCTCAAAGGAGAGGCGCGTGCGCGTGGAATGCTTATCAAAGACCAGGCCCAGGGATTTACCCAAAAGCGGCTGGTCGTTAATGCCCTTTTTATGCCGGGCTTTGAGCTCGATGGCCCGGTCAAACAGGTTATTGATATCTGACGGATCAAGCGCCGCCAGGGTTAAAAGATCCGTGTTCAATGTAGCTCCTTGTGTCACCTAAATTTAGGTCTCAACCAATGCAATTAACGTGAGCGTAAAAATTGGCTCGGCTGTCATTTCGAGCGCCAGCGAGAAATCTTAAAATTGTATGATTTTTTAAGATTCCTCGTCGCTGTCGCTCCTCGGAATGACAGCGGCGGAAGGCTAAAGCTAAAGACAATCAAGGTGTCAATAATTACTCCGCCAAAATCTCATCCAAACATTCGATCAGCTGGTCGATTTCATTTCGGGTGATAATAAGGGGCGGGACAAACCGCAGCACCTTTTCCTGGGTGCAGTTGATCAAAAAGCCTTTTTCCATACAGGCATTAACAATCGGCAGGCCTTCGACGGAAAGGGGCATGCCGATCATCAGCCCCGCGCCCCGGACATCCAGAATCACCGGATGCCGCTTCTGAAGATCGAGCAGCCGGCCCCTGAAATATTCACCCACCTCCCGGCAGTGCTCAATGATCTTTTCGCGCTCCATCACGCGCAGCACTTCGAGCGCCGCTATCGTAATCAGGGGTGTGCCGCCGAATGTAGAGGCATGGGAGCCGGGCTGAAAGGCGGCGGCCACATCCTCTCTGGCCAGCATCGCTCCTATGGGGAGTCCGTTGCCCAGGGCCTTGGCCAGGGTCATGATATCCGGCTTGACATCAAAATGCTCGTAGGCGAAAAGACGGCCGGTTCGACCGATGCCGGTCTGGACCTCGTCAAAAATAAGCAGGGTGCCCGTCTCATCACAGACCTTCCGGACCGCCTCTATATAGCCGTCCGACGGGCACCTCACCCCGCCCTCGCCCTGAATGGGCTCGATCAGCACCGCACAGGTAGTTTCATTGATGCTGTTTTTCAACGCCTCGATATCATTGAACGGGGCAAAATCAAAGCCGTTTAAAATCGGATCAAACCCTTTGCGGATTTTCTCCTGGCCGGTGGCCGAAAGCGTCGCAAAGGTGCGGCCGTGAAATGACTGCTCCAGGGCCAGGATGCGATGCCGATGGGTTTCGCCCCGATCAAAAAAATATTTGCGCGCCAGTTTGATGGCCGCTTCATTGGCTTCAGCCCCGGAATTGCAGAAAAACACCCGGTCCGCAAAACTGTGTGCCACCAGCCAGGTGGCCAGATCCACCTGGGGAATCGTGTAATAAAGGTTGGATACGTGAAACAGCTTGTCCGCCTGCCGGGAAAGCGCCCGGGCAATTTCCGGGGCGGCATGGCCCAGGTTGCAGACGGCAATGCCGGCCACAAAATCAGTATATTCTTTGCCGTCCGTGTCCCACAGGGTGCATCCCATCCCGCCTTCGATCACAATGGGAAACCGCTTGTAGGTGGTGGCGATCACGGATTCCGCGTGTTTGATGAATTCCTCATTCATTGGGTCACTTCCGTTCCAATGCCTTCGTCTGTAAACAGTTCCAAGAGCAGGGCATGCCGGCGCGTGCCGTTGATGATCTGGACTTTGCCCACATGGCTTTTCAATGCCTCCAGGGCGTATTCGATTTTCGGGATCATGCCGCCGGAAATCGTCTGGTCATCCAGCATATGCCGGATGGTGGCCGCATCAATCGAAGTTATAAGGCTCCCTGAGCCGTCCAGGATACCGTCCACATCCGTCAGATAGATCAGGCGCCCGGCCTGCAGCGCACCGGCCATCTTGGAGGCCACCAGATCCGCATTGATATTATAGGTCTCGCCATGCGCCCCCACGCCCACCGGGGCGATCACCGGAATAAACCCCTGGCGGGTGAGCGTATGGATAATGGCCGGGTTGACTTCAGTCACTTTTCCCACAAGCCCGGGGTCAATAATCTCGGGCGGCCCGTTTTCATCCGGCTGATGCATAATCTGAAGCTTTTCCGCCCGTATGAGTCCGCCGTCCTTGCCGCATAGGCCCACCGAGTTGCCGCCCTGGTGATTGATCTGGGAGACGATGGCCTTGTTGACCTTGCCGCCTAAGACCATTTCCACCACATCCATGGTCTGCTCGTCCGTAAACCGCATGCCGCTCACAAACCGCGGGGATATCCCCATCTGGTCGAGCACATTGTTGATCTGCGGCCCGCCGCCATGCACCACCACGGGATTCATGCCCACGTATTTCATCAGGGTGATGTCCCGGGCGAAATCATCCTTTAACTGCTCATCCACCATGGCATGCCCGCCGTACTTGATCACAATGGTCATGCCGGAAAAAAACCGGATATACGGCAGCGCTTCAATGAGTATGTCGGCGGTGTTGGGTGTCATATTTATAATATATAACGCGTCAAATCCTCATCCGCGGTGATATCTTTTAACTTGTCATCCACATACGCCTTGTCGATGGT
>DATGCF010000143.1:0-5093 GCA_035312245.1 Desulfosalsimonadaceae bacterium
AGCCGCTGATAAACTTTCCGCACGGCTTGTTTTAACATCATATTTCCGGCACAAAGTTTAAATGCAAATCATATGCCTAAAACAGCTTTACGTGTAATTAGCTGATATTGAAAATTAATTTCATATTACTCGCTTCACGCATTGGTATTTCTTTACAATTTTGTCGTTTATGCCAGACCGGGAACAACAAAATTGTAACACACCCCTAAGCATTCCGTATTAAATATTTTATCAACAAGTTATCTGGCAGTATCAGTATGAACCAGTACACCAAGGCACTAAGTTGGTATAACATTGAACTGTGAACTGTGAACCGTGAACTGTTTAAAGCATAAAGGCTTGATTTCATTGACCTTACGCCTTATACTCGATACCTTATACCGTTAAGTTATTTAGAAGGGAAGCTGTTTTCCTGGCTGAAAGCTAATATATCACCAATATAAGCGGGGTGCAAAAAAAGTCGCAGGGGGGGTTAGCCAGGACGGCGCGACATCGGCATAACAACGGCCGTCCGGCTGGCAGGAAAAACCAATTTGTCGGGATCGTGCTCTAACTTATTCGGATTTCTTTTTTTTCTTTTTGGGCCGCGTCTTGCCAAAGGTGCCGCGGTAGATTTTGCCTCGTTTGCTCCGGATGTCACCTTTCCCCATTTTTATCCTCCTATCGTTTTAAAAAAATAATATTCCAATCACTTCTAAAGGATTAGGGCTCCTTATAATGGATTTTTTTCTGATCTTCAACCCCCTTCTTCTATATTCCGGTACTATTGGTTTCTCATTTCGGCGACCAGCTGCTTGAATCCGGTATGATCCCGGAGACCGTCAAACCGCGGATCCCGATTGAGCTGTGCCCAATCCGAAAACCCCTTTTCAACCGCTTGGTGAAGAACATTAACCGCCCGCTCCGGGTTTTGCTTGATCGCCCACAGGGCGGCAAGATGATAATAAAAATGAGGTTCTTCCGGCGCGAGGCGGGTGCCTTTGGCAAACAGATCCATTGCCGTATCGATTCGACCGGTCTGAAAATAGACCATACCCAGCCGATTGAGCGCCAGCAGGTAAAGCTTTCGGTCCGATGCGGAAAGCTTTGAAAGCACGTGCTGATAATCGGCCATGGCGGCATCGAGCTGTCCTTTTTCCTCAAACCTTATCCCCCGCTTGAAGCGAAGCGCCATATTTTCAGGCTGCCGGTCAATACGCTGGTTGAGACAGGCAAGCGGCGTTTGGCAGTCATTTAAAAATTCTCTCAACGCGCTTAACCGGGACCGGGCACTTTCATTTGCCGGACCTCGTTTCAAGGCCGCCTGATACTGCTTGAGCGCGGCATGAAATTCCCCCGCCATAGAGAGCGCATAGGCGAAATGACGATGGATGCCCGGCGCCTGATAGCCCATTTTCAGGGCATTGAGATACGCCTCGACGGCGTCTAGATAGCGCTTCTCATTAATAAAAGAGAGCCCCAGGTTGAAATAGACCGCCGGGTGCGCTTCAATATCCAGGGAAGCCTGATAGTGGGTAATCGCCTCGGCATGCCGGCCCTTCTGCTGCAGGGAATAGGCCAGGTTCTGAAGCGGCCGCGCTTTCTGCGGCGACTTTTGGGCCACATCCTTCCAAAAGGTCACATCCGAGGCCCAAATCTGATTTCGCTGACACGTCCAGAAGCTAAACACCAGGGCAACCGCCACCACAATGGATACAAACAGCCATTTCTTTTGCACCAATCTGGAAAGCAGCCATACCGCCATCAGACAAAGCATCATGGACGGCAGATAAAGCCGGTGTTCGTAGATGATCTCAATGCCGATGATCGAGGATTCGATCACCAGATTGCCCAAAAACCAGATCAGACAGAATGAAATCAGCCGATACCTTTTGGCTGAATAAAGGGCGAGGGCAAGGATGGCAAGAATCATGCCGGCCGAGGTCAGGGTGGTCAGCGGTGCGATCAGCGCATCGGACAAGGGATATGAATGATCCAGTAAAAGCCGCCCGGCCTGGGGAAACACGATGAGCCCGGCATAATAGGCGATCACCCGCCACTCGGTAAGCACCCGCTGGGCCAGGGTAAAATCCCGGCGCTCGTATGCGGAGAGGATGCGGTCAAAGGGCTGGCCCCCCAGATAGATATAGCCAATCACGCCGAATACGAAAACCACCAGGATGCCGCCAAATAAGAGCCGCTTTGAGCGAACCGGCCGCAGATCCTGAAAGAAAAACCATTCATAAAGCAGAATAAATACCGGCAGCATGCCGGCATTCTGTTTGGTAAACACAGCGCACAGGCCGGCTAAAACGCAGCCGGCCAGGTATCCGGCCGGCCGGCGCCACCGATTTTGCTGCATGGCCAGCCGGCCTTTGACATAAAGCAGCAGGGAAAGAATATAAAACAGGGCGGCCAGGCTGGTCATGCGCTGCACCATATAGGTCACCGCATTGGTCTGAACCGGATGGACCAGCCAGATCAAAACCGCCAGAAAGGCGATCCAGTCGGCGGGCATGTCGGCCAGTGCCTTGACCGGGGGCTTCAATGAGTCAGCCAAGGATATGGTCATGCGGAACAAAAAAAACAAAAACATGCCGGTCAACAGGTGAATAATCAGATTAACCAGATGATAGCCGAACGGGTCTTCTTTTCCAAAGTAGTAATTTAAGGCAAAACTGATGTTGGCCACAGGGCGGTTTCTGGGCTTGCCATCCAGGGCCGCTGTTTTTAGCGCATTCCAGGAAAATTCGGTCATATGGACGTTGGGATCATTTTTGGTGATATAGTTGATGTCATCATAGACAAACGGGGCGTGAAAGGTGGCTGTATAGAGGATGGCCGCGGCCGTGCAGAATACCGCCAGAAAAATGAGTGTGCGCCACTTGCTGAAAAGCTTTGAATCCATATCACCGCCGAGAGAATCGGTAAAAATTAATCTCTATCTATATCAGATACTCAGGGCTTGCCCAAATAAAACCTTCGGGCTTTCTCGATTTCTCTGTTTCTTTGTCGACTTCTGCGGCAGAATGATTACCTATTTGATTAAACCCCAAACGGAGAAAAAATATGCCTTTTGAAGCGCTTATACGGGTGGCGTCCTTTGTCGGTATCCTGCTGATCCTGCTGTTGCTGGAGAGCTTTTATCAAAGAAAAGACCGGATGGATTCAAGAATGATTCGATCCGTAAAAAACCTGGGGCTGGTTTTTGTAAACAACCTGGTTTTAAGGCTTCTCATACCGGTGGTGCCAGCCACTTTTGCCGTTTTTGCGAACAGCCGGGGCTGGGGCGTATTCAATTATTTTCAAACCCCTGCAATCCTCCAATGGCTGGCCACACTCCTTATTTTTGACTTTATTATCTATATCCAGCACATCCTTTTCCATGCGGTCCCGGTTTTATGGCGGCTGCATATGATTCATCATGCGGATTTGGATATTGACGCCACCACCGGCCTTCGATTTCATCCGCTGGAAATCATTATCTCCCTGTTTATCAAGCTGGGGGCGGTAGCCGCTTTCGGCTTTCCCGCAGGGGCGGTGATTCTTTTTGAAATCATTTTAAACGCCACATCCATGTTTAACCATTCAAATATCTACATACCATTGGCCGCTGACCGTTGGATCCGGCGGCTGATTGTCACGCCTGACATGCATCGGGTGCATCACTCGGTTATCCTGACGGAATCCAACAGCAATTTCGGCTTCAATCTGTCCTGGTGGGATCGCCTGTGCGGCACGTATCAGGCCCAGCCCGCGGCCGGCCATAAAAATATGACCATCGGCCTTGCCCAATACCGGAAACCGCTTTCCTTATGGCGCATCCTCATCATGCCCTTTACCGACCCGCCGGGGCCGGGACCGGTCAATACAGATCACAATTAGCCGAAAGAAGGCTGGATAAAACACCCCTTAATGATTATATTTATAAGATAATACAGGGGGTTAATATGAAATTCAGAGATAGGGCCCATGCTGGCAAACTGCTTGCCGAAAAACTGATTCAATATGAATCGGAGAATCCGATTGTACTGGCCATTCCCAGAGGCGGGGTTGAAGTGGGCATTCAGGTGGCAAAGCGCCTGAAATGCGATTTTGAGCTGCTGATTGTTCGCAAACTGCCGTTTCCGGATAATCCGGAATCCGGTTTCGGCGCCATTGCCGAGGACGGCAGTTCGTTTGTTTTTGACCGCTTTGCCCAAACCGTGCCGGAAACCGAACGCGAACAAATCTATGAAGCGCAGCAACAGGAGATCCAGACCCGGATTCGAACCCTTCGCAAAGGCCGGCCGCTGCCGGAAATTAAAGGGCGAACCGTTATTTTAATCGATGACGGGATTGCCGTGGGCTCCACCATGCAGGCATCCGTCGCCATGTGCCGGAATCAGCAGGCCGCAAAAATTGTGGTGGCCGCCCCCGTATCCTCGACCCGAACGAAGTCTGAATTTCAGGCTCTGGCCGATGATGCGGTGATCCTAACCACCCCGAGCTTTTTCCAGGCGGTAGCCCAGGTGTATGAAAACTGGTATGATGTATCAGATGATGAGGTTTTAGAACTGCTTGATTCTTCTTCTAAGTAACTTAATCGTACTCAGTCCCGCGCGAGCGGGACGGTTCTCGTACTCGTAATCGTACTCGAAAAAATCAAAAGCCGATTACGAGCACGAGCACGAGTACGAGTACGAATCAGCAGAGATTGAATTTTTAACAAATTTATATCATTAAGTTATTTTTAGCTCGGTCCCGGGCGCACGGCCCGGGGGGATTACTTCTAAGTAACTTCACGGGTATTAGGTATTAGGTGTAAAACTAAAGTGTTCAGGTTTCAGGCTTGCAAGAATTTTGGCTCGCTCGCATAATATTTCCTGAAACCTGAAACCTATTATTCCTTTTTTCCCTCAGTACCTCAGTGCCTTTAAAGTTATTTTTAGGTTCAGTCCCGACCGGCGGGCCGGGGCGTATACTTTAATCCGGATCAATACATGTCATCCATATCTTCCGGATACCCGCCCGACATTCCCCCATTTTCCTTCTTTTTCGGCTTCTCGGCGATCATTGCCTCAGTGGTGAGCATTAAGCCGGCAACCGAGGCGGCGTTCTGAATGGCAAACCGC
>DATGCF010000144.1:0-6159 GCA_035312245.1 Desulfosalsimonadaceae bacterium
TGTTTTAAATTGGGATTCAATCCGTAACATTATCCGTCCATTCATCAAATGCTTGGTGACCTGGTTTTTGATTAGATGGATAATGAGGTTTATGCTACCAAAAATCGATCCGGTGAGTTGCGTATCCATAAATTCTGATTAATTTAAAATTTAGGAGATTAATAAATTATAAGCAATTTAGAAAGCTAATAAACTTCGATTTTTACTGAGTTTTAACGGTGTTTGCCGAAAGGAGGATATGATGTTATTTTCAAAACCCTCGCTCGCGACTCCGGTACTCAAAACTGTTCCCCGATTTCTCGCTAACCGCTCGTTTGTTCGCCAGTATGTCATTCGATACCTGAAACGCATTTTAAATGAGGCAATGGATGCCGAGCCGCCGGATAATTTTCCGCCGGCGGCATGGCGGGATAAGATGCGGATTCTTTTGGGGCTGGCCCATTCCCTGGAGCGGGCCGAACAAAACGGCTGGATTTCCAATAAGGTCTTTGCCCGGGTGGTTGAATCGTTTATCGTCAACTCGATTTTCTCAGCCGAGGTGATGGATACGAGCTTATCCACAGACGAGCGGCATCCGTATCTTTTGCTCATCAGTCCCACCAATAACTGCAACCTGCGCTGCAAGGGCTGCTATGCCGGCAGTGATGCCACCAAAAAGGAATATCTGGATTTTGACACTCTGGATCGCATTTTAACCGAAAAACGCGAGTTATGGGGATCCCATTTTACAGCCATCTCCGGTGGTGAGCCGTTTATTTATAAGAGTCAGGGCAAAAATTTCCTGGATCTGGCGGAACGCCACCTGGATGAGTTTTTCCTGGTCTATACCAACGGCACATTAATCGATGATGAAACCGCCGCACGGTTGGAGGAACTGGGCAATGTCACCCTGGCCATTTCCGTTGAGGGTTATGAAAAGGAAACGGATGAGCGACGGGGTAAGGGCGTCTTTAAAAAAGTCATGAATACGTTCGAACTGCTTCGGAAATACGGCGTCCCCTTCGGGATTTCCGTGACCGGCACAAAATACAACTGGGATATGATCACCCGGGATGAATTCGTGGATTTCTATTTCTACGAGCAGGGGGCATTTTACGGCTGGCTGTTTCAGTACATGCCCATCGGCCGGTCTACCGATCTGGATCTGATGGTGCCGCCGGAAGAGCGGGCGGAAATGTGGAAGCGAACCTGGGACCTGATTACCCGGAAAAAAGTCTTTTACGCAGATTTCTGGAACAGCGCTACCGCTTCCAGCGGCTGTATCTGCGCCGGCCGACCGAACGGTTATTTTCATATCATCTGGAACGGTGATATGACGCCATGCGTTTTTATCCCCTATGCCGCGGGCAACATCTATGACATATATGATAAGGGCGGCAACATTAACAGCGTACTGGATACGCCGCTATTCAGAAAGATTCGGAAGTTCCAGGACGAGTATGCTTATGAGCACAAGCATCCCGATCTGGATAACTGGTTGTGCCCCTGTCCGACGCGGGATCACCACGAAACGTTTCAAAAAATTCTGGAAGAGGCCCAGCCCCGGCCCATTGATCACGAGGCAGAGGTGGCGATGAACGACCAGGATTATATCAAGGGCTTGTCTGATTACGGAAAGCGGCTTTACCGCATTACATGGCCGATTTGGGAATCCCAGTATCTGAAAACCGCAGATCATCCGGAATCGACGCGGCAGGCCGGGTAATTAGATAGGTTTAAGGTCAATGCCATTAATTTAAGAGCGGAATTAGGCTCGGTTGTCATTTCGAGCGGCAGCGAGAAATCGTACAATTTTATGATTTTTTGAGATTTCTCGTCACTGTCGCTTCTCGAAATGACAGGGGCGGAATGCTAAAGTTAATGACATTGGGTTTCAGGTGTCAGGGTAGGGTTACAGCTCTTTTTTGCAATATCTTTTCCTGAAACCTGAATACTGCTCCTGAAACCAGATCATTCAAGGAATCCGGCCTATAGCGCCAAAGCCTTGCCTGCCTGAATCTGAATCCTTTTTATTTTCTCTTTGATTGGTTGCATAACCGTTAATTGTCTGATAAAAATATAAAATTATTTTTGTCCCTTTATCCAGCGAGGCGCGTGTCATGGCGGATAATTCCGCTCAACCGGTGATTGGTATTACCATGGGCGATCCCGTGGGCGTTGGTCCGGAGCTGATCTGTCAGGCGCTGGCGGATTCGGCAATCTATCAGTACTGCCGGCCGATGGTCATCGGGGATAGGGGGGTATTAGCTGCAGTCCAACAGGTGATGGGGCTGGACCAGACGATTACGGCTATTGAAGCCCCGGCAGCCGCTACTTATGAGCCGGGACGCATCAATGTCTTAAATATCTCCCGCCTGAATGCGGAGCAAATAAGCTGGGGGCATCCTACGCCAGCCACGAGCCAGGCCATGATCGACTACATTACTACCGGGATTGATAAGGCGCTTGCAGGCGATATTTCCGCCCTGGTGACTGGCCCCATTAATAAAACCGCCATGAAGATGGCCAAAAGCCGGTTTCACGGCCATACCGAACTGATCGCGCACCGCACCGGCGCTGCCAGGTATGCCATGATGATGGCCGGCAGGCGGCTGCGAATCGTTCTGGTAACGATCCACATCCCGCTTCGGCAGGTTCCGCAGGACTTGAGCCAGGATCGGGTGCTTGAGACCATCAAAATCACCGATGATTCTTTGAAAGAAAGGTTCGGCATTGCCAAACCCCGAATTGCCGTGGCCGGATTGAATCCGCACGCCGGGGAAGGGGATATGTTCGGCACTGAGGAATCCGGCTGCATCACCCCGGCTGTGCAACAAGCGGCGGCACAGGGGATCTTGGCCGAGGGGCCGTTTCCGCCGGATACGCTTTTTTTTCATGCGGTTGACGGCCCATATGATGCGGTGGTGTGCATGTATCATGATCAGGGGCTCATTCCATTTAAAATGATTCATTTTTCAGACGGGATCAACACGACCCTGGGGCTGCCCATTATCCGAACCTCGGTGGATCACGGAACCGCCTATGATATTGCCGGAAAAGGGATCGCCGATCCCGGCAGCTTGAAAGCTGCCATCCGCATAGCAGCCGATCAGGCCATTCACCGCCAGGCAGCACAGCGCGGTTCAGCCTAAACCTCAACCTGTTGGGTAGATGATACTTTTCCATGCCTGATAATTCTCGAAACGGATCAGTAGGCTCAGATCGAATCGTTATTAAGGGGGCCCGCCAGCACAATCTTAAAAATATCGATCTGGAACTGCCGCGGAATCGGTTTGTGGTCATCACCGGGCTTTCTGGATCCGGAAAATCTACTCTGGCATTTGACACCCTCTATGCCGAGGGGCAGCGTCGATATGTGGAATCCCTGTCCACTTATGCCCGCCAGTTTCTGGAACGTATGGAAAAGCCGGATGTCGACCTGATCGACGGTCTCTCACCGGCCATCGCTATTGAGCAGAAAACCGCCAGCCATAACCCCCGCTCCACTGTGGGCACAGTCACCGAAATCTATGATTATTTAAGGCTTTTGTTTGCCCGGGTGGGCGTCCCCCATTGCTATCAGTGCGGCCGGCCCATTACCTTTCAGACGCTGGACCAGATTGTTGACCAGGTGATGCATCTGCCTGAAGGCAGCCGAATCATGGTCCTGGCGCCTTTGGTTGTCGAACAGAAGGGCACCCATGAACGGCTGTTTGCAAAGCTGAAAAAGGACGGCTTTGCCCGGGTGAAAGTGGATGGGAAGATCAAAGAAATCGATTCGGTCCCAAAGCTTGCCAAAACCAAAAAGCACACCATTGATGTGGTCGTGGATCGGCTGGTGGTAAAGGAAAAGATGAAAAACCGGCTGGCGGATTCGGTAGAACTGGCTATTTCACTTTCAAATGGAATTGTGGCGATTGATGTCGTTGACAAGACCGGTCAAACTATCGATTCCATGCGCTACAGCGAAAAAGCCGCCTGCATCCATTGCGGCATCAGTTATCCGGAACTCACGCCGGCCAGCTTTTCTTTTAACTCCCCCCAGGGCGCCTGTCCCAATTGCGGGGGGTTGGGGGCGACTACGGAAATCGATCCCAATCTGGTGGTGCCGGATCCGGAGCTCTCGCTGCGGGAGGGCGCAATACGGCCCTGGGCTAACCGGAGCTCGGTCCAATTCGCTGAATTTTTGGATGCGTTGACCGCATTTTACCATGTGGATATTTATACCCCATATAAGGATCTGCCCGATCATTTCAAAAATGTCCTGCTTTATGGGTCGGGGGATACGGAAATCCCGTTTTATATGTTTCGTAAAAACCGCCGGATTAACTTTACCCAGCCGTTTGAAGGGGTGATCCCCAATCTCCAACGCCGGTATCTGGAAACCGATTCCCATCAGGCCAGAGAAGACATCAAGCAGTACATGAACTTCAGGCCCTGTCCGGAATGTCAGGGGGCCCGGTTGAACCGAATCAGCCGATCGGTCAAGGTGGAGGATCTCTCCATTTCCGCAATCACTGCATTTTCCGTGGAAAAGGCCCATATTTTCTTTAATGATCTGCATTTAAGCGGCAAACGGGGTGTGATTGCCAGCCGGATTTTAAGGGAAATCAATGACCGCCTTTCCTTTCTCATGAATGTCGGGCTTTCCTATTTGACCCTGGACCGCAATGCCACTACGCTCTCCGGCGGCGAGTCTCAGCGGATTCGGCTGGCCACCCAGATCGGGGCCAAGCTGTCCGGTGTGATGTACGTGCTGGATGAACCGAGTATCGGCCTCCATCAGCGGGACAACCACCGGCTGCTGGCCACCCTTAAACAGATGCGGGATTTGGGCAACACGGTGCTCGTGGTGGAGCATGACGAAGAGACCATTCAGGCCTCGGATTATGTCGTGGATATGGGGCCCGGCGCCGGCCGAAAAGGCGGGGAAGTCGTTTTTTCCGGATCGCCGGATGCGCTGCTGGCATCTGAAAGGTCGCTGACCGGCCAGTATCTGGCGGGAAAGAAGCAGATACGGGTACCTTCGACGAGGCGGCCGGCTGATGGCCCCCGGCTGCTGCTTCGCGGTGCCGCTGAAAACAACTTAAAGCATGTGGATGCGGCATTTCCCCTGGGCTGTTTTATCTGTATCACCGGGGTCTCCGGCTCCGGCAAATCCACCCTGGTCCTTGAGAGTCTCTACCGGATATTGGCCCAGCGGTTTTATCGCGCTGGCGTGCCTGCGGGAAAGCACACGGCCATTGAGGGGATTGAATATATTGATAAGGTGATCAACATCGACCAATCCCCGATCGGCCGCACCCCGCGGTCCAACCCCGGGACCTATACCGGGCTATTTACCTTTATCCGGGAGCTTTTTGCCAGAACCCCGGATGCCCGGATGCGGGGCTATAAGCCGGGGCGGTTTAGCTTTAATGTCAAGGGCGGCCGCTGCGAGGCCTGTGCAGGAGACGGGATTATCAAGATTGAAATGCATTTCCTGCCGGATGTGTATGTGACCTGCGACGTCTGCCAGGGCCGGCGCTACAATCGGGAGACCCTGGAGATCAGGTACAAGGGCAAAAATATTGCTGAGGTCCTTGAGATGACGGTCAACCAGGCGCTGGAATTTTTTGGAAATATCGCCAATGTGCGGGATAAACTTCAGACCCTGGTTGATGTGGGTCTGGGCTATATTCACCTCGGCCAGCCGGCCACCACCCTCTCCGGCGGCGAGGCCCAGCGCGTGAAGCTGGCCAGGGAACTTGGCAAACGGGAAACCGGTCAGACCCTGTATATTCTGGATGAGCCCACCACCGGTCTTCATATGGATGATATCAAACAGCTGCTCGCCGTATTAAACCGCCTCGTGGCATCCGGCAACACGGTGATGGTGATCGAGCATAACCTGGATGTGATCAAGTACGCGGACTATATTATCGATCTAGGGCCTGAGGGCGGCGAACACGGGGGGGAGATCATTGCCTGCGGTACACCCGAGGCGGTTGCCGATGTGGAGGCCTCCTATACCGGCCGGTTTTTGAAGAAGGTTCTCAGGTGTTAGGTATTAGGTGATAGGTATAGGGTATAGGGTTTAAGGTAATAGGGTTTAGGCTGGTTCCATCTTAATCTTACTCTTACTCTTAACCTTACTCTATGTCATTCCGAGGCATTAAAGTGACGAGGAATCTTGAGTGT
>DATGCF010000145.1:0-3418 GCA_035312245.1 Desulfosalsimonadaceae bacterium
GGTTATAGTCTGCCGCCTGTCATTTCGAGGAGCGCATGCGACGAGAAATCTTTTTCCTAAATTGAAAATCCCGGAGGGTTTCAAAATTTTGAACTGAAAAATGATTCAATATCCTAAAATTAAGGTAAAATTAAAATTTCAAAGAATTGAAACGCTCAATTTAGGTTTTTGTTATAATGGCTACACTGGCGGTTAAATAGTAAAAAAAGGGAAATTTATGAGCGGATTATCGTTTCAAAAGGACAAGCAGGTGATTGTGGGCGTGGGATCGGCCCTGGTGGATATGCTGGCCCGGGAAAGCGATGCGTTTATGGAAAGTCTGGGCGTAGAAAAAGGCGGCATGCACCTGGTGGAGAGTGATTACGTCGACCAGCTGGTGGAAAAGCTGGAGAGCCCCCCGGCCATTGTTCCCGGCGGATCGGCCTGCAATACGGCCATCGGCGTCGGCATGCTGGGCGGCAAAGCCCGGTTCGTGGGAAAGCTGGGCGAGGATAGTCTGGGCGATATGTTTCACCAGGATCTTAAAAAAAATAATGTGGAGCCGGTGCTGTTTCCCTCGGATCTGCCCACCGGCCGGGTCCTCTCTGTTATCACGCCGGACGCCCAGCGGTCCATGTTTACCTTTCTGGGCGCGGCCGCGGAACTCCATCCCTCGGAAATCACGCCGGACTGCTTTGATCGGGCGGCGATTGTGCACGTGGAGGGGTATCTGTTGTTTAACCGGGAGCTGATGCTGGCCACCATCAAAGCGGCCAAAGCCGAAGGCGTGCTCGTCAGCCTGGATCTCGCCAGTTTTAATGTGGTGGAGGAGTCAAAGGATTTTCTCGATCAGATTATTGACGACTATATTGATATTCTGATCGCCAATGAGGACGAGGCCCGGGCCTTTACCGGCGAGACCGATGAAGCCAAAGCCCTGGCGGATTTATCCAGAAATGTGAAAATCGCGGTATTAAAAGTCGGCGGCCGGGGGAGTTTTGTGAATTACCAGGGTGAGCAGATTAGCATCGAGCCCATGGTCTGCCCCAATGCCGTGGACTCCACCGGCGCCGGGGACCTTTGGGCGGCTGGTTTTTTATTCGGCCTGGTGAACGGCTATAGCATTCAAAAAAGCGGAGAGTTCGCCTCAGCCTGCGGCGCCGAGGTCTGCCAGGTGGTCGGCGCCAACATCCCCGAAGACGGCTGGGGCCGCATCCGCCGGTTGCTCTAATATCAATGGGGTAATATAGACAGGCGGTAAATTTCAGGCAGGCACGGTGGCCTGCCCTACTAAAAATTTGGAGACAAAATGGCAGAAGATAAAAATAAGGAAGCCCCCCTTCCCCAACCGGATAAAATCGAAGTCTATGCCAAGCGGACCCTGGAGTTCGTAAAGACCAATCAAACCGCCATCGCTGTGGCTGTCAGTGCCGTGGTGCTGGCGGCGGTGATTGTTTCCGGGGTGATTTATTTTCAGAAACGCGCTGAGGAAAAAGCCCAGGCCATGCTGGGAAAAGCCCTGGCCCAGGCAGAGGCCGCGCAGCGCGGCAATGCGGCGGAGGCCCGGTTTGCCCAAATAAAGCCCAAATTTGAGGAAGTCATCAACAAGTATGGGTCGACAGCCGCGGGCAAGGCGGCTTTGGTGAAGTATGCGGATCTTTGTTACCAGACCGGCGATTATGACAGGGCCATTGAAATGTATCAAAAGGCGCTGGACGCGTATGATACGGGCGAAATCAAGGGGTTTATTCTAAACGGCCTGGCCTATGCCTATGAAAGCAAGGAGGCCTATGACAAGGCCGCCACATATTTTAACCGGATCGTTACGGATAAATCCGCGGTGATGAAGGATCAGGCGCTTTTCAACCTGGGTCGGATTTACGGGAAAATGGGCGACTCCGAAAAACAGCGCGAGGCCTATGACCGGATCGTGTCCGATTATCCGGATTCCATGTATTATCAGCTGGTCAGGGAAAAACTGGCGGGCTGATCAACCACCGCCACCTTCCCCGGGTCTGGCCGGTTGAACAGGCAGCGGGCATCGCACGACTGAAGCGGGTCATCCGGTTTCTGGAGATATGAATAATCATCAAGCACCGGTAAGCCTCTCCGGCCAGATTGAACGGGTCACGTATACCAACCCGGAAAACGGGTATACCGTGGCCCGGATGAAGGTCCACGGCGGCCGGCAGGTCGTCACTGTGGTCGGCAATCTGATCGATCCGATTCCCGGCGAGGTGATGGAGCTTGAAGGCCGGTGGAAGGTTCACCCCAAATTCGGCGAGCAGTTCGAAGTCCATACCTACCGCACCACCGCCCCCTCAACAGTTGCCGGTATCAAAAAATATCTGGGCTCCGGCCTTATCAAAGGCATCGGCCCGGTGATGGCCGAGCGTATTGTGGATCGGTTCGGAAAACAAACCCTTGATATCATCGAGCAGGAACCCGGGCGCTTGGCCGAGATCGACGGCATCGGCAAGAAACGGGTGGCCATGATCAAGACGGCCTGGGATGAGCAGAAGGAAATCCGGGATGTGATGCTGTTTCTGCAGTCCCACAACGTGAGCTCCGGCTACGCCACCAAGATATTCAAGCAGTACGGCAATCAGGCCATTGAGATCGTTTCCAGAAATCCCTATCAGCTGGCCACGGATATATTCGGCATCGGATTTTTAACCGCTGACCGGATTGCTAAGGAAATGGGATTTGAAAAAGATTCCGCACTTCGGATTCAGGCGGGCATTCTCTATGTACTAAACCAGATGGCCGAAGACGGCCACGTCTATTACCCCTATGATGGCCTCCTGGACAAATGCGCGGAGATTCTTGAAGTCGATGCCTATCCGGTGGCTGATGCCGTCAAGTACCTGGCCGGCGGCAAAAAAATATGCGTGGAGACCATTGCCGGTCCGGCTCATGACCCAACGGGCTCAGATCCGGCCGTGTATTTGTCCAAATACTATACCTGTGAGACCGGCATTGCCGCCATGCTAAAGCGCCTGATGCACACGCCCAAGGTTATCCGCGCCATTGATACGGACCGGGCCCTGGCCTGGGTCCAGGAGCAGCTATCCTTTGCCCTGGCGGAAAAACAGGCCGAAGCCGTGGCGGATGCGGCCAAAAGCAAGGTCATGGTCATCACCGGCGGGCCGGGAACCGGTAAAACCACCATTATCCGGGCGATCCTTACGATATTTGAAAGACTCAAGGTAAATATCAAACTGGCCGCCCCCACCGGCCGGGCCGCCAAGCAGATGGGCGAGGCCACGGGCAAAGCGGCCACCACCATCCATCGCATGCTCTCTTTTAATGCCGCCGGCGGGGGATTCCAGAAAAACGCCGATAACCCCCTGAATTGCGATTTGCTGATTGTGGATGAGGCCTCCATGATCGATACGGTGTTGATGTATCATCTGTTAAAGGCGGTACCTGCGGCCGC
>DATGCF010000146.1:0-6523 GCA_035312245.1 Desulfosalsimonadaceae bacterium
CGTGGGGCTTCCCATGTATTCCACATCCGGATGCACGGATACCAAGTGCCTGGAACTGCAGTCCGGGATAGAGGCGGCGCTGTCGATCCATATGGCCATGCTCTCAGGGGCAAACTTTGTCCATGACAACGGGTATACCGAGTCCGGCATGACAGGTGATATTTATCAGACGATCATGGATGATGAGATCATCGGCATGAGCCGCCTGATTGCCGGCGGGCTTGAGGTCAATGAGGAGACCATGGCCGTGGAGCAGATCTGCAACGTGGGTCCGGGCGGTCACTACCTCTATGAGGACCATACCATGAAATGGTTCCGCAAGCACTATCAGCCCACTTTGATGGATCGAAACAGCTACGAGGACTGGGATGCCCAGGGCCGGACCACCATGAAAGACCGGGTCTTAAAGAAGGGCCGCGACATCATGGAAAACTATGAGGGGCCCTCAAAGCGTGTGCCGCCTGAGGCTAAAAAGGATATTGAAAAGATCCTTGCGGATGCGGAAGAACGCGTCCGGAGCAACTAGGCGGCCGCCCGGGCCGTAAAGAATTGCGGTCAATCAAACTGATGGAAAGCCTGTTCGCTCCAACGGCGGGGCCAGCAGGCTTTCGATCATTGATTACTTATCAATGTACGCAAAGGAACAGAAACCATTGCAATCCCGTAATGAAAGTACAGGCAGGAAGAAATTTTCCGGTGACTACGTGGTCGGCATTGATACCGGGGGAACGTATACAGACGGGGTCCTGATGGATTACCGGACGCGGCGGGTGGTTGCATCCGGCAAAACCCTGACCACCCGGGCGAATCTGGCTGACGGCGTTATCGCCGTTCTTAAAATGTTAAATATTGAAAATCCGGCCACCGTGAAACTGGTGGGGATTTCAAGCACCCTGGCCACAAACTCGATTGCCGAGGGAAAGGCCCGGGAGGTCGGGCTGGTGCTGATCGGCTACGACCCTGAACTGGTAAAGTCCTACGGGCTGGATGCCAATTTTTCGACCAAACATTTTGCCTATTTTGACGGCGGCCACAATTCGCAAGGGGCGGAAAATGTGCCCCTGGATTTAGACGGCATCAAAGACTGGGTTAAAGATTATCAAAATAAAGTCGATGCCTTTGCGGTTTCCAGCTATTTCAGCCCTTTAAATCCCGCCCATGAGGAGGCAGTGTTTCAGGCGATTCAGGATACCTGCGATCTGCCGGTGGTTCTGGGCCACCAGCTGTCCACTAAAATTGATTCCATCAAACGGGCCACCACGGCGTGTCTAAATGCCTCATTGGTGGCTGTGATGCAGGAATTTATCGCCGCCGTTCAGGAATCCTTGAAGGATCAGAAGATCAATGCGCCGCTTATGATCGTAAAGGGCGACGGCTCGCTCATGCCGCATGCAGAGGCCGCGGAAAAGCCGGTGGAGACCATTCTTTCCGGACCAGCGGCCAGCGCCATCGGCGGACTATTTTTTTCGCGCCACGGCAACGCCCTGATGATCGACGTGGGCGGCACCACCACGGATATGGCCCTGATCCAGGATTCCCAGATGACTATAACGGATGAAGGCGCCCGGGTGGGCGATATCAAAACCGCAGTCAAGGCCGCCCGGATACGCACTGCCTGCGTGGGCTGCGACAGCCGGATTTCTTTTGGCCAGGGCGGAAAAGCCGTGGTGGGGCCGGACCGGGTGGTTCCGCTATCCAGGCTGGCGGCTCAGTATAGCCACGTCAAAAAAACCATCGCCAATCTAAGCCAAAAGGGGAAAAACACCTGGAGCCAGAATGATCTGGATTACTGGTTTTTGCACAAGCCCATTGATCCGGAGGCAGCGGGCATCACGGATCCCAAGCACGTCGAGCTGTTCGGGCTTTTAAACGAATCGCCCCGGAGCGTCACGGAGGTTCTTAAGGCCCTTGACGTCTATCATGCGGTGCAGCTCAATGCGGATGAGTTTTTTCGCCAGGGTCTCATTGAGCCGGCCACGTTGACGCCCACGGATCTTCTGCATGTGAACGGCCAGATGGATGTGTGGGATATCGAGGCGGCGCGCCAGGCCATCGAATGCGCCTGCCACATCTATGATAAAAATCCCAAGCAGTTCGTCTCTGACACCCTCGAGTTTATCGTCGCCACCATGGTGGAGGAGGCTATTGTTTTCCTGGCCCGCCAGGAGGATGAGGCGGATCTGCCGGAGACCGTGGACGGCGACTGGGGCCGGTGGATGGTTGATGAGGCCATCAGCGGCAAAAACGAGTATATATCGGTCAATATTGCCAGCCGGTTTCCGGTGATCGGCATCGGCGCGCCCGCCGGTATTTTCATCAAAAAAGTGGCGGAGAGCCTGAAGGCCCCGTTTGTGCTGCCGGAGCACGCCCATGTGGCTAATGCCGCCGGCGCGGTGGCCGGTTCCGTCATGGCGGACAAGGAGGCTCTGGTCTATGTGCAGGAAAGCGAGGGCGCCCATGCCCATATTGTCCAGATCGGGGATCAGCGCCGCAATTTTTCCGAATATGAGGAAGCCTTTACCTTTGCCAAGAAAAAGGTCAGGGATCTGGCCATTGAAAGCGCAGAGGCCTCGGGCGCCATATCGCCCCAGGTCAGTATCAAGGTTAAAACCGAAGGCGCCATAGAGCGCATTCAGGCCCGTGCGGTGGGCAACCCCCGCTTGTCCGAGCAATGGGGCGTGGTGCCGAGATAATTTTAAGGAAATTTTTACGGATGACACTTGAAGAAAATATTCAGCAGATATTGGCGGATAAGGGTATTGAATATGAAGTGGTCGCCCATGAGCCGGTCTACACCAATCCGGCCATGGCCGAGGCCCTGCAGGTAACCGAGGCCGAAACCGTGAAGTCCCTGGTGTTAAACACTAAAGAGGGGGACATGATCGTGATGGTGCTGCCGGGCGATCAGCGTGTGGACTGGAAGCAGGTCGCCAAAGCAGCCGGCAGCAAGAAAGTTTCGTTTGCCAAGCCTGAGCAGGTGAATGAGAAGGTGGGCTGTGACGTGGGCTGCGTGCCGCCGTTCGGCCACTTCGCGGACATGCCCGTTTACATGGAAAAAGCGCTGGTTGAGACGGACGCCATCTATTTCAATCCCGGCGTGCATGATAAATCCTACAAAATTCCGGGCAGCGCGCTGGAAACCCTATGCCAACCGTTTTATGTATAACAATGAATAACGAGGAATTATGAAAAAGGAATTTATCATTTCAGCAGTCGGCCGCAATGTCACCGGCATCGTGGCCAAGGTGTCCGAGGCAATATACAACTGCGGGTGCAATTTTGAGGATTCCCGCATGACCCTTTTGGGCAACCATTTCGCCCTGATGATACTGGTTACTGCCACAACCGGGAAAATGTGTGATGACCTGGCAGCGGCATGCGACCGGCTGGATGGGGAGAAGGATTTAAAGGTTACGCTTTTTCCGGTGGATGTGCCGGGCGAAAAGCGCCATGAAACTGAGCCCAATTATGAGATCCGGGTGAAAGGCGTTGACCGGATGGGAGTCGTTTATCGCACGACCCAGCTGCTTGCCTCCTTGAATATCAATATTGTGGAGCTGGAAACCAAGATCGAATCCCGGGCCAAAGACGGTAAACCCATCTTCCTGATGCGCACCAGCGTGGTGGTCCCGCGCGAGGTGGACGGGGAGGAGCTTCGCAAGGATTTAAAGTTTCTGGCCGAAGACCTCCAGGAAATGATTTCCCTGACCCGTCTCCCGGAGCCGTAATCTATAATATTATGCCAAAACTAACCATATACCCGATCGGCGAATCCATTGAGATGCGCCGCGGCGAAACCGTGCGCGACGCACTGTACCGGGCGGGCGTGGAGGTGGATACCCCCTGCAACGGCCAGGGGATCTGCGGCAAGTGTCTCGTGCGGGTTGAGGCCCCGGAGTCGGTTCCGGAAACACCGCACCCGGAGATTACCCCGGAGCAGGCGGCAGACGGCATCCGCCTGGCCTGCCAGCTAAAAACCCGGAAAGACATGACCATCCATGTCTTATCCGAGTATGTCCGTGATGAGTACCGGATCCTCGAGGGAAACCGCTATCCGGATGACCGGGCGGATGACGAGGCAAATCAAACAGCGGAGAAAACCGTCCAGGCCAGACAATGGACCCCGGCCGCACGGGTAACCGAAAAAGAGGGCTGTTTCTGGCTTTGCTACGACCGGGAACCCCAGCAGCCGCTCAGCCGTTGGACACCGGGAAAACCGCCCAAGGGCCTGGCCATTGACATCGGTACGACCACCCTGGTGGTTACATTGATGTCCCTGGACACCTGCCGGGAGCTCTCCACCGCCTCCAGCTTAAACCCCCAGATCCGATTCGGCCATGACGTGGTGCGCCGTATCCAGGCGGGCTCAACCCCTGAAGGCTTGGCCGAGTTGGCCCAGTGCGTGCGCGATGGCCTGAATCAACTGATCGAAGAGGTTTGTGAGGATTCGAAAACCGAGGTCAATGAAATTGTCGATTTAGTGATCGGCGGCAACACCACCATGCTGCAGCTGGCCGCAGCGATTGATCCGGAGCCGTTGGGCCGGGTGCCTTTTACCGTGGGCATTCAAAGCGGCCAGACCTATCCGGCC
The DNA here is from genome assembly GCA_035312245.1 of Desulfosalsimonadaceae bacterium. Taxonomy (GTDB): domain Bacteria; phylum Desulfobacterota; class Desulfobacteria; order Desulfobacterales; family Desulfosalsimonadaceae; genus M55B175. The sequence goes on from DATGCF010000146.1 coordinate 4,592, forward strand.
GCCCAGTTCGGGCTGGCAGTCAACCCGGATGCACGGGTCTACGTGCCGCCGGTGATGCATGCCTATATCGGGGGGGATATAAGTGCCGGGCTCCTGGTCTGCCATGGGTTTTTCGAGCAAAGCGCCGCTGTTCTGTTCGTGGATATCGGGACGAACGGAGAAATGGGCTTAAATGCCGGCGGCAAATGCCTGATGACCTCCACCGCCGCCGGCCCCGCCTTTGAAGGCATGGGGATTTCAAGCGGCACCCGGGCACAGATCGGCGCCCTGGAGCGGGTCAAAACGGACGGTCAGACGCTTACGTTTAAAACCATCGGGAATGCGCCGATCAAAGGGATTTGCGGCAGCGGCATTATCGATCTGACCGCGGCCCTGGTAAAAATTGGCGTGATTGAGGGATCCGGCCGTATGCGCCGGCCCGGAGAAACCGAGGGACTGGCCCCGGAGGTGGCCTCACGGCTGGTTGAGTTAAATGAAAAGGCGGCCTTTCATATCGAGGGGGAAGTCTATTTCACCCAGGATGATGTCCGCCAGGTCCAGCTCGCCAAAAGCGCGATCCGCGCGGCCATGGATATTCTTATGGCAGAGGCGGGGATTGAGCCGAGAGCCCTGCATAGGGTAGTTATCGCCGGGGGATTCGGCTATTCCCTGCGGCCGGAGAATCTCGAGGGTATCGGGCTCTTGCCGCCCGGCATGGGCTCCAAAGTCTTTTTTGCGGGCAATACCTGCCGGATCGGTTGCGTCCGCCTGCTTCGCAATGTGAGCAACCGCCGGTTCCTGGAATCCCGGATGCAGCGGGTTGAACATGTGTCCATCGAGACCCGGCCGGATTTTATGGATCTTTATGTGGAGAGCATGGAGTTTCCGGAAGTGCCGGCATTTTCCGCCGCCGCTGAGAAACGATAGGTCGAAAGATGGACCTAAATTGAGCGATTTCCAATTTAGGATGGAATATGCCTGAAAAAGAAACGCCGATAAAACGGGTGGTCATTGCCTGCCGGGTGATGGAGCAGGAGTTAAACGCGCTGCTGCCGGAATGCCCGGCGGATGTTTGCCTGGATCTGCGGTTTATGGACCAGCAGCTGCACCGGACCCCGGACCGGATGCCCGCGATTATTCAAAATGAAATCGACCACGTGGCGGACGCGGCGGACGAAATCCTGCTGGGCTATGGATTGTGTTCAAACGGCATTGTCGGTGTTTACGCACCCCGGCAGTATCTGTATGTGCCCCTTGTGCATGACTGCGTGGCCCTTATGCTGGGCTCGCGTGCGGCCTACAACAAAGCTTTCAGGGAGCGGGTCGGCACGTATTACATCACCCCGGGCTGGGTCAGGGAGGAAAAGGACCCGCTGGGTATTTTGGAAAATGACTACATCCCCCGCATGGGGCGTGAAGATGCGGTATGGGGGCTTAATGAGGAATTAAAGCATTACAGCCATATTGCCCTGATCAATACCCAGGTAACGGAAGTTGAATCCCTGCGCGAGCGGGCCAGGGAAAACGCAAGCTTTCTTGATAAGAAATACACGGAAATAAAGGGCAGCCGGGAGTATTTTCGAAAAATTTTGTTCGGTCCCTATGAGGCGCCGGATTTTCTGTGCCTGCCGCCCGGAACCCCGGTCACGCAGAGACCGTTTTTACTGTGAAGTGGATTGTTTATATTTTGGCGTGCCGTTTGCCTTCAAGTAATGACGGCAATAGCGCCTGTCATTCCGACGAGCGCGAGCGACGAGGAATCTTATTTAAAGATTTTACAAAGCCATTAAAGTTAACTTCAATCAAAGGAGAAAACCTATGTTAATTGTTGGAGAATTGATTAATTCAAGCCGAAAGCCCATCAAGGCGGCGGTTGAAGCCCAGGATACCGAGGAAATCCAAAAAATCGCCAAGGATCAGCACGACCACGGAGCGGATTTCATTGACGTCAAT